>JBBRFU010000047.1:0-22474 GCA_038241315.1 Acidimicrobiales bacterium | reverse complement strand
GTCCGCGAGGTCGAGGCCACCGAGGAGGCCGAGCAGGCCTGGGTCGACCTCCTCCTCGCCGCCCCGCCCCGGCTCATCGGGGGCAACGCCGACTGCACGCCCGGCTACTACAACAACGAGGGCCGGCCGGCGGGCGATCGGGGGCGGCTGAACTGGTCGGGCTACCCGGAGGGCGCCATGGCGTTCTTCGCCCTCATGGAGCGGTGGCGGACCGCCGACGAGCTCGAGGGCCTCGAGTTGCGCCGCTGAGCCGCGCCGGCGTCGCCTCGGCGGGCCTGTCGGGCTCGTCGGGCTCGGGCGCCCGGGGGCCGGCCCACAGGGCCCAGGCGCTCACCGCTGTGAGGGCCACCAGCGCCGTCACGTAGGCCACCGCGGGCAGGTCGACCGAGCCGAGCTCGTCACCGTGGCGGACCAGCGCCACGGCCTGAAGGACGCCGAAGAGCACGCCGGTGCGGGCGAGGGGGCGCAGCGACGGGCGGTCATCGAGCAGCAGGGCGTGGACCACGGCCACCCCCAGTCCCACGAGCCAGGCACCGATGGCGCGTGCGGCCAGGGGCGCTACCGGCCACGGCCAGGCGGCGTCGGCCCACCCCGGGACGGCCAGCAACGCCCCGCCGAGGCCGAGCAGGACCACGGCGAGGGCCACCAGGGTGGCCCGCACCGGCGCAGGGAGGCCCCCCGGCGGCGGCACCTCGGTGGAGAGGCGGCGCTGGGCCACGGTGGCCACCACCAACAGGACCGGGACGACCAGGTAGACCCCCAGCCAGGCCCACGTGACCGCCCGCGTGGGCGCCGGCAGGTCGCCGTCGAGGTGGAACACGTCGAGGTGGACGAGGGTGACCACCATCGTGATCACGGTGAACACGAAGACCGCCGGCACGGCGATCCGGGCCTCCGCCCACCGCTCGGCGCGGGCCGCGCTCAGCTCGAGCGCCACGGCCGACCAGTACGAGGCCCCGAGGAAGACCGCGGTCATGGGCGACGGGATCGTCCACGCGAAGTACTCGTCGGTGCGCGAGGGGAACACGAACAGCTGCACCCCGGCGAGGAACACGAGGACCGCGGCCACGAGGAGGAGCACCCGCACCGGGCGGGCCACCGCCGCGCCCGCACCACCCGCCGGACCGGTCACGTCACCGGTGGGCGCCGGCCGGGCGCAGGGCGTCGAGGTGGCCGTGGAGGAGCTGCACCACTGCTGCGCCGTCGCCCACCGCGGTGGCGACCCGCTTCACGCCTCCCCGTCGGGTGTCGCCGATGGCGAACACGCCCGGTTGGCTCGTCTCGAAGGGCAGCGCCGGTCGGTCCCGCGCCGGGTCCGGGGCCACGTCCGGACCGGTCAGCACGAACCCGCCGTCGTCGCGCGCCACCGCCCCGTCGAGCCAGCCGGTGTGCGGCGTGGAGCCGATCAGGACGAACAGGCCCTTCGCGGGGCACACCTCGACGTGGTCGTCGGTGAGGTCGCGCACGTCGAGCGTGGCGAGGCAGTGGTCGACCGCGGTGCCGCCGGCGATGGCGGCCCGGTAGCGGATGTCGACGTTGCGGGTGCTCCGGAGCTGTTCGATGAGGTAGTCCGACATGCTGGCGGCGAGGCCCTCGGCCCGCACCAGCAGCGTCACGTGGCTCGCGAACTTGGCCAGGTGCAGCGCGGCCTGGCCCGCGGAGTTGCCGCCGCCCACCACGAACACCGGCGACCCGGCCATCGCCGGAGCCTCGGCGACCGCCGCGCCGTAGTAGACGCCGCGCCCGACCAGCTCCTCCAGCTCGTCGTGGCCGAGCCGTCGGTAGTCGACGCCGGTGGCGATGACCACCGAGCGGCCCCGGACCGCGCTGCCGTCGGACAGCCACACGCGGTGCTCGGCCTCGCCCGCCTCGAGGCGCGCCGCCTCCCGCATGAACACGAACTCGGCCCCGAACGACCACGCCTGCTGGAACGAGCGGAACGCGAGGTGGGCCCCGCTGATGCCCCGGGAGAAGCCCGGGTAGTTGCGGATGAGCGAGCTGGTGCCCGCCTGCCCGCCGACGGCCTGCCGCTCCACCACCAGCGTGGACAGGCCCTCGGAGGCGGCGTACACGGCGGCGGCCAACCCGGCGGGGCCGGCGCCGATGATGACGACGTCGTAGGTGGTGTCGGCCGACGGCGGGTCCATGAGGCCGAACGCATCGGCGATCTCGATGTCGGTCGGGTCGACGAGGGTGGTGGGCGGGGCGGTGAACTCCAGCACGACCACCGGCAGGGCCGGGTCGACGAGGTCGAGCCCGGCCAGCATCCGCCGTCCCTCGTCGGAGTCGGCCGGGTAGTAGCCGATGGGGATGTGGTTCCGGCTGAAGGCGTCGCGCAGCGTGTGGGTCCGCTCGTCGGTGCGGCCGATGATCCGCACCGCCTCGAAGCCGGTGCCGCGAGCCAGGTGCCAGTCATCGAGCGCGTCGGTGATGGCGCCGTGGAACTCCTCGTCGCGCGCCCGCTCCGGTCGCACCAGCTGCAGCTCGGCGTGGCCCTCGGCGATGGTGCGGAACACGGCGTCGGCGCTCGGGAAGTCGCCCCACGACACCACCACGGCGCGCTTGGCCGACGGGTGGACCCGTCGGGCGCGCCGCAGGAAGGTGAGGCCGTCTCGGTCCTGGGGCGTGTAGCAGCCGAGGATCATCGCCACGTCCCGCTCCCAGCGCCGCAGCCCGTCGAGGATCGCCCGCGCGTGGTCGTAGCTCGCCGTGGTGACGACCTCGTAGTCGCTGGCGTAGCGACGGCGCAGCTCGCGATCCAAGATCTCGCGAGAGGCTTCGTCGGTGGTGGCCAGGAGCATGACCGGAGGTCCGCTGTCCGTCATCCCGCTGCCTCCTGATCAGGGAGTTGCGAACCAGCGTACCCATGGCCCGGCCGGCGGCGCCGGGCCGGATCAGGCGGGCGTCAGGGGAGCGGGCGCGGCTCGCGCCTGGCGCTCCCGGGTGGCCTCGGCGAAGGGGCTCCACACGAACCACTGGGGGAAGGCCTTCACCAGCGCGGGCGTCCCGTCGATGCGCGCCGCGCCCCGGGAGAGGGCGTGGCTCCACGTGCGGTAGCCCTGGAAGACCTCGGCGAGGACCGGGGTGGTGGTGGTCACCAGGAGGTCGGTGTCGAAGCCGGGGTGCTGCACGCAGACCGACGCCTCGCCCCGGTCGAGCACCATCCACAGCACCTGGGGCTCGGGGGCGGTGTAGGCGAACTCGACGACCACCCGCACCGGCGGGAGGCGGGCGTCGTCGATGCGACGGTGCATCCACCAGGTGAGCGTGACGGGGTCGACCTCGTGGGGGTCGAGGTCGTCGAAGAGCCACTCGACGGCCCACCGGCCGAGGGCGCCCACGACGGCCTCGAGGTCTCGGCCGGCCGGCGTGAGGTGGTACTCGTTGCCGCGACCCGTCGGCGACGGCCAGAGCTCCACCACGCCCTTGCGCTCGAGGTGCCGCAGGCGCTGGGTGAGGAGGGTGCGGGAGATGGCGGGCAGGCCGCGGGCGATGTCGTTGAAGCGGGTGTTGCCGAGGATCAGCTCGCGGATGATGAGCGGCGTCCACCGGTCGGCGAGGACGTCGCTCGCGAGCGAGACGGGGCAGAAGCGGCCGTAGTCGGGCATGCCGGCATCGTCGCGCCGGTCGGCTCACCTGGGTAGTCCAGAATCCGTACCGGCGAGGTCCAGATCGAGGACTAGGGCCGGCATCGGGCCCGTCGTACGTTCGATCCATGACGACCTCCACGATGAACCACACCCAGATCGAGAGCGACGAGGAGCTGGTCCGGCGGGTCTCCGCCGTCGGCGAGGAGCTCGCCGCCCACGCCGCCCGCCACGACGCCGAGGGCTCCTTCGTGCGCGAGGGCGTGGCCCGCCTCCGGGCGGAGGGCCTGCTCGCCCTGGCCGTCCCCGTCGAGCTCGGGGGGATGGGGGCAACCGTCCGCCAGGTGGCGCTAGCGCAGCGGGTGCTGGCCCGGTTCGACGGGTCCACCGCCCTGGCCACGGCCATGCACCAGCACGTGGTGTGCTTCACGGCGTGGCGCTACCGGCGGGGCCTGTCGGGCGCGGAGGCCACCCTGCGCCGGGTGGCCGAGGAGG
Organism: Acidimicrobiales bacterium; assembly: GCA_038241315.1. Classification (GTDB taxonomy): domain Bacteria; phylum Actinomycetota; class Acidimicrobiia; order Acidimicrobiales; family Iamiaceae; genus Aquihabitans. The sequence continues at coordinate 18,392 of JBBRFU010000047.1, read as the reverse complement.
GGATCGTCCTGGTCTCCACGGGCGGGGGCGACTTCACCCGCCCGCACGGCGAGGCCACCCGGGTGGAGGGCGGCTACCGGGTGTCGGGCCGGAAGGCCTTCGCCAGCCTGGCGCCGGTCGGGACGGTGATGTCCACCATGTTCGCCTTCGACGACCCGGAGCAGGGCCGTCGCGTCCTCAACCTGGCGGTGCCGTTCGCCAGCGAGGGCGTGCAGGTGCTCGACGACTGGGACGCCCACGGCATGCGGGGCACCGGCAGCGACACCGTCGTGCTCGACGAGGTGTTCGTGCCCGACGAGCGCGTGCTGGCCGACCGCCCGCACGGCGTGATCGATCCGCCGCTCCAGGTGATCTGCAGCATCGCCATGCCCATCATCGCGGCGGTCTACCTCGGGGTGGCCGAGGGGGCCCACGCGGCGGCGGTGGCGGCGGTCGCGAGCCGCGCCGAGGACGTGCTGGTCCAGCGGCAGGTCGGCGTCATGGCCCACCGGCTCCGGGTGGCGGCGTGGGCGCTCGACGGGGCGCTCGCCGAGATCGGCGACGACCCCGATCCCTCGGTGGAGCGCTTCGCCGCGGCCATGGCCGCCAAGCGCGAGGTCGCCCTGGCCGGCGCCGAGGTCGGCGCCCTCGCGATGGAGGTGGTCGGGGGGGCCGCGTTCGCCCGGGGCTCGGTGGTCGAGCGGGCCGCCCGCGACCTCCGCGGCGCGGCGTTCCACCCGCTCACGCCGGAGGAGACGGTGGTCCACGCCGGGCGCCGGGCCCTCGGTCTCCCGGTCGACGAGCACTGATGGTGGTGCCCCGACCGCCGCTCGCGGCGGGGTCCCGAGAGGTGGTTGCCATCGGTCGCAACGAGCGGTATGACGGAGCGACGGGTCCCGCGGGAGGGGCCACGGGACAAGGGAGCGGGACATGTCGAACACGCGAAGCCGCGCCGCGCGCCGGGTCGGCGTCGGACTGATCACGGTCGGGGCCCTGGTGGGCGGACTGGCCGCACCGACGCCGGTCTCGGCCGAGGGACGGCCGCCGAAGCCGCCGACGGTGCAGGTGATCCAGGAGGGCCTGAGCTCCCCGAAGGGGCTCACGGCCTATCCGGGACCGGCGCCGATCATCGCCCAGGGGGCCTTCGGCCCGCCCGGGCCGGTGCTGCTCAGCATCCGGCCCGGTGAGACCCTCCCCCTGACCGATGCGTCGAGCCTGGTGGACGTGGTGTTGGGGGCGGACCACTCGCTGTGGGGCCTCGAGTCGGGCACCGGGCAGCTCTACCGGTCGACGCACTACCCCACCTGGACCCACGTGGCCGACATCCCGGCCTACCAGGCCACCGACCCGGACCTGGACGACAACGAGGGCAACCCCACCGAGAGCAACCCGTACGGCCTGGCGGCGCTGCCCGACGGCGCCGTGCTGGTGGCCGATGCCGCAGGGAACGACGTGCTCCGCGTGGGCACCGACGGGAGCATCCACACGGTGGCCCGGTTCCAGCGGGAGCTGATCGCCACCGACCACATCCCCGACTTCGAGGGCCCACCGGCGCTGCCCGCCGAGTCCGTGCCGACGTCGATCGCCGTGACCAAGCACGCCATCTACGTCGGGGAGCTGAAGGGCTTCCCGTTCCGGCCGGGCTCGTCGAACGTCTACAAGCTCGCCCTCGACGCGAAGGACGTCACCTGCTCGCCGGCGGCGCCCACGAAGGCGTGCCGGATCGTGCACGACGACCTGACCGCCATCCAGGACCTGGCGGTGGACCCGAAGACCGGCACCACCTACGTCTACGAGCTGGCGGCCGGCGGCACCCTGGCCTTCGAGGAGGGCTTCGAGACGGGGGTCTTCCCGCCGGCCGTGCTGCTCGAGATCCGGGGCAAGGGCGCCCGGCGGGAGCTGGCGGCCGGACAGCTGTCGCAGCCGGGCGGCGTGATCGTCGAGCGAGGCACCGTCCACGTGACCGACGGCGTGTTCGGCGCTGGTCGGCTGGTGAAGGTGCGGACGTCCTGATCGCGCCGCCCCAGCTCGGCCAGGCGGGACCCGGGCCGGGCGCGACGGAGGCGCCGCACCGGCTGGTGCGGCGCCTCCGGGGGCCTCAGCGGGTGGGCGACTGCCGTTCGGCGGCCATCCGCCGCCACTCCTCGGCGGTGTAGCGGGGCTCGTCGCGGGCCTCGCCGGGGTCACGGTCGGCCCGGTCGGCACGGTTCGTCTCCCGCAGGTCGATCTGCTCGTCGCGGCGGGCGTCCTGTCGGTCGCGGTCGCGGTCGCGGTCGCGGGCGAGGTCGGTTCCGCGGTCGGCGTGCCCGTCGTGACCGACGAGACCGTCGTGGCGGGCGTCGTGCGCCACCGGATCGGCGTCGATCCGCCGGTCGTGATCCTCGTCCTCGCGCTCGGCGCGAGCCCGGGCCTCCGCGGCCGGGCCGTAGGCATCGTCATCGGCGCGGGCGGCCAGCTTGGTGTGCCAGCGCTCGCCCAGCAGGCCGCCGAGCGCACCGCCGGCGAGCATGGCCACGAGCGACACGATCACCGACGCCACGGCCACGCCGGTGAGCTGGTCGGTGTCGGTGGGCACGCCGATGCTGCGGAGGTTGCGCTCCACCTCGGCGCTGTCGGCGAGGGCGCCCACGACGCCACCCACCACCGCGCCCACCACCAGGCTGGTGACGGCCACGAGCACGCCGTGGAGCAACCCGGCCCGACGGGCCATCCGTCCGGCCACGTAGCCGCCGAAGAGGTAGGCGAGCAGGAGGACCGCCGCGCTGATGAGGGCGGCGACGGCGCCGCTGCCCGTCCAGTCGTTGGTCCGGAACTCGGTGTCGGCATCGGCGGCCTCGGCGATGGCCCCGGCGATGGCCGCGAACACCGCGAAGGTGCCGTACGCCGTCACCAGCCCGGCGAGGATGCTGACGAGGGAGAACCGGGAGAGCCCGGCCTCCCGTGCGGTCTCGAGGTGGGTGTGCCCCGGTCGTTGTCGCGCCATCGGTGGACCTCCTGGTCGGGAACCGGCCCCAGCGCCGGTCAGCCCCTTCCTGCCCACCGTCCGTGACCCTGATCCCACGATCGCCTGAACGGGTGGGTTCGCCGATCGGGCGATCCGAGGCCCAGGGGCGACCGATCCGGGGGCCCGAGCGGCCGGCTCAGATCTGGTCCGCGGGCACCGGGCGACCGATGAGGAACCCCTGCACCTCGTCGCAGCCCAGCTCCACGAGGCGGTCGAGCTGACCCTGGGTCTCGACGCCCTCGCCGACCGTCTCGAGCCCGAGGGCCCGGGCGAGGGCGAGGAGGGCGGCCACGATCTGGTCGCTGGCGGGGTGGTCGACCAGGCCTCGGACGAACGTGCGGTCGAGCTTGAGCGTGTCGACGGGGAGCTGCTGGAGCCAGGTCAGCGAGGAGTACCCGGTGCCGAAGTCGTCCAGCGAGACGTGGATGCCGAGGGAGCGGAGGCGGGCGAGGGTGGCGGAGGTGGCGTCGAGGTCCTCCACCGCGGCGACCTCGGTGACCTCGATGCAGATGCTGGACGGGTCGACGTCGTGGCGGTGGAGCAGCTCGGCCACCCCGCCCACGAACGATTGCTGCTTGAGCTCGCGGGGCGACACGTTGACGCTGACGCGGAGGCCGCGGTCGTCCTGCTGCCACCGGGCCGCCTGGGCGAGGGCGGCATCGAGGACCCACTGGCCCAGGGGCACGATGAGCCCCGTGTCCTCGGCCAGGGGCAGGAACGCGTCGGGGCCGAGGAGCCCACGCTTCGCGTGGGGCCACCGGACCAGGGCCTCCACGCCCACGACCCGGTCCTCCGACACCGAACGGAGCGGCTGGAAGCGGAGCTCGAGGTTGCCCGACTCGATGTCGCGCCGCAGCTCGATCTGGAGCCGCTGTCGATCGGCGATGGCCTCGCTGAGCAGGTCGTCGAACACCTCCACGCGGTTGCGCCCGTGGCGCTTCGCTTCGTACAGCGCGGCGTCGGCGTCGCGAAGCAGGTCCACCGGGGTGCTGCCCGGGCGGGTGATGCCGACGCCCACCGACGCGCTGATGCGCACCTCGGTGGCCTGCCCGTCGACGGGGTACGGGGCGCTGACCGCCTCCTGGACGCGCCGGGCGATGCCGGCCACGGCGAGCGGGTCGTTGATGTCGGGGCAGAGGATGGCGAACTCGTCGCCGCCGAGCCGGGCGACGGTGTCGAGGGGGCGCACCGAGAGACGGAGCCGTTCGGCCACCTGACGGAGGATGTCGTCGCCGGCCGCGTGGCCGAGCGTGTCGTTGACCGCCTTGAACTCGTCGAGGTCGCAGAGGAGCATCGCCGCCACGGTGCCGGGGTGGCGGGCGGCGGCGGCGAGGGCGAGCTCGACGTGGTCGGTGAGCAGCACGCGGTTGGCGAGGTCGGTGAGGGGGTCGTGGGTGGCGGCGTGGCGGAGCTGGGACCGCGCCTCGTTGGTGACCGTGACGTCGCGCCACTGGGCCACCACGGCACCGACGCGCGGCGCGTCGAGCCGGTTGAGGAGGTATCCCTGGATCCAACGGAGCTCACCGTCGCGGCGGCGGAGGCGGAACTCCACCTCGGTCAGGGAGTCGGCGGGGCCGTGGACGGCCCGCTCGATCGCGGACGCCACCACCACCCGGTCGGCGGCGTACACGAGGCGCGGGAAGTCGCGGCCCACCAGCTGCGACGGGGGGCAGTCGAACATGGCGGCCGCCGACGGCGTGACGTACTGGGTGACCCCGGAGCCGTCCAGGAGCTGCACCACGTCGGTGACCCCCTCCACGAGCGCCTGGAAGTCGATGACCGGGGGGTCGCCGTCCCCGACGGCGCCATCCCCGTCGGCACCGTCGCCGTCGCTCGTCAGCCGGTCGGCGCCGATCGGCGCCCGGTCCTGGCGGCGGCGAGCGGGCCGGGGCCGGTCGGCCTCGGCGTCGCTGCGGGGTGCGTCCAACCTCTGCTCCTCGTCGGGCCTGACCGGCCCCATCCACGTGATGCTAGGACGCTTCCCTCCTTCTCTGCCCACAAACGAGGCGGCGGCAGGGCTCGGCCGCAGGACGCGGTGGACCCCTACTCGCAGGTGGCCACCGCCGGCCGTCGTGGCGATCGCGCCGCGTGGATCGGCGGGGTGACCCGTCGGCGAGCCACCCGGGACCGGGCCACCTCGATGCCCACGCCGACCGCCGTGCCTGCGCCGAGCCCCACGGCCAGGCCCAGCAGGGGGTTGGGCTCGAACACGGTGCCGCCGAGGTGGCCGACGGCGCCGGCGAGGGTGGCCCAGAGCACGGCCCCGGTGGCGACGCCCGCCGTGTAGCGGCCCGGGTCCATGCCCACGAAGCCGGCCGTGAAGGTGGTGGCGGTGCGCCCGCCGGGCACGAAGCGGGCCACCACGAGGGTCCCCGGGCCGTGGGCGTCGAGCAGGTCCTGGGCCCAGGCCATGGCCCGGCCGACTCGGGATCGGGCCGACGGGCCGGTCCGGCGGCGGGCGACGTGGCGGCCGATGGCGAAGGAGGCGAGGTCCCCGCCCAGCGCGCCGGCCGCGCCCACCAGCACCACCAACGGCAGCGCCAGCTCGCCCTGGGCGGCCAGGACCGCACCGGTGATGACCACGCCCTCGCTCGGGGCCACCGGGACCACGGCATCGAGGGCCACCACCACGAAGATGACGAGGTAGACCCAACCCGACAGGTCGCCGAGCGCGGCCAGGCCGGCGTCCACCGCTCAGCCCCCCGGTCGGGGGTCGAGGGCGCCGGCGAGGCCGGGGGCGAGGGTGCGCTGCGGTTCCACCACCTGAACGTACGGACGCGGGCGCCCGGGCGACAGAGGAGTAGCCGGTGTATCCGTGGTGGGGCCAGCCCCACCCCCTCGGGGTCCGGCCCGGGTGGCCGGGCGGGGTCAGCGCAGGTGGCGGCGGGCGCCGGCCACGAGGACCCGCTGGTAGAGGCCGGCGGGCAGGCGCGACACGAGGTCGAGGGCCACGGCGTCGGGGCCCACGAGGATCCGGCGGCGGTTCCGCTCGACGCCGGTCAGGATCTGGCGAGCGGCCCGCTCCGGGGTGGTCATGGCCACCTGGTCGAAACGGGCGCCGAGGTCGTCCTCGATGGGCCCCAGGGTGGCGGCGCTCTCGTGCACCCGGGCGTTGCGGGCGATGTTGGTGCGGATGCCCCCCGGGTGGACGGTGGTGGCCGACACGCCCGAGCGCTGGATCTCGAGCTCCATGCGGAGGGCGTCGGTGTAGCCCCGCACCGCGAACTTGGCGGCGTTGTAGGCGGACTGGCCCGGGACGCTGATGAGGCCGAACACGCTCGAGATGTTCACCACGTGGCCGTGCCCGGCGGCCTCGAGGTGGGGGAGGAACGCCTTGGTGCCGTGGACGACGCCCCAGAAGTTGACGCCGAGCAGCCACTCGAGGTCCTCGTGGGTCTGGGCCCCGACGGTGGCGCCCAGGGCCACGCCGGCGTTGTTCACCACCAGGTGGACCGCGCCGTGGTCGGCGACCACGCGGTCGGCCCAGGCCGAAACGGCCTCGGCATCGGCCACGTCGACCCGTTCGGACGTGACCTTGGTGCCGCGGCCCTCGCAGCGGGCGACCGTCTCGGCGAGGCCCTCCTCGTCGACGTCGCTCAGCGCCAGGTGGGCGCCCCGCCGCGCCAGCTCCTCGGCGAGGGCCCGGCCGATGCCCGAGGCGGCGCCGGTGATGGCCGCCACCTGACCCTGGAAGTGGTCGGGCCCGCCCCGTCGCCGACGGCGGGTGGAACGGGAGGCGGGTGGGGCCGCCGCCACCGGCGGCGCGCCGTCGGGTGCCGGGTTGGAGAAGACCATCACGTCGTCGACCACGGGGCCTCGCTTCATGATGCGATGGTCGCGCAGGTAGCTCTGGTGCACCTGCCAGGGGAACCGGCTGCCCTGCTTGGGGAAGGTGGCGGCCGCCCGCTGCACGTAGCCCGAGGTGAGGTCGAGCAGGGGCGCGGGCGCCAGCTCGGTGTCGGGGTTCACGGGCGTGCACTGGCGGAGCCCGGTGGCGCGGAGGTGGTTCAGCAGGCGGCAGACGTAGCCGCAGGTGAGCTCGGCCTTCAGCGTCCACGAGGCGTTGGTGTACCCGACGGCCACCGCCAGGTTCGGCACCCCCTCGAGCATCATCCCCTTGTAGGTGAGCCGCTCGGACACGTCGACCGGCTCGCCGTCGACGGTCAGGGCGATCCCGCCGAGGAACAGGAGCTCGAGGCCGGTGGCGGTGACGATCACGTCGGCCTCCAGCTCGGCGCCGGAGGTGAGGCGGAGCCCGGTCTCGGTGAAGGTGTCGATGTGGTCGGTGACCACCGACGCGGTGCCGTCGGAGATGGCCACGAAGAGGTCGCCGTCGGGCACCACGCAGAGGCGCTGGTCCCACGGGTCGTAGGTGGGCGTGAAGTGGGTGTCGATGTCGTAGCCCGCCGGGAGCTGGCGCTCGAGGCCCTTGCGCAGCGCCCGCCGGACGAGGTCGGGCCGGCGCCGGCTGACCGCGTAGGTGGCCTGCGTGCCGAGGGCGTGGGCCCACCGGGTGACGTCGCCGGCGTACCTCGACGGGACGACGCGGCGGACCGCGGCGGCCACCGGGCTCGCCGGCGGCACCGACGCGATGTAGGTGGGGGACCGCTGGAGCATGGTGACGTGGGCGGCCGTGCGGGCGAGGGACGGCACGAGCGTGACGGCGGTGGCGCCGCTGCCGATCACCACCACCCGCTTGCCGGTGACGTCGAGGTCCTCGGCCCAGCCCTGGGGGTGGACGATCGTGCCGGTGAAGCGGTCCATGCCGGCGAAGTCGGGGAGGTAGCCGTGGTCGTAGCGGTAGTAGCCGCTGCACGAGAACACGAAGCTGCAGGTGAGCTCCACGAGCTCGTCGGTGTCGGTGCGCTGGGCCGTGACCGCCCAGCGGGCGTCCTCGCTGGACCAGTCGGCCCGCAGCACCCGGTGGCCGAACCGGATGCGCTGGTCGATCCCCGTCTCCGCGGCGGTGTCGCGGATGTACTGGAGGATCGCGCCGCCGTCGGCGATGGAGGTCTCGCCCGTCCACGGTCGGAACGAGTACCCCAGCGTGTGCATGTCGGAGTCCGAGCGGACCCCGGGGTAGCGGAACAGGTCCCAGGTGCCGCCGATGGCATCTCGACCCTCGAACACGGCGTACTCGGCCCACGGGCACGACGCCTGCACGTGGTGGGCGGCGGCGATGCCGGACAGGCCGGCGCCGACGATCAGGACGTCGAGGTGCTCCACCGGCTCGGGCATCAGGCGGCGGCGCGGGTGGCGAGCTTGTCGTTGAGGGTGCCGTCGGGGCCGAAGAGCTCGGTCCGCCAGCGCTCGATGAGCTCGCTGGTGTCGCGGTCGTCGGGGTGGAAGTCGGGGCGGTTGTAGTCGCGGAGCTGGTCCCACACCTCCCGCTTGAGGAAGGGCGACCGGCGGAGCCGACGGATGCTCGGCAGCAGCTTCGACGGCCGGTACGTGTCGCGGTCGCCCAGCATCGAGACGATGGCCTGGAACGACATGCCCAGGATGAAGGTGACGGTGATGGCGTTCATGGTGACCACCCGGGTGCGCTCGCTCCCCCCGACCGCCTTGTAGACGTCGAAGGCGACGGCCTTGTGCTCGTTCTCCTCGAGGGCGTGCCAGAGGAGCACGTCGAGGACCTCCTGGCGACCCAGCACGCGACGGGCCTCCGGGTCGCGCAGCAGCACCTCGGCGAGGGTGGCGGTGTAGTGCTCCAGGGCCGCGGTGGCGGCCAGGTTCGAGGTCGGCGAGAAGACCCGCTCCCGCTGGGCCAGGCCCCAGCGGGTGAACCGCTCCACCCGCTTGGTGGGGTAGCCGAGCTGCTGGAGCCGGTCGTTGAGCACCCGGTGCTCGCGGCCGTGCACCGCCTCCTGGCCGATGAACCCGGCCACCTGGCGCTTCAGCTCGGGATCGGTGATCTCGTCGCGGTACGCCCGGACGGAGCGGACGAAGAAGTCCTCGCCGTCGGGGAACACCGAGGACAGGGAGGCGATCACGTGGCTCATGATGAGGTCGTCGTCGGCCGAGAAGTGCTTGGGCAGGTCTCGGAGGGACTCCTCGAAGGAGATCCGACGGGTGGGGACCTTCCGCTCGGGGTTGCTGGACTGGGCCATGTCGGTTGCTCCGCGGGGCGTGGGGATCGGTGCGTCCCACCGTAGACGAGTTGAGTGATTTCCTCAATCACTCAATCTGTTACGCTGGGCACATGCCGCAGGTGACCCCCACGGCCACGAGCAAGGGCCTGCAGACCCGGCAGGCGGTGCTCGCCGCCGCCATCGCCCGGTTCGGGCGCGACGGGTACCGCTCCACCTCGGTGGCCGACATCGCCCGGGACGCGGGGGTCGGGGGCACCGTGGCCTACGCCTACTTCCCCAACAAGGAGGCGCTGTTCCTCGCCGCGCTCGACGAGGACGCCGCCGGCGTGATCGACGAGGGCGTGTCGAGCCTGCTCGGCCGCCCCGACCCCGGGACCTGGCGCGAGACGCTGATCGGCACGCTCCTCGAGGCGGTGGAGCGCCACGTGCTCGCCCGCCGGGTCCTGTCGGGCCTCGAGCCGCACGTCACCCACCGGATGCTCGAGATGCCGGCCATGACCGAGCTGCGCAAGGTGGTCACCGAGAGCCTCCGCCGGGATCAGGCCGCGGGGACGGTGCGCGCCGACCTCGAGCCCGAGGCCATCGCCAACGGCTCGGTCATCATCGTCATCTCGCTGCTGATGTCGGTGCTCCAGTTCGGGCGCGACGGCCTCGCCACCTACGGGAGCGACGTCCTGGCCGTGCTCGCCGCTGCGCTCGACCCGATCCCGCCCGCCGACGGCGGGGGCCCGGCCGAGGGCGAGCGGCGACCCGAGGGCTAGCGGACCCGGCCGGGGGCCGGGTGGCTCACTCGACCTCGATGAAGATGCACTCGCCGGGGCACTCCTCGGCCGCCTCGATGACGCCCTCGATGCTGCCGTCGGGGATCCGGGCCATGCCCTCGGCGCCGGCCGGGTTGGCCTCGCCGTCGAAGCGCTTCTCGTCGCCGAAGTGCTCGGCGGACTCCTTGACGTAGAACAGCCCGTCGTCCTTGCCGAAGAAGGTCTCGGGGGCGATCTCCTCGCAGAGGCCGTCTCCGGTGCAGAGGTCCTGATCGATCCATACCTTCATGACTGGTGTCTGCCTTCCTCGAGGAGTCGTTGCATGTTCGCACGCCGGCACGCCACAGCCGACATCGGCGCTCGGGCGCAGCCCTAATAGTTCTGCGCTCTGCTAGATTAACCGCTGCGGCTCCGCCCTCGCCCCGACCGGCGGCCCCGCACGGAGGACCCATGAGCGGCGTGCAGCACCGGCCCCCGCCCACCGCAGACCTGGACTCGCCCGAGGAGATCGGCGAGATGGTCCGGCGCTTCTACCAGGACGTCGCCCAGGACGACCTGCTCGGCCCGGTCTTCGACGACGTGGCGCAGGTGGTGTGGGCCGAGCACCTGCCGAAGCTCACCGCCTTCTGGTGCCGCGCCCTCCTCGGCATCGACGGCTACGTCGGGAACCCGTTCCGCGCCCACGCCCTGGTGCACGCCCGGGCGCCGTTCACCGATGCCCACTTCGACCGGTGGCTCCAGCTGTTCCACGACACCGTCGAGCTGGGGTGGGTGGGGCCCGGCGCCGACCGGGCGCTGGCGCTGGCCGACGACGTCGCCCGCGTCCACCGGCACCAGCTGGTCGGATCGGCGCCGCCGCCCGAGCCGGTGCTGCCCCTCGTCGACGCCGCCCCCGGCCACCCGGCCGGCGCCCGGTGAGCGCCCCGGCGCCCGGCGGCGCCGTGGCGGCGGCCCGGACCATCGAGCCGGCCGGCGACCCGCCGTGCTGGGAGGGGTCGGTGCCCGACCACCGCGACGCGCCGTCCGAGGCCGTCCGGCCCGACGTGGCCACACCCACCGACGTCCACGACCTGGTGATCACCTTCTACCGGGAGATCGGGTTCGACGAGCTGCTCGAGCCGATCTTCGGCGAGGTGGCCGAGGTCGACTGGGCCGAGCACATCCCCCGGCTCATCGACTACTGGTGCTGGATCCTCTTCGGGCAGGCGGGGTACGGCGGAGCCGTGACCAAGGTGCACCGCCACCTCCACGCCCTCCGCCCCATCGAGGCGGCGCACAGCGACCGGTGGTACGCCCTGTGGGCGGCGTCGGTCGACGCCCGCTGGGCGGGGCCCCACGCCGACCACGCCAAGCGCCACGCCGCCACGCTGATGAGCGGCCTGGCCAAGCACGTGTTCGGGTTCACCTGGACCGCGCCGGCTGACCCCATCGGGTGATCCTGGGCCGCCCTGGTCCGGATGGGGCGGGACGGGTAGCGGACCAAGCGTCCGACCACCGAGGAGACCGCCATGGTCCAGGGATCCACCACGCCGAGCGACGGAGGGGCGCCGTCCCCGCGCCCGTCGCCCGAGCGCACCGAGGGCGTCGGGGCCGCGGGGGTCCCGAGCGACAACGAGACGCTCACGGCGATCCTGGCCGGCCTCCGCGCCACCGGCCACCGGGCGGACCTCCGGCCGAGCGGTGACACGGGGCAGCTGGCCTGCAGCGCCTGCGGCACCGACTTCGCCGCCGGGGAGCTGGCCGAGCTCACCCAGCGGCGCCTCGAGGGCGCGTCGGACCCCGACGACATGGTGCTCGTGGTGACCGGCGTCTGCCCGTCGTGCCAGGCGCGTGGCGTCCTCGTGGTGGGCTACGGCCCCAACGCCAGCGCGGAGGACTCGGCCGTCGTGATGCGTCTGCCCTGAGCCGCTCAGGTCCCGGCGGTGGTGGCCACCGCCACCCGGTCCACCACGCTGGTGAGCCCGTCGCCGTCGCGGGCCCGACGTTGGCGCTCGGAGCCGGTGCCCTCCCGCCGCACGAACGACATGGTGGCCGAGACCTCCTGCCACTCGCCCCGCTCCTCGAGCACCGGGCGGATCAGCCCGAGCAGGGCGTCGAGGACCTCGGTCGCCGGGCGCGAGGTCAGCGTCCCGAGGTCGATCAGGGAGTCGGAGAGGCCGAACCGGGCGGCCCGCCACAAAGCGGCGCGGAGCAGCTCCGGGCGGTGCACCACGAACGCCGTCTCGGCCTCGGCGGCGCGGTGGCAGGTCTCCACCAGGGCCCGCACGATCGCGGCCGTGGCCACGCTCTCGTCGATCGTCATGAGCACGTCGGCGGCCCGGAACTCCAGGGTGGGGTAGCGCGCCGACGGGCGCACGTCCCAGTAGAGGCGGGCCGGGGCGTCGATCGACTCCGTGGCGTGCAGCTGGCCCACCAGCTCGTCGTAGGCCGCTCGGTCGGCGAAGTGCTCCGGGATGCCGGCGGTGGGCCACCGGTGGAAGACCTCGGTCCGGAAGCTGGCGTACCGGCTGTCGTGGCCCATCCAGAACGGCGAGTTGGCGGTGAGCGCCACCAGGACCGGGATCCAGGGCCGCACCCGGTTCATCACCGCGATCGTCAGCTCCGGGTCCCGCACCCCGACGTGGATGTGGCACCCGCAGACGGCCTGCTCGACGGTGAGGAGGCCGTACGTCTCGTCGAGCTGGATGTAGGCGGCCTCGTCGGTGACCCCGCCGTCCTCGGCCCACCGGGCGAAGGGGTGGGTGCCCGACGCCAGCAGCCGGGCCCCGACCGACGACGCGGCCTCCGAGAGGGAGCGCCGCAGCGCGACCACCGAGGCGCGCAGGGAGGCCAGGTCGGCGCACACCGCGGTGCCTGCCTCCACCTGCGACCGCTTGAGCTCGTGGTCGATGACCGCCCCCGCCGGCGTCCGGGCCTCGGCCAGCACGGCCTCGGCGTCGACGCAGAGCTCTCGGCTCTCGGCATCGACGAGGAAGTACTCCTCCTCGACGCCCAGGCTGAAGTCCTCGCCGCGCGGGTCGTCGAACACGGCGAAGGGGGTCTCGATGTCGCTCACGGCCCCGCCCTACCCCGAGGGCGAGGGCGCCGCCCCTTCGGCCGGTCGGCGACGCGGGTGGCCAGCCAGCGGGCGTCGTGCCAGGCGTGGGCCCCGATGTCGTTGTTGACAGTAGGCGTAGGCGTCGGTGCCCTCGTCGGCCCAGGAGCCCAGGCGCTCGGCGACCCGCCAGAGCCGTCGCCCGATGTAGCGCCCCTGGTAGCGGGTCGGTCTCGGGCGGATCGCGCATCAGGGGGTCCTCGGCAGCGGGCGCGACACGCCCGCCCTACCCCCGGGCCGCTCGGTCCGACGGGAGGCGGCGCGATCAGGTCAGGCCGTGGCGGGCGGCGTGGGCGTCGAGCTCGGCGAGGTAGCCGTCGCGGGCCCGGGCGGGGAGCCACGCCACGTCGAACGCGTTCCGGGCCAGGAGGAGCAGCTCGGCGGCGGTGAGCTCGGCCGCGTCGGCGAGGGCGGCGTAGTTCTCGGTCAGGTAGCCGCCGAAGTACGCAGGGTCGTCGGAGTTCACCGTGACCCGCACCCCGTCGCGGAGGAGCGAGGCGATCTCGGCGGCCTTCATGTCGGCGGTGACGAAGCGGTTGGACACGGGGCAGCAGGTGAGGCCGAGGCCGCGCCGCTTGACCTCGGCCACCAGCTCGGGCGACTCCACGATGTTGGTGCCGTGGTCGATGCGGTCCACGCCGATGTCCTCCACGGCCTGGCGGATGTGCTCGATGCTGTCGTCCTGGTCGATGTCGCAGTGCATGGTCAGCAGGTAGCCCTCCTGGCGGGCCCGGGCGAACACCGCGGCGAACTTGGCCGGCGGGTTGCCGCGCTCGTCGGAGTCGAGGCCGACACCGATGATCCAGTCGCGGTACGGGAGCGACTCCAGCAGGGTGGCCATGGCGAACTCCGCCGAGAGGTCGCGCAGGAAGCACAGGATCAGCTCGGCCGAGATGTCGAGCTCCGCCCTCGCCGCCACGATGGCCTGCCGGTAGCCCTGGACCACGGTGGCGAAGGAGACGCCGCGGCCGGTGTGGGCCTGCGGGTCGAAGAACATCTCCACGTGGCGGACGCCCTGCGAGGCCGCCTTGGTGAGGTAGGCGTAGGCCAGGTCACGGAAGTCGTCCGCCGTCACCAGCACGCCCATGGCCGGGTAGTAGACGGCCAGGAAGCTGGCGAGGGAGTCGAACCGGTACGTGGCCTCCACCTCGGCCACGGTGGTCTGGCCCAGGGCGATGCCGTTGCGCTCGGCCAGCTGCAGCTTGAGCTCGGGCGACAGGGTGCCCTCGAGGTGGACGTGCAGCTCGCACTTCGGGAGGCCGGCGAGGAAGGCGGGCAGGTCGATCGGGGCGGCGGTGTCGGTGCTCATGGGCGCACGGTATTGGGGTCTGGTGGCCTCGGACGCCCTCATCGACGAGCGTTCACACGGGGGCAACATCGACCGCCGCCACGCCGGGCCGGGCGCGCGGAGGGTGCCGTCGGGAGGCCCGGGTAGGGGACGGGGATGGCCCCCGTCAACCGTGTCCTCGATGCCCACCCCGTTCCCGACCTGGCCGCCTACGAGGCGGCCGGCGGGGGGCTCGGCCTCCGCGCCGCGGCGGAGGGCGGGGCCGACGCCGTGCTGGCCGTGGTGGCGGCCTCTGGCCTGCGCGGCCGGGGCGGCGCCGGGTTCCCCACCGCCACCAAGTGGCGCAGCGTGCTGGAGCACCGATCGGCCACGCTGCCCCCGACCGTGGTGGTCAACGCCGCGGAGGGGGAGCCCGGCTCCTACAAGGACCGGGCCATCCTCGCCGCCAACCCGTACCGGGTGCTGGAGGGGGCGCTCATCGCGGCCCTCGTGGTGGGCGCCGACGCCGTGGTGGTGGCCACCAAGGCCCGCTTCACCGCCGAGGTGGCCCGGCTGCGCGCCGCGGCCGACGAGCTCGCGGCCGCCGGGTGGGCACCCGGCACCTCGATCGACGTGGTGGAGGGGCCCGAGGAGTACCTCTTCGGCGAGGAGACCGCGCTGCTGGAGGTGGTGGAGGGTCGCCTGCCCTTCCCCCGGATCGCCCCACCGTGGCGGCGCGGGGTCGACGAGGGCGTCGACGACTCGGCCCAGCCGGCCGGCGCCGAGCTGACCGGCAGCGGCAGCGCCTCGTCGCCCGCGTTGATCAACAACGTGGAGACGCTCGCCAACGTGGCGCTCATCGTGGCCAACGGGCCCGAGTGGTTCCGGGAGCTCGGCACCGAGGGGTCACCCGGCACCGTGGTGTGCACCGTGACCGGCCACCTGGAGCGGTGTGGGGTGGCGGAGGTGGCGATGGGCACCCCGCTGCGCGCCCTCATCGAGGAGGTCGGCGGACGCCCGGTGTCGGGCGAGGTGACCGCCGTGCTGTCCGGGGTCTCGAACGCGCTGCTCCCCGGCTCGCTGCTCGACACCCCCCTGACCTACGAGGCGATGGAGGCGGCGGGCAGCGGCCTCGGGTCGTGCGGGTTCATCGTCTTCGACGCGAGCGTGGACCCGGTGGCGGTGGCCCACGGCGTGTCCCGCTTCCTGGCGGTGGAGTCGTGCGGGCAGTGCACCCCCTGCAAGCAGGACGGCCGAGCCGTCTCGGTGGCGCTCGACCGGCTGCGGCGCAGCGCGCCCGACGAGCGCGACCTCGAAGCGGTGGGCGACCACCTGCGGACGATCGACGAAGGGGCTCGCTGCTTCCTGGCCACCCAGCACCAACGGGTGGTGGGCAGCCTGCTCGAGCACTTCCCCGAGGCGTTCGCCGCGCACGCCGGTGGCCTGGTCGACGCCAGCGAGCCGTACCTCGTGGCCGAGCTGGAGGGCTTTATGGAGGGCGCCGAGGGGCTCGAGCCGGTCTACGACGAGCGTCACCGCGACAAGCAGCCCGACTGGACCTACGACGCCACCGACTCGGGCCAGTCGCCCGCCGACCGCCTCGACCAGGACAACCCCGCCTAGCGCGGCGCCACCCGACATCTGCTCGGCGGGTGCTCGTCGAGGAGTCCGAGGTCGGCTCGCGTGTCGGCCTGCAGCGCGGGTCTGCGCCCGCCGAGGAGGATCGGCCAGACGAACAGGGCCAGCTCGTCGGCCAACCCGGCGGCCAGCGCCTGGGCGGCGAGGTTCGGGCCACCGATCAACAGGTCCCTCTCGGCGGCGGCCTTCAGGTCGCGCACCGCGGCCGGGTCCGACCGCCGTTCCCGCCCGGCGTCAGGGGCGATGGGCCTCGGGGTGGAGGCCGGCCCCGTCGTCGGGGCGATCGACGAGGGCGACCAGCTTCTTCGGCGCCCGGACGCAGAAGCTGTCGGTCACGATCTCGCGCACCTCGCCCCAGTCCGTGTCGGCGTCGAGCACCATCCCGAGGGCGTCACGGCCCCACCCGAGGACCACGTACGGATGGCCGGCACGGCGGAGCACCTCCAGCTCCTCACCCTGGGAGCGGAACGTCACCACGACCAGCGGGCCCGCGTCGTCGACGACGAGGCCGAGGACGTGGGCGAACGTCCGCTTGCGGACCAGCCACCGAGACCCCACCCAGGCCCGCTCCTCGTAAGCCTCGGGCAGCCCGAGGCACAGCTCGCGAACCCGGCCCTCGATGTCGCTGGGCACGTCGTCGGTGTAGCGACGCGTCGCGTCGGCCATCGCCCGAGACGAGGTCCGAGCCTGACGGGCCACGACGGTTCAGGCGACGCCGAGGTGGCGAGCGAGCTTCTGCATCGTCTGGAGGCCCAGCTCGACGGCGCCGAAGCCGATGCCTGCGGCGCGCTGCTCGACGGTCGGGTGGAGCTGTCGCAGCGTCAGCACCGTCTTCCCGTCTCCCTGTTCGTCGAGGGTCACCGTCACGCGGAAGCGGGTCGGGTCGTCGTCGGCGTCGGGGCCGTGGTCCATCACGAGCCGCTGGCCCGGGACGACCTCGAGGTAGTCGAACCGGTTCGTGAACAGGGTGCCGTCTCCCGACGTCATGTCGAAGCGCGCTCGGCCCCCCGGGCGCACGTCCATCTCGTGCACGACGCAGGTGAAGCCATCGGGGCCGAACCACTGGCAGAAGGCGTCGGCATCGGTCCAGGCGGCGAACACCGCGTCGGGGTCGGCGTCGAGGACCCGAACGAGGACGATCTCACGATCGAGCGCCCACGTCGTCGGGTCGGTGATGGACGGGGTGCTGGTCATGGCTTCTCCTGGGTCGGTGGGGAGGTGGTCTGGTCCGACGCGCGCCGGAGGTGCGCGTCGAGGCGGTCGAGTCGGTGCTCCCATGCCGCCCGGGTGTGCTCGGCCCACGCGGCGATCTCGTCCAAGGGCTCGGGCCGGAGCTGACAGGGCCGACGTTGCCCATCCCGGCTGCGACTGATCAGGCCGGCCTCCTCGAGGACCCGCAGATGTCGGGAGATGGCCGGAAGGCTGATCGGGAAGGGTTCGGCCAGTTCGAGCACCGTTGCCTCACCGTCGGCCAGCCGACGCACGATCGAACGCCGGGTGGGGTCCGACAACGCGGCGAAGACGACATCGAACCGGTCGGGGGCCGTCACGGTCATGGTTGCGCTCGCTCGGTCAGACACTTCACAGAACGGTTATTTAACACCATCGCTAAGTCTTGTCAACGAGGCTCGTGACGCCCGGGGGGAGCACTAGGAGGTGGGCGTGCGGGCGGTGGGGGAGTCGCCGTGCCAGTCGAGCCAGCGTCCGAGGTCGCGGTTGCCTCGGGCCAGGAGCACCAGGAGGTCCACCAGCTCCTCGTCGTCGGGGTAGCGGCCCTCGATGCTGCCGATGCCCAGCTGCTCCACCATGGCGGTGAGGCAGTCGGCCAGCATCTCGTAGCGCAGCCGCACCGCCTCGGGCTCGGCGGGGGCGCCGCGGGCGAGGAGGTCGTCGGCGAGGGTGCGGCGGTTGGCCTCGAGCGCCTCGCGGCCCGCGCGGCCGAGCGGGGTGGTGGGCGGCTCGGTGCGGGCCCGTAGCTGGAGGCGGAACAGCTCGGGGTGGGCGCGGATGTCCTCCAGCGGCACGCGGTAGAGGTCTCGCTGGCGCTGCGGGTCCCCCGGGTCGTCGCGGAACCGGAGGCGGGCGTCGCGGTTGGCCCGGCGGCTGTGGTCGGCGCCGATGCGGCCGACGGCCTCGAGGAGCTCGTCGAGGCTCTTGAAGTGCGTGTAGTAGCTCGACTGGGCGATCCCCGCCCGGCGGGTCACGTTCACCGTGGTGATGGCGGCCACGCCGTCGGTGTTGGCGATGTCGATGGCCGCCCGGATCAGCCGGTCGCGGGTGCCCAGCGGCGCGCCGTCGCGGGCGCCGGCGGGGTCCTCTCGTGCCATGGGTCCGCTCCTCGGGTGGTTCCGGTTGCCGGCTCCTGTGACGCACGTTACAGTCCGCGGCGTTGACCCGATAGACCTATCGGATCGGGCGACGAGGGGTGCGGGGGCAGGGGACGGCCACCGCGACGACGCTTCACCAGGGAGGGCACGAGTGCGCACGGTGACACCGAGGGAACCCCGTCGACCCGCTCCCGGGACGCGGCGATGACGGCCCCGGCCGTCGCCGCCCC
>JBBRFU010000046.1:0-23105 GCA_038241315.1 Acidimicrobiales bacterium | reverse complement strand
ACGAAGAACTCCATCTCCATCTGCTCGAACTCACGGGTGCGGAACACGAAGTTGCCGGGCGTGATCTCGTTGCGGAACGACTTGCCGATCTGGGCGATGCCGAACGGCGGCTTCTTGCGGCTCGTCTGCAACACGTTGAGGAAGTTGGTGAACATGCCCTGCGCCGTCTCCGGGCGCAGGTACACGTCGTGGCCGGAGCCCTCCACGGGGCCGGCGTGGGTCTTGAACATCAGGTTGAAGTTGCGGGCCTCGGTGAAGGACTCCTTGGCGTCGCAGTTGGGGCAGGTGTGGACGTCGTCGAGCTTGTCGAGGCGGAAGCGCTCGTTGCAGACCTTGCAGTCCACCAGCGGGTCGGTGAAGTTCGACAGGTGGCCCGAGGCCTCCCACACGGCCGGCGGCGAGAGGATGGCGGCGTCGAGGCCGAGCACGTCGTGGCGGAGCTGCACCATGGCCCGCCACCAGGCGTCCTTCACGTTGCGCAGGAGGAGCACGCCGATGGGCCCGTAGTCGTAGGTGGACCGGAAGCCGCCGTAGATCTCCGACGAGGGGAACACGAAGCCGCGACGCTTGGTGAGGTTGACGACCCGGTCGAACAGGGCGGGATCAGCGGTCGGCTCGGACATGGGGCCACCCTAGAGGGCCGGCTCGGACCCCCCTCCAGGCCCCGCCCGGCGGGGTGGAGGTCGGCGCGTAGTCTCTCGCCGTGACCTACGCCCTGCCCCAGGCCGACCCCACGAGCGTCGTCGGACGCCGCATCGGCGCCTGGTTCATCGACCTCGCCATCTACCTCCTGATCGGGATGGCGATCGGCCTGGCCTTCGGCAGCTCCACGGCCGAGTCCCGCGAGTTCCCCACCAGCTCCTCCGGCGAGGCGTTCTGCGACACCTGGCGGGAGGACAACTCGGGCTTCTGCTTCGCCACGACCGCCGACGGGACCACCACCGTCACCAGCCTCGAGACCAAGGCCGTCTCCCTGAGCTGGTTCCCGCTCCACTTCGTCCTCTACTCGGTCCTCCAGGGCGTCACCGGCGCCAGCCTCGGCAAGATGGCCCTCGGCCTGCGCGTGGTCACCGCCGACGGCCGTCGGTGCGGCGTCGGCCGCAGCTTCTTGCGCACCCTGGCCTGGATCGCCGACGCCATCACCTGCGGCCTGCCCGTGGTGGGCGGGATCTGCCTCCTCACCACCAAGGGGCACCGTCGGGTGGGCGACCTCCTCGCCAAGACCTACGTGGTGCCCAAGGCCCACGAGGGCCACCCCGTCGTCGTCCCCGGCCTCACCGCCCCGTGGCCCGCCGCGGGCCCCGGCGGGCCCGGCCAGAGCGCCGGCTGGCCCACCGGCCCGTCGGCGTCGCAGGGCTGGGCCGGCCCGACCGCCAGCGGCCAGGCCGGCACCTGGGCGCCCAGCGCCTCCACCACCGCCGAGGCGCCGTCGGCCGACGGTCCCACCTGGGACGCCGTGCGCAACGCGTACATCCAGTACGACCGGGAGCAGGGCGCGTGGGTGCAGTGGGACGACGCCGCCAGGGCCTGGCGCCCGATCGACCAGTAGCCCGACGCACCAGAGGGGGAACGGATGGCCTATCGGGGAGCAGATCCCACCGCGGTCATGGGGGTGCGCATCGGCGCCTACCTGCTCGACGCGGCGGTCGCCGCGGTGGTGCTCGGGGTACTGGGCTTCGCCCTCCTGAGCGCCGCGGCGCAGACCGCGCCGGGCGGCACCGTCCGGTGTCCCGACGGCGGCGCGCGGGAACCGGGCGAGCCGGTGCTCTGCCTCGAGGACGGTCCGGCCGAGGTGCGCTTCCTGACCGACGAGGGCCTCGACGACCTGACCGGCGACCTCGTGCTGGCCTCCGGCCTCCTCACCGTGGTGAACCACGTGCTCCTCCAGGGCCTCGTGGGCGCCTCGGTGGGCAAGCTGGTCCTCGGGCTGCGCGTGGTGCGCCCCAACGGCGACGACGCCGGCCTGGCCCGCTGCCTGCTCCGCACCGTCCTGCTCGTGGTGGACGCGTTCGCGTGCGCGGCCATCGGCCTGTTCACGTCGTTCACCTCCCGCGGGCACCGCCGCGTGGGCGACATGGTGGCCGACACCCTCGTCGTCAGCCGCCGGGACCAGGACGCCCTCATCCTCGCCCGATCCGGGCTCACCCTCCCCGACCGCACCACCATGGCCGCCACGTCGTGGGCGTCCGACCACGCCCCGGGCACCGCGGCCAACACCGGTCCCGACGCCGGCGCGCCCGCATCGCCGACCTGGGACGCCGTGCGCGACACCTACGTGCACTACGACCGCGAGCGAGGGATCTGGCTGGCGTGGGACGACGCCACGAACACCTGGGTTCCTGCGCCCTGAGCGTGCCGGAGACCACCTGATCGAGCCCACCCACCCGGACGGGCCGGGCGCTACTCGAGCAGGCCCACCGAGCGGAGGCGCCGCTCCAGGTGGTGCTCCATCACCCGGGTGGCGAGGTTGTCGACCTCGTGGGTGGCCGGCGACGACTCGGCCTCCAGGGCCTGGGCCAGGCGCCCGCCGAGGATCTGCTGGAGCAGCTCGACCGCCTCGGCCGACACCCGGGTGCCGCGCCGGTGCTCGCCGCACAGGAGGCCTCCCTCGGTGGGGTCGAACGCCACCAGCCCGTCGGGCGTGTCGCAGACCACGCACCCGTCCACCTGGGGGCGGAACCCCTCCAGGGCGAGGATCTTCCAGTGGAACCCGGCCACGACGAGGGCGCTGTTGCGCGCCGCCACCGTCCGCAGCGCCCCCAGCAGCATCCGGTAGAGGTCGGGGTTGGGCTCGCGCTCGAGGCTCAGCTGGTCGACCGCCTCGAGCATGGTCACGGCCCGGGTGAGGCGGTCGAGGTCCTCGCGGATGGCCTTGAAGTGGTCGAGCGACTCGGCCTGGGTCACGATGTCGAGCTCGCGCCCCTCGTAGAGCTGGAGGGCGACGTGGCTGGTGGGCTCGAGGCGGGCCCCGAACTTGCTCTTGGTCTTGCGCACGCCCTTGGCGACGGCGCGGACCTTCCCGTGGCGCTCGGTGATGATCGTGATGATCCGGTCCGCCTCGCCCAGCTTGTGGGTCCGGAGGACGATCCCCTGGTCTCGGTAGAGCGCCACCGGGAGGCCGTCAGCCCGAGCGCACGCCGCCGAAGCGGCGCTCGCGAGCCTGGTACTCGCGGATGGCGTCGGCCAGGTGCTGCTTGCGGAAGTCGGGCCAGAGCACCTCGGTGAAGACCAGCTCGCTGTAGGCGAGCTCCCACAGGAGGTAGTTCGAGATGCGGTACTCGCCGGACGTGCGGACCATGAGCTCGGGGTCCGGCATCTCGGGCGAGTAGAGCCGCTCGCGGATCGCCCGCTCGTCGACCTTGTCGGCGCTCACCCCGTCGGCCACCAGTTGCTTCACCGCGTCGACGATCTCGGCCCGCCCGCCGTAGTTGAACGCCACCGTGAACGTGAGACCGGTGTTGTCCTTGGTGAGGTCGGTGGCCCAGTCGATGCGGCTGCCGACCCCGCGCGGGACCCGCCAGTCACGCCGGCCGATGAAGCGGATGCGGACGTTGCGGGCGTGGAGGTCCTCGGCGTGGCGGTCGAGGATGCCCTTGTTGAAGCCCATGAGGTAGCGGACCTCGTCGGGCGGCCGGCGCCAGTTCTCGGTGCTGAACGCGTAGACGGTGAACCAGTCGATGCCGAGCTCGATGGCCCCGTCGACGGCGTCGAACAGCGCCTCCTCACCGGCGGCGTGCCCGTCGGTGCGCTTGAGGCCCCGCTGGGTGGCCCACCGCCCGTTGCCGTCCATCACCGCGGCCACGTGCCGCGGGATACGCGAGAGGTCGATGCCGGAGAGGTCCACGTCTGGCAACCTACCGCCCGCTGATTCCCGCCAGGGGCCACGGGTCTCGGGGACCGACCGCTGGGCAGGAACGACCCATGAAGGAAAAGTTGCGCGCCCTGGGCGCCCGCTGGCCGTGGCTGCGACGGGCCCTCGACGTGCAGGATCGGGTCGTCGAGATCAACGGGGGCTTCGCCGCCTCGGCCATCACCATGGCGGTCTTCATCGCCATCTTCCCGCTGCTGCTGGTGGTCATCGCTGCGGTCGGCTTCATCGCCTCCGGTGATGACACCGTCGCCACCCGGATCATCGAGAACCTCGGGATCACCGGGAGCGCCGCCGAGACGGTCCAGACGGCGATCGAGAAGGCGTCGGAGAGCCGCCGGGCGGCGTCGATCGTGGGCCTGCTGGGCCTGGCCTGGTCGGGATCGGGCGTGGCGGTCGCGCTCCAACAGGGCATCCGGGCGCCGTGGCAGGAGCGGTCCGAGGGGGTCCGCGACCGCATCCTCGGGATGGTGTGGCTGGTGGTCGGCGGCCTGGGCTTCGCGGCGGCGATCGCACTCGGCGGCGTCTTGAACTTCCTGCCGGAGCAGGTCCCCGCCGTCCTGGTCACCCTCGTCGCCGTCGCCGTCGGCGTGGCCGCCGAGATCGGCCTCTTCTGGTGGATGTTCCTCGCCCTCGGCACCCGGCGCGTGCCCGCCCGGGACCTCCTCCACGGAGCCATCGCCGCGGGCATCGGCTTCGAGGCGCTGAAGCTGGTGGGCACCATCCTCGTGCCCCAGATGGTGGGCCGGTCGTCCTCGCTCTACGGGCCGATCGGCGTCGTCTTCGCGATCATCGCCTGGCTCGCCATCTTCGCCCGGTTGATCGTCTACTCCTCGACCCTCAACGCGGTGCGTTTCGAGGCACGCGAAGGCACCGTCGAGGTGCCGCTGCGGGTGCCGCGCCTCCCCCACCGCGACCCGGTGGCCGCCACCCGGGGCGGGATCATGCTCGACGCCAGCGACGACGCCGACCCCGCCGTGCCGACGCCGAAGCCGGGCAGCTCCGCCGAGGGTCATGCCTACGACGAGCTCTCCACCGTCGAGCAGCTCCGCCTCGAAGCGGCCAGGCGGCGCGAGACCGAGGCCCGCTCCGGCGCCGTGCCCTGAACGGCCCTGGTGGCAGGCGGTCCACCGACCGCCCGGGGGGCGACCGGTAGCCTCGACGGGTGCTTGCCGCCGATCGTGCCGTCGCCGCCCTCGGGCGCCTGGCCGAGGCCTCCCCGGGGGGCGAGCGCCGCAAGCCCCAGGACGAGATGACCGCGGCGGTGGCGACCGCCTTCAGCGACCGTCGCCACCTGCTGGCCCAGGCAGGCACGGGCACGGGAAAGAGCTGGGCCTACCTCGTGCCGGCGATCCTGTCGGGCAAGCGCACGGTGGTGGCCACCGCCACCAAGGCCCTCCAGGACCAGCTCGCCGGAAAGGACCTCCCGTTCCTCCAGGAGCACCTGGGCAAGGCCTTCGAGTTCGCCGTCCTGAAGGGGCGGTCGAACTACGTGTGCCAGCAGCGCATCGCCGAGATCTCGGGCGCCGGCCAGCTGGCCATCGACGGCCTGGCGGACCGGGCCTCCCCCACCGAGCTGAGCGCGCTCAAGCTCTGGGCGGCGCAGACCACGTCGGGCGACCGGGCCGAGCTGCCCGCCGAGCCGTCGCACCAGGCGTGGGCCGCGGTGAGCGTCTCCGCCCAGGAGTGCCCCGGCGCCCGCAAGTGCCCCAAGGGCGACGCCTGCTTCGCCGAGGCCGCCCGCCGTCGGGCCGCCGAGGCCGACGTGGTGGTGGTCAACCTCCACCTGCTGGGCCTCGACCTGGCCACCGACGGGGCCGTGCTGCCCGAGCACGACGTGGTCGTGGTCGACGAGGCCCACCAGCTGGAGGACATCGTGTCCGACACGTGCGGCTTCGAGATCTCCGCGGGTCGCTTCCAGAACCTGGCCCGCTCGGTCCGGGCGATCCTGGAGGACCCGGGCCTGGTCGACGACGTGGAGACCTCGGCCACCTTGTTGTCGGCGGTCCTCAGCCAGCACGTCGGCCGCCGGCTCCGCGGCGTGCTCGACGCCGACATCGCCGACGCCCTGGCCCTCACCCGGGCCCGCCTCGACCGGGTGGCCAACGGCCTCCGTGCCGTCCCCGACGACGCCGGCGACGACGTCGGCACCCGCAAGACGCGCGCCCTGCAGCTCACCACCGGCCTGATGGTCGACGTGGCCGCCGCCCTCGAGGTGCCCGCCACCTCGGTCGCCTGGGTGGAGGGCCCCGACCACAACCCCCGCATGCGGGTGGCGCCCATCGACGTGGCCGACCTCCTGCGGGTCGGGCTGTGGGACCGGCGGCCCGCCGTGCTCACCAGCGCCACGCTCCCCGAGGGCCTGGCCCTCCGCCTCGGCCTCGACCCCGCCGACCACGACCAGATCGACGTGGGCAGCCCGTTCGACTACGAGGCCAACGGGCTCCTCTACTGCGCCAGCCACCTGGCCGACCCCCGTGAGGCGAGCTACGAGCCGGCGATGCACGACGAGCTCGCCGCGCTGATCGAGGCAGCCGGCGGCCGCACCCTGGCCCTGTTCACGTCCTACCGGGCCATGGACGCCGCCATCGAGGCCCTCCGCCCTCGCCTGTCCACCCCGGTCCTCGGCCAGCGAGACCTCCCCAAGCCGGCCCTCGTGGCCGCCTTCGCCGACGACGAGTCCGCCTCGCTGTTCGCCACCATGGGCTTCTGGCAGGGCATCGACGTGCCCGGCCGCACCCTCTCGCTCGTCACCATCGACCGCCTGCCGTTCCCCCGGCCCGACGAGCCGCTGCTGCAGGCCCGGCGCGAGCGCGCCAAGGCCGACGCCTTCCGGCTCATCGACCTGCCGCGCACGTCGATGATGCTCGCCCAGGGCGTCGGCCGGCTGATCCGCAGCGCCACCGACGAGGGCGTCGTGGCCGTGTTCGACCCCCGCCTGGCCAAGGCCAAGAGCTACCGCTGGACCCTGCTCGGCGCGCTGCCGCCCTTCCCCCGCACCAAGGACCGGGCCGAGGCCGAGGCGTTCCTCCGCCGGGTCACGGCCGCCGACCACGACCGGTCGTGAGCCGCCCGCGCTGGCTCCGCCGCCCCACGGCTTCGGCCTGCGCCGGTACCGACCCACCGACCCTCGCGGGGCCCGAACCCGAGGTCGACCCACTCGCTCCGGCCCGGCGCCTGGGCGAGCTGGCCCACGCCCTCGAGGCCTTCGCCGATGCCCTGCGGGTCGACCGGGCCCGTCCCCAGGACGAGCGCCTGCTGCGCGACCTGGCGAGCCGGGCCCGGGCCCTCGCCCTCCGACCCCACCCCCGTGCCGCCGACCTGGCGCTGGTCGAGCTGGTGCCGCGCTTGGTGGAGCCCGACCACCGGGCCACGCACAGCACCTACGGCCACAACCAGCTCCGGGTCGATCGCGCCGTCGATCGGCTGCAGGGCGACGCCCCGTGACGAGCGCCCGGTCGGGAGACCCGGGCACCAGCCGTCCCCCTGCCTGAGAGGACTCTCACCGACCGCTCAGGGGCCGCTCACCGACGGGCTCCAGGGTGGGCGAGGTACCACCCCGTCACCCTCAGGAGCCTCCCGTGAACATCCGCCGCCTCACCGCCCTCGCCGTGCTCCCCACGGCCTTCGCCCTCGCCGCCTGCGAGCCCACGCCGCCCGACGCCAACCCGGAGAGCTGTCGGGGCCGGATCGGTGCCAGCCAGGTGGCCCAGGTCATCGTCCCCCAGGGTGCCACCTGCACCCTCGAGGGCACCCGCGTCGACGGCAACGTGTTCGTCCGCCGCGACGCCACCCTGATCGCCCGAGGCGCCCGCATCGGCGGCAACGTCCAGGCCGAGAACCACCGGGAGGTGCGCGTCGGCCGAGCCTCCACCGTCGGCGGAAGCGTCCAGCTGAAGCAGGGCGCCCGGGTGTCGGTCAACGACACCGTGGTCACCGGCGACATCCAGTACGACGCCAACAGCGGCCCGCTCGAGGCTCGTCGCAACCGGGTCAACGGCAGCATCCAGATCGTCGGCAACCGCGGCACCAACGTCGTGGTCGACAACCGGGTGGGCGGCAACCTCCAGTGCAAGGAGAACGTGCCCGCCCCCACCGGCAGCGGAAACACCGTGCAGGGCAACAAGGAAGACCAGTGCCGGCGCCTGTAGCGCCCGCTCCCCGGCCCTCGGCCTCCGTCGCCCCCTGATCCCGCCCGTCCTGCGCCACCTCCCGGCGCAGGGCGGGCGGTGCCGCGGGCGGGGGTCGCTGCTGGAGCCGTGCGCAGTTCAGTTGTCCGGCGGCTCAGTCGTCCGGCGGCACAGCGGTCCTCCCGTCGGCGGCGGGGCCGGGCTGGGCGGGCCGGGCAATCGGTTGCCGCTAGTAGCCGAGGCGCTCCAGCGCCTTGGGGCGGCGCTGCCAGTCCTTGTCGACCTTGACGAAGAGCTCGATGAAGGCGCCCGGCGGGAGCTGGGAGCGCACGGCGATGCCGACCGCCTTGAGCACCGCGCCCTTCTTGCCGATGACGATCCCCTTCTGGGAGTCGCGCTCCACGAGGATCTCCACCCGGATGCGGGGCCACTCCCACTCGGTGACGCGGGTGGCCACCGAGTGCGGCACCTCGTCGCGGGTGACGGCCAGGAGCTGCTCGCGCACCAGCTCGGCCACCCAGAACGCCTCGGGCACGTCGGTGACCATGTCGTCGGGGTAGTACGACGGGCCGTCGGGCAGCCGGGCGATGATCGTGGACAGCAGCTCGGGCACGCCCTCGCCGGTCTGGGCCGAGATCGGGAAGTACTCGTCGCCGCCCTCGAGCTGCTCGGCCGCCGCAGTGAGCTGCTGGAGCACGTCGGTGGGCGGCGCCAGGTCGGTCTTGTTGACGACGATGATCGCGTTGCGGGGCACCCGGGAGGCCACCCACTTGTCGCCCTTGCCGATGGGCGCGGTGGCGTCGACCACCAGGCACACCACGTCGACGTCGCCGATGGCGCTCGTGGCGGTCTCGTTCAGGCGCTCGCCCAGCAGGGTCCGCGGCCGGTGGATGCCGGGCGTGTCGACGAACACCACCTGGGCATCGGGTCGGGTCAGCACCCCCCGCACCTGGGTGCGGGTGGTCTGCGGCTTGTCGGACACGATCGTGACCTTCTGGCCCAGGATGGCGTTGAGCAACGTGCTCTTGCCCACGTTGGGCCGGCCCACGAACGTGACGAACCCCGACTTCACGCGGCACCGCCCGCCGGACGGGCGCACGCAGCGCGGTGGACCTGGGGTCCCGGACGGGTGGGGCACAGCGAGGTGATCAAGGCGAGCTTTCCTGCGAGGGGTGGACCAGGCTACCGCCCACCGGCGCGACCGCCCCGTGGCGGGGGGTGATCAGGCGTCGGCCCGCCCCACGGCGTCCTCGTCGAGCGCTTCGGCATCGGGGTCGACGGGCGCGATGCGCTCGATGCGGACCCGCATGATGCGCCGGCCCTGCACCCGCTCGACGGTGAGGCGGGCGTCGTCGCACTCGGCGATGTCGCCCACCACGGCCATGCGGCCGAGCTGCGACAGGAGGAGGCCGCTGATGGTGTCGAAGTCGCCCTCCGGGAGGTGGAGGTCGAGCAGGTCGTTGGCGTCGTCGATGGTGAGGCTGCCGCTGACGCGGGCTCCGCCGCCGGCCACCGGTTCGATCCGAGCGTCCTCGGTGTCGAACTCGTCGACGATCTCCCCCACCAGCTCCTCGATGAGGTCCTCCAGCGTGACCAACCCCGCGGTGCCGCCGTACTCGTCGATCACCACGGCCATGTGGAACTGGTTGGCCTGCATCTCGCGCAGGAGCTCCGCCACCGGCTTGGTCTCGGGCACGGCCCGAGCCGATCGGACCAGCGAGCCCACCGGCTCGTCCTCGCGGCCGTCGCGTTCGGCCCGCATGAGGTCCTTGGCGAAGACGAGGCCGATGATGTCGTCGATGCCCTCGCCCAGGACCGGCAGCCGGCTGTAGCCGTTGAGGAGGACGACCTCCATCACGTCGGCCACGCGGAACTCGTGGGACACGGTGACCATGTCGGGCCGGGGCACCATCACCTCTCGGACGACCGTGTCGCCGAACTCGATGATGCTCTCGATGAGGCGCCGCTCGTCCTTGTCGATGGCTGCGGACTCGTGGGCCTCGGCCGCCACCGCCAGCAGCTCCTCCTCGGACACGAACGGACCCTCCTTCAGGCCCTTGCCCGGGAGGATGACGTTGGTGAGGCCGATGAGGCTGCGGGCCAGGAGGCGCAGGGGCCAGAACTCCACCAGCAGCCGCACCGGTCGGGCCGAGGCCAGCGCCGCCTTCTCGGTGTGCTGGAGGGCCCAGGTCTTGGGGGCGGCCTCGGCGATGATGAACACCACCGCGACGTTGATCACCGTGGCGATCACCACGCCGATGGCCCCGAAGAGCCGACCCGACACCACACCGGTGAGGGTGGCCTGGACCAGCTGGCTCAGCAGCGCGATGAACAGCAGCCCGTTGATCCACCGCTCGGGCGATCGCACCAGCTCGAGGAGCGCTTTCGAGCCCGGGCGTCCCTCCTCCGCCAGGCCGGTGGCCTTCGCCTTGGAGATCCGCACGATCGACGTCTCCGCCACCGCCGCGAACACGGCGATCACCATCAGGACCGCGATGGCCACCAACAGGTAGACGTCGGTGGTCTCGATCTGGATCGCCAGCAGTCCGGCACCGCTCATCGAGGTCCTCCGGGTCGGGGGCCGCCATGCCCCGCACCAGCCCCGGCCAGGCCGGCCGGGGCGGTGGGACTACTCGGGAGGTCGTCTCGTGCCGACCCGGTCACCGGGCGCTCCGGTGGTGCTGATCGAGCAGCTCGCGCTCGCGGGCCTGCATGGCTTCGGTCTCCTCGGGGGTTGCGTGGTCCCAGCCCAGCACATGCAAGGTGCCGTGCGTGACCAAGAGCGCGATCTCGTCGTCGTAGGTGCCGGCGTGGGCCGGCGCGTTGCGCGCCGCCACCGCCGGGCAGACCACCACGTCGCCGAGCAGCATCGGCAGGTCGGTGACCGGGTCGCGGTCCGGGCCGGTGGAGGACCCGTCGGGCGAGCGGCCCACCCCGACCTCGTCCTCGGCGTCGAGCGGGAACGCCAGCACGTCGGTGGGGCCCTGCTCACCCATGAAGGTGCCGTTGAGCTCGGTCATGGCCGCCTCGTCGACGAACATCAAGGCCAGCTCCGCCTCGCCCCGCACCCCCTCGGCCACCAGCACCGCACGAGCCAGGGCCTCCCAGCGGGCCACGTCGACCGGCTGGGCGTCCTGCTCGTCGGCCACGAAGACCTCGAGCACGCCGTCGTCGGCCCGGCGCCGCGGTCGCGGCTTCCCGGGCCCGGGGGGCCGGATCACGAGCGCTCGGCGACGGCGCCGGCACCGCCCGGCGCCGCGTCGCGCTCGTAGGCATCGACGATGTCGGCCACGATCCGGTGGCGCACCACGTCGCGCCCCGTGAGGCGGACGAAGGCGAGGTCGTCGATGCCGGCGAGCACCCGCTCGAGGCCGCCGAGGCCGGACCGCCCACCCGGCACGTCGACCTGGGTGGTGTCGCCGGTGATGACCGCCTTGGACCCGAACCCGATGCGGGTGAGGAACATCTTCATCTGCTCGGGTGTGGTGTTCTGCGCCTCGTCGAGGATGATGAACGCGCCGTTGAGTGTGCGACCCCGCATGAAGGCCAGCGGGGCCACCTCGACCGTCCCCCGCTCCAGCAGGCGGGCGGCCGCCTCGGCATCGACCATGTCGTGCAGGGCGTCGTAGAGCGGGCGGAGGTAGGGGTCGACCTTGGCCATGAGGTCGCCGGGCAGGAAGCCCAGGCGCTCGCCGGCCTCCACCGCCGGGCGGGTGAGGATGATGCGGTCCACCTGCTTCGCCTGCAGGGCCTGCACCGCCATGGCCACCGCCAGCCAGCTCTTCCCGGTGCCCGCCGGGCCCAGGCCGAAGGTGACGATGTTCTCGGCGATGGCATCGATGTAGCGCTTCTGGCCGGAGGTCTTCGGGCGGACCCGGCGGCCCTTGGCCGCCTTGAGGACCTCCGTGGTGAAGACCTCGGACGGGCGCTCGTGGGCCTTCACCATGTCGATGGTGCGGGCCAGCAGGGGCGCGTCGACCTGTTGGCCGGCCTGGAGGAGGGTGACGAGCTCGCCGAAGAGCCGGCCGACGGCCTCGGTGTCGTCGCCGTCGATGCCGACCTCGTTGCCCCGCACGTGGATGTCGACCGCCGGGAACGCGGCCTCGATCATCCGGAGCAACTCGTCGCGCTCCCCGAGCAGGGGCCCCATCAGGTGGTTCCCGGGTACGTGGATGGTCAGCTGCGTGGTGGTCAAGGCGGGCTTTCGGGGCGGATGTCGGTGACAGCGTATCGCTGGCGACTCCGACCTCCCGCTCCGTTCCGGCCCGCGCCCCGGGCGGCGCCCCAGCGCTCCCCGCTACCGTCGGGCCATGGCACCCGACGGTGCGGGCGGCGGCGCCTCGTCGTTCGACCACGACCTCCGCGCCCTCGGCGACGACGAGCGGGCCCTGGCCGCGGCCCGGGCGAGGCGACGCCAGCACTGGCTCGAGCAGCAGGCGGCGGAGGAGGGCAGCCTCCGCGGGGTGTTGCTGGACCTGGGCGAGCGCACGGTGCTGCTGGCCGTGTCGACGATCGGCGGGCGGACCCTGCGCGGCACCATCGCGCGGATCGGCCACGACTTCGTGGTCCTGCTCGCCCCGGAGGGTGGTCGGGCCCTGGTGGCGATCGGGGCTGTCACCGTGGTGCGTCCCGAGCCCGGGAGCCACCCGGTGCCCGTGGGCGACCGGGCCGTGGTGGTGGACACCTCGCTCGGCGCCGAGCTCTCGGCCCTGGCGGCCGAGCGACCGTGGGTGTCGGTGCGGACCCGTGCCGGCGACGCCGTCACCGGGGTGCTGCGGGGCACGGGGCGGGACGTGCTGGTGCTGCGGGGCGACGACGGCGAGCCGGCGTACGTGCCCCTCGCGGCCGTGGGCGACGTGCTGGCGGCCTGAGCGCCGGCCGCCGCCGACGCCCGGGCGTTCAGGCGCGGGCCTCGGCGGTGCCGACGACCTCGGGGTACAGGTGCTCGAGCGTGCCGGGCGAGATCCGGCTGGCCTCGATGAAGGTGTCGACATCGGCCTGCTTCAGGCGGATGACGCGGCCGAACCGGTATCCGGCGATCTGGCCCTCGTCGATGAAGCGGTAGAGCGTCCGCGGGGTGATGCCGAGGTACTTGGCGGCATCAGCGGTGCTGAGCCATTGGATGGGAGTGGACATACCCCCCATCCTAGTCCCGTCGGACCCTTTCATGGTGCATCCGCCATCCCGTGTATTTCCTACGCCAGTGTATCCGAAGGAATCACTCGGATCCTGTGCCGATGGACACACTGACAGGTACGTCAGTGCAGGTCACGGACGGTGCTGCCCGGCGGGAGCCGGGACTCGGGGTGAGGAGTTCGCGACACGCGTGCGCGAATCTCCACTGGTCTCCGTACATCTCGGTTGCTAGGGTCGGCGCACGACCGGGCCCGGAACGGGCCGACGTACATCAGGGAGGCGGAACCCTGCCCACGACCACTCTCTTCGACGACGACGCGCCAGCTCCTGCCGGCCGGCGGAGGATTCCCCCTGCGGCCCGCACCCTGCGGCCCCGTCCCGGCCTGCCTTCGAGCCGGGCCGTGGTGGGCGGGCTGCTGGTCGCCCTGGCCGCGGTGGGGACCTGGTGGGCGGCCGCCGGCGCCGGGGCGAGCGATGGCGCCCGCTACGTGGTGGCCGCCCACCCCCTCGGCCCCGGCGAGCCCATCGGGCCCGACGACGTCCGGCTCGCCACGCTCGATCTCCCGCCGGCGCTCCAGGGCGCGGCGCGCACCGAGCTGGCGGACGTGGTGGGCGACGTGGCCCTCGGACCGGTCGAGGCGGGTGAGCTCCTCCAGGCCGGCGCCCTGGCCCCGGCGGTCGGCTCCCCCACCGCCCGGGAGGTGTCGTTCGCCGTGGAGACCGACTGGGCCGTGGCCGGGGCCCTCCGCGTCGGCGACCGGATCGACGTGCTGGCCACCACCGAGGGGGCGGCCGAGCCCACCAGCACGACGGTGCTCACCGACGCCACGATCCGCCGCCTCACCAGCTCCGGGGGCGACGGGCTCGGCGAGAGCCGCACGCAGACGATCACCGTCGCCGTCGGGAGCGCCGACGAGGCCGCGGGCCTCGTCACCGCGGCCCGGGCCGCCACGATCACCGTGGTGCGCGTCACCGGAGGCGGGCGGTGAGCGCCGACCGCTACGTGGTGATCGGCCTCGCCCACGTCCGCTCCCCCTGGTTCACCGAGGTGGCCCGGTGGGCCACCGTCGGCTCGCTGCCCGTGGAGTTCGTGAAGTGCGTCTCGGTCGACGAGCTCCTCGCCCGGGTGGCGGGGGGCCGTCGCTTCTCCGCCGCCCTCCTCGACGGTCGGCTCCCGGCGGTCGACCGCGACCTCCTCGCCTCGCTGGCCGATGCCGGCATCGCCACCCTCGTGGTCGAGACCTCGGCCGAGCGCGGCCCCGACTGGACCGAGCTGGGCGCCACCGCCCGCCTGGCCGCGCGGTTCGACCGGCCGGCGCTGCTCGACGCGCTCGCCACCCACGCCGCCCTGGTCGGCCTCGCCGACGACGGGCCCGGTCCGGCCGCCTCGGCCCCGCCCACCGCCACCTGGCGGGGCCGGCTGGTCGCGGTCACCGGCCGTTCCGGCTCGGGGGCCTCCACCCTGGCCGCCGCCCTGGCCCAGGGCCTGGCCCACGACCCCCGCTACGCCGGCGACGTGGTGCTGGCCGACCTCGCCCGCCACGCGCACCTCGCCCTGCTCCACGACGCCCGTGACGTCGTCCCGGGCATCCAGGAGGTCGTGGAGGCCCACCGCACCGGGCGGCCCAACGCCGAGCAGCTCCGACGGCTGAGCTTCGACGTGCCCGGCCGTGGCTACCGGCTCGTGCTCGGCCTCCGCCGCCCCCGCGACTGGGTGACCATCCGGCCGCGCGCCTTCGCCGCGGCGCTCGACGGACTCCGGCGCACCGCCCGGGTGGTGGTGGCCGACACCGATGCTGACCTCGAGGGCGAGGCGGAGACCGGGTCGTTCGACATCGAGGAT
Organism: Acidimicrobiales bacterium; assembly: GCA_038241315.1. GTDB lineage: Bacteria > Actinomycetota > Acidimicrobiia > Acidimicrobiales > Iamiaceae > Aquihabitans. The sequence goes on along the minus strand of JBBRFU010000046.1, from coordinate 8,128 downwards.
CGCAACCTGGTCGCCCGCACCACCACGAGTGCCGCCGACCTCGTGGTGGTGGTGGCCACCCCGTCCACCTCCGGGGTCCACGGGTTGGTGAGCCAGCTCGAGGCCCTCCGCGGCCACGGCGTGCCGGGCGGGCGCATCCTCACCGTGATCAACCGCGCCCCGCGCCACGTCCGCGCCCGCGCCGAGCTCGGGCGGGCCATCGCCAACCTCACCGGCGCCGCCGACCACCCCGACCCCCACCTCGGACCGGTGTACGTGGCCGAGCGCCGCCACGTCGACGCCCTCCACCGGGACCTGGCCCGGTTCCCCGGGCCGCTCGTCGATCCCCCCAGCGCCGCGGTGCGCGAGCTCCTCGACCGCCTGCCCGCCCGAGACCTGCAGGAGCAGCCGGTCGAGCCGGTGGCGATCGCCCCTGGTTCGCTCGGCCGCTGGGCCGACGACGAGGAGGCCACGTCGTGACCGAGGTGTCGCCCCTGGAGGAGATCGAGCACCTGGTCCAGGGCCGGGCGCGTGACCTCGCGCTCGACCCGGACCGGGACCCGGAGGTGCTGCGCGAGCTGGTCGAGGAGACCGTGGCCCAGTGGTCCGTCGACCACAAGCGGGGCAGCCGAGCGTTCGACCTCGCCGACCCCGGCCGGATCGCCGAGCGGGCGGTCCGCAACCTCACCGGCTACGGCCCCCTCACCCCGCTGCTGGCCGACGACGACGTGTGGGAGATCATGATCAACGCCCCGGCCGAGATCTTCGTCAAGCGCCACCGCGGGCCGAGCGGCTACCACGACGAGGTCTTCCACGACGACGACCACGTCACCCGGACGCTCACCAAGATCCTCGAGGACGCGTCCACCGCCCATCGCAAGCTCGACCCCACCGAGGGCCTCCAGGACGCCCAGCTCGACGACGGCTCCCGCCTCCACATCGTCCACGGCGACATCGGCCGGGGCGGCCACGTGATGGTCAACATCCGGAAGTTCACCAGCGTGGCCTTCCACGACCTCGGCCAGCTCGTGCGGCGGGGCATGCTCAGCCAGGAGGTGGCCCGCTTCCTCACCGTCTGCGTGCGCGGCCGGGCGTCGATCGTGTTCGCCGGGGCGCCGGGAGCGGGCAAGACCACGATGCTCTCGTGCTGCTGCGCCGAGCTCGACCCCAGCCTCCGCGTGGTCGTGGCCGAGGAGGTGTTCGAGGCCGACGTGCCCGTGGCCAACGTGGCGAGCATGCAGACCCGGCCGGCACGGGCCGATCGCCCGGAGGTCGACCTCCGGCGCCTGGTGGCCGGCTTCCTCCGCATGGCGCCCGACGTGGCCATCGTGGGCGAGGTGCGCGACCGCGAGGCGCTCCCGCTCCTGCTCACCCTTTCCTCGGGCGTGAAGGGCTTCACCACCATCCACGCCGGCTCGGCACGACAGGCCCTCACCCGCCTGCGGTTCGTGTGCCAGCTGGCAGACCACGACCTCCCGATGTCCGCCCTGAACACGCTGGTGTCGGAGGCGATCGACCTGGTGGTCCACTGCGCTCGCACCCCCGACGGGCCCCGGGTCACCGAGGTGCTCGCCGTCGAGGACCTCGCCGCCGGCGCCGAGGCCACCCAGTTCACCGTGTCACCCGTCTTCACCCGTCCTGCGCCCGGCGCCGAGCTGGCCTGGACCGGTCAGGTGCCCGCCCGCCTCGAGCAGCTGCTGCGGGCGGCCGGCCAGGACCTCCGCGACGTGCTCGACGCCGACTCCCTCGCCCGGGTCGAGCCGTGACCGCCCTGGTGCTGGCCGTCGTGGCCGCGTACGGCGTCCACCTCGTCTGGACCGCCACCACCGCCCGGTGGACCGGCCTGGCGCCCGGTCCGCGCCGGCCGCGGTCGCTCCGTGCGGGCGGCGCCGCCAGGCGATGGCTGGTCCAGGCCGGGCTCGACGAGGTGGCGCCCCGGGAGTTCCTGGCCGTGACCGCGGTGCTGGGCTCCGTCGGCGGCCTGGTCGCCTACGCCGTCTTCGGCGCCCCGGCGCCGGCCGCGCTCGCCGCCGGTGGCGCCGGGGCGTTCCCGGTGGCGATGTACCGCAACCGGCGCCGCCACCGCCGCGAACGGGCCCAGGAGGCCTGGCCCACGATCATCGAGGAGATCCGCATCCTCACGGGCGCGGTCGGGCGCTCCATCCCCCAGGCCCTCTTCGAGGCCGGGCGACGAGCACCCGCCGACCTCCACCCGGCGTTCGAGGCGGCCCACCGCGAGTGGCTCATCACCACCGACTTCGCCCGCACCGTCACGGTGTTGAAGGCCCGCCTGGCCGATCCCACGGCCGACGCGGCCTGCGAGACCCTGCTGGTCGCCCAGGAGGTCGGCGGCGCCGACCTCGACCGCCGGCTGGAGGCGCTCGCCGAGGACCGCATCGCCGACATCCAGGGCCGCAAGGACGCCCGGGCCGAGCAGGCAGGCGTGCGCTTCGCTCGACGGTTCGTGCTCATCGTGCCGTTCGGCATGGCCGTGGCCGGCATGTCGGTCGGCAACGGGCGCGCGGCCTACCAGGAGCCCCAGGGGCAGCTGCTGGTGGCCGTCGGCATGGCCTTCGTCCTCACCTGCTGGGTGTGGGCGGGGCGCATCATGCGGCTCCCCGAGGAGGAGCGGGTGTTCGCGTCATGACCCTGCGCTGGGCCATCCCCGCCGGCCTCCTCGTCTGGTGCGGGGCCACCCTCGTGCTCTCGGAGGTGCGCTGGTTCTCCCGACGCCCGCTCGACGAGCGGCTCCGGCCCTACGTGGCCGGCGGGTGGCAGCGGCCGGCACGCAGCGGCGTGCTCTCGGTGGACTCGTTCCGCGAGGTGATCGGCCCCCTGGCCGCCACGGTCGGCGGACGCCTCGCGCACGTCTTCGGCGTCCACGAGGACCTCGCCACCCGGCTGGTGCGGATCCACAGCCCCCTCGACCCCACCGCGCTCCGGGTCCGCCAGCTCGCCTGGGCGGGGGCCGGGCTCGTCGCCGGGGCCGGCATCGCGTCCACGCTCCACCTCCCGGTCGCCGTCGGCTCGCTCGTGGTCCTCGGCGCGCCCCTGCTCGCCTTCCTCGTGGTGGAGCAGCGGGTCGCGGCCGCTTCGGCCCGCTGGCAGCAGCGCACCTTCCTCGAGCTGCCGGTCGTCGCCGAGCAGATCGGGATGCTGCTGTCCGCCGGGTACTCGCTCGGCGCCGCGCTCGACCGCGTCGCCCGGCGGGGCACCGGCGCCGTGGCCCAGGACCTCACCCGCGTGGGCCGGCGCGTCCGCCACGGCCTGTCCGACGTCGACGCCCTTCGCGAGTGGGCAGACCTGGTCGACGTCGACGCGGTCGGCCGCCTGGTGGGCGTGCTGTCGCTCAACCGGGACACGGGCGACCTGGGCCGGCTGATCGCCGAGGAGGCCCGCAGCATCCGTCGAGAGGTGCAGCGCCAGCTCGCGGCCCGGATCCAGCGCCGGGCCCAGCAGGTCTGGATACCCGTCACCGTCGCCACGCTCGTGCCCGGCACCCTCTTCCTCGCCGTCCCGTTCCTCCAGGCCATGCGCCTGTTCGCCGGCGGCTGAGCCGGCCCTGCGATCCCCCCCAACCCAAGGAGCCCCCCATGCCCACCTCCGTGCTCGCCGCCCTCGTCGCCGTCCAGACCCTGGCCCGCTCCGCGGCCGAGCGCATCCGAGACGACGAGCGAGGAGAGGGGGTGATCTCGGCCGCGATCGCCGTCCTCGTCATGGCCTTCCTGGGGGTCGGGATGTGGCTGGCCTTCCGGGGCATGCTCGAGGGCACCAGCCGGCGCACCGACCGCCAGGTCAGCCAGATCGGCAGCTGACGGTGGTCCGCCACCGGGTCCCCACGCCCGCGAGCGCCCCACCGGGGCGCCCTCGGGGCCATCCGCCGCGGCGACCGTCGGGGCAGCCGGTGGCCCATCGGGGCCGGCTGCCCACCCACGGCACCGGAGCGGGCGGCGCGGCCCGGCGGGCCGGTGCGGGCGGCCGAGCCGGCGCGGGTGGGCGCGGCGGTCGGACCGGGCGGGGCGGTGAGGCGGGCACCGGCCTGGTGAGCAACCTGGCCGGGGTCACCGTGTTCCTCGTCCTCCTCCTCCTGGCCGTCCAGCTCATCGTGAACCTCTACGCCCGCTCCGCCGTGAGCGCCGCCGGGTACGACGCCGCCCGGACCGTGGCGGCCCGACCCGTCGACCACGGCGACCCGGTGGCGGTCGACGCCGCCCGCCGACGGGCCGAGGCGGGCCTGCGCGACCTCCTGGGCGAGCTCGGCGAACGGGCCGACCTGCAGTGGCAGATCGAGCCCACGGCGGTCCGCCTCCGAGTCGTCGTCGACGCGCCCGGCATCGTGCCGAGCCACCTCGTCGGCGGCCCGGGGCTCCGTCGGATCGACCGCACCTTCGTGGTCCGGATCGAGCAGCCCCGGTGAGCGGCGAGCGGGGGGCGGTCGGCGGGATCGAGGTGCTGCCCTTCGGGCTGCTGGTGTTCGTGGTCGGATCGTTGCTGATCGCCAGCGCCTGGGCGATCGTCGACGCCAAGTTGGCCGTGGAGGGCGCGGCCCGAGAGGCGGGCCGGGCCTACGTGGAGTCCGCCGACCCCGACACCGCGCGGCGAGCGGCGGCCGGCGCAGCTCGCGACGCGATCACGGGCGCGGGGCGAGACCCCGACCGCCTCGAGCTCCGCGACAACCAGCCGCGCCACGAGCGGTGCGCGGTGGTCGAGCACGAGGCCAGCTACCGCGTCCCGGCGCTCACCGTGCCGTTCCTCGGCGGGCTGGGCGCCGGCGTCACGGTCCGGGGTCGCCACCGCGAGGTGATCGACCCCTACGCCGCCGGGCTGGGGGCCGGGGGCGGCTGTGGCTGAGCGCACCGTCGGTCGTGCCGCTTCCGCCACGGGAAGCGCGCTGATGCTGATGCCGGTCGCGGTCCTCGTCGTGGTGATCCTCGGCGCCCTCGCCGTCGACCGAGCGGTCGTGTTCGGGGCCCAGCGTGACCTCGTGGCCACCGCCCAGGCCGCCGCCAACGATGGGGCGGCCATCGGGGTCGACGTCGAGCGCCTGCGCGACGACGGGGTGCTGGAGCTCGACCCCCGGCGCATCGACCGAGCCGTCGCCGCCACGGTGGCGGCGGCCGATGGCGAGGTGTCGGCGCGGTGGGAGATCCGCGGCGACCTCCTCGTGGTGCACCTCGAGCGGTCGGTGGAGCTGGTCTTCACCCCCGGCGTCCCCGGTGCCTCGCCCACCCAGTGGGTCCGCGCCACGGCCACGAGCGAGCTCCGTCGTTCATGACCTCTTGTGCTGTTTCCATCCTTCTCCTAGCTTCTGCTCATGCCCCCCCACGTGCAGGTGCAGCTGCAACCCGGCGACGACGGCCCCGTGGTGGTGAAGACCGCCCTCACCGACGAGGGTCGGGCCCGGATCGCCAGCGAGGGCTCCCGGCTCGGGCGCGCCGGTCACCCCGGCGTGGTGGAGCTCGTCCGCCGGACCGACCAGGAGCTGGTCCTGGCCTGGGCGGGCGGCGAGACCCTCGGGCTCCGTCGGCCCCCGGTCACCGAGGCCGCCGGCATCCTGGCCGCGGTGGCCGCCACCGTGGCCGACCTGCACGAGGTCGGCATCGTCCACGGCCGGCTCGACGCCTCGCACGTGGTGCTCGACGGCGAGGGCCGCCCCCGCCTGTGCGGCCTGCGCGGCCCGGGCGCCGGCGACGCCCCGCCGATGCCCACCGACGACGTGCGTGCGCTCGGCGACCTCATCGACGTGCTCGTCGGGGGCGAGGTCGAGGTCGAACCGATCCCCGAGCGCCGCTGGGGTGCCCGCCGCTGGGCCGGGTACCAGCGCCGAGCCCTGCAGAGCGTGGCCGACCGGGCCACCCACGAGGACCCGGCTCGACGGCCCACCGCTCGGGCCCTCGCTGCGGCCATCGCCGCCGCGGTGCCCGAAGCCCGCCTCGTGCCCGGCCGTCACGTCCCGACCTCGACCCCCTCGCCCCTCCCCGACCCGGCCCCCGCTCCGGCCGATCCTGACGCCGTATCCCGGAGGTCGCCGCCACCGCCAGTGCGCGCCGTGGACCACCCGGTGCCGACGGTCCCAGCCCCGGCGGTCCCCACTGCTCCTGGCCGCGCGTCGGGCACCTCCGCCGGGCGGCCACGCCGGGGGGCGTCCGCCGATCCACCGGCGCCACCCGCGCCCGCCCCGCCGCCGAGCCGTGAGGCCCACGAGCCGCAACCGAGCACCGAGGCGGCCGCTCCCCGGTCCGAGATCGACGAGCGCGCCCGGCGCGCCGAGGGCTCGCTCGATGCGGCCGACGAGCCGGTCGGGGGGCCCACCGCTCCGCGCTCGGGGCGGCGACGGGCCACGGCGGTGGCCACCGTGGCCGGCCTGGTCATCGCCGCCGCCCTCTGGCAGGCCATCGGCACCGGTTCGCCGGGCGATCCCGCCGCGCACCGTGCCGAGGGGCCGCCGGCTGCCGCCGCCCCGGCTCGCCCACCGGCGCCCGATGGCTCGGGCTGCCCGGGCAGCAAAGGCAGCGCAGATGGCGAGGGCAGCGCAGGCGGCGAGGGCAGCGACCGGATCGACCCCGACCAGATCGACCCCGAGCCGGAGGTCGACCCGGGCGTCGACGTCGACGGGGACCGCTGCCCCGACGAGGTGGGGATAGCGGGCACCCGCATCCGTGCGGCCGGGAAGACCTTCGCCGTGGGGCGGGCCGGCGACCACGTGGCGGTGCGCGACTGGGACTGCGACGGGACGGCCACGCCGGGGCTGGTCCGCCCCGCCACGGGCGAGGTCTTCCTCTTCGCCTCGTGGGCCACCGAGGTGGGCGAGGTGACGGTGCGCCCGACCGCGGTCGTGCCGCACGCCCGCGCCTTCGAGGAGCTGGGCGCCTCCCCCGCCAGGCCCGGCGGCGAGTGTCCGGCGGCGACGGTGGTGCGCACCGACGGCACCCTCCAGGACGTCCCGGTGGACACCACGGTGGAGGCACCGAGGTGACCCCGCACGCCGCCATCCCCGACACCGCCGGCTCGGTCGACCGTGCCGGCACCGCAGGCCCGCCCTCCCCGGCCGGGCCCGGGCTCGTGCTGGCGGCCGTGGTGGTCGTCGTCGCCGTGCTCCACCACCTCGGTTCGGGCCCGCTCGCCGCCCCCCACCTGGGCTCGATCGCCGAGGTCCAGCGCTGGCTCGAGGCCCGGGACGCCACCACGGTCGGCATCGCCACCGTGCGCCTCGGCGCGCTGGTGGTCGGGTACCACCTCCTGGCCACGTCGGCCCTCGCCGTGCTCGGTCGGGCCCTCCGTCGGCCCGCGCTCGTCCGGTGGGCCGACACGGCCACGCTGCCACCGCTGCGCCCTTCGCTCCGGCGCCTGGCCGGGCTCGGGCTGTCGGGGGCGGCGGTCCTCGCCACCCCGCTCCCCTCTGCGGGCGCCTCACCGTCGCCGGACGCCTCGCTGGTGGTCCTGGAGCGCATCGACGAGCCGGGCGCCGAGGCGGAGGGCTCGGCCACCCTGCGCCTGGTCCCCGAGCACCGAGCGCCGGCCGGCGAGGCCACGCTGCGCGTCGTCCCCCCGCACCCGCCCACCGTCACCACGCCGGCCGAGCCACCGCCGGTCACCGCCGCTGAGGTCGCACCGCCGACGGTGGCACCGCCGATGGTGGCTCCACCATCGGCGGACGCGCTCCCGGTCGACCCCGCACCGCTCGACCCCCGAGCCCAGGCCCCGGCGCCCGACGAGCCGGGGCCCAGCGAGCCGGTGCCGCCACCAGGGCCCGCCGAGCCCGCCGTCGATCGGGCCCACCGGGTGCGGGCCGGCGACCACCTGTGGCTCATCGCCGAGGCGCGCCTCCACGAGGGGCTCGGCCGGGCGCCCACCGACGCCGAGACCGGGGCCTACTGGCGCCGGCTGGTCCGCGCCAACCCCCAACTGGGCGACGCCGACCTGCTGTTCCCCGGCGACCTCGTGCAGGTCCCACCGATCCTCCTGGGTTGAGGCCCGCACCCGGCGAGCCCGCGCCGCGGACGGCTCAGGCCGCGGCGGCCTTCAGGTTCATCGTCCACCACAGGAAGTTGGTGGTCTCGTCGATGATCTGGTCGCGGTGCGGCACGTAGGGCACGTGCCCCTCGCCCTCCCACGTGGTCAGCTCGGCGTGGAGGCCGGCGGCCTCGGC
>JBBRFU010000045.1:0-23431 GCA_038241315.1 Acidimicrobiales bacterium | reverse complement strand
GAAGGCGGCCCAGATCCTGCGCGACCTCCCCGACGGGGAGCTGGAGCGGCGGCTGGCCGACGGGACGCTCACCGAGCTGGCCGGCATCGGCAAGAGCACCGCCGAGGTGATCACCCAGGCCGCGGCCGGCCAGGTGCCCCGGCGGATAACCGACCTGGAGGCCACCACCGAGATCCCGATCGGGCCGGGGGCCGACATCCGAGCCGCCATCCGGGGCGACCTCCACGCCCACTCCACCTGGAGCGACGGCGGCGCCTCCATCGAGACCATGGCCCGCACGGCCATGGGCCTCGGCCACGAGTACCTGGTGATGACCGACCACTCGCCCCGGCTCACCGTGGCCCACGGCCTCAACCGCGAGCGCCTGCTGGCCCAGATCGACGAGATCGCCGAGCTGAACGAGCGGCTGGCACCGTTCCGCATCCTCACCGGGATCGAGGTCGACATCCTCGCCGACGGCGGCCTCGACCAGGACCAGGACCTGCTGGAGGAGCTCGACCTCGTGGTCGCCTCGGTGCACTCGAAGATGAAGATGGATCCCCGCGAGATGACCGAGCGCATGGTCCTCGCCATCGCCAGCCCCCACGTCGATGTCCTCGGCCACTGCACCGGCCGCAAGGTCAAGGGCTTCGGCGCCGAGCAGACCGTGGTCCGGGCCCAGTCGGCCTTCGACCCGGAGATCGTGTTCGCGGCCTGCGCCCGCTTCGACACCGCCGTGGAGATCAACTGCCGGCCCGAGCGCCAGGACCCCCCGCCGGAGCTGCTCGACCTCGCCCTCGACTGGGACTGCAAGATCAGCATCGACACCGACTCGCACGCGCCGGGCCAGCTCGAGTTCATCGCCTACGGCTGCGACAAGGCCGCCGAGCACGGCATCGACCCGGCCCGCATCATCAACACCTGGCCCGCCGAGGAGCTCCTCGCCTGGACCGGCACCCACCCCACCACGTAGCGTCGGTCTCCTTATGTCGAAGAAGACCGATAAGCGCAAGGTCAACGCCCGCCGCAAGAAGGCGAACCACGGCACCAAGCCCAACGCGGGCCGGGGCTAGCCTCCACCTACCGGTCGCCCCCACGCCACGTCGTGCGGGGCCGCCACCCGGTCGACCTCTCGAGGTCCACCGCTCCTGCGGCGCAGCCTCCCGGCTGCGCCGTCGTCGCGTCCGGGCCCGGCTCGGCACGGCCGTCGGGCCACGACAGACCCGGACGCAGGAGCCGGACGCGGGCCCGACGCGGGACCCGGACGCAGGCCGTCCGATCGTCACCGGACAGAGGTAGGCTCGCCCGATCAAGACCCAGCGACGACGCGCCTCCCGGCGCCGTACGCGGTGGCCCTTCGGAAGCTGTGCCTCGGCGCAGGGTGAAGGCGCCGGCCCACGCTCCGCCCGTCGGTCCACCGCGCCGCGGCCCGGGCGCCTCCACCGGGGCGAGCGCCCGTGAGCTCCGTCGCCATCCGCCTCGAAGGGGTCACCAAGACCTTTCCGGGCAGCGACCGCCCGGCGGTCGCGCCCCTCGACCTCACCTGCGGCGCCGGCCAGATCACCGTGCTGATCGGGCCCTCGGGGTGCGGCAAGACCACCACCCTGCGGATGGTGAACCGTCTGATCGAGCCCACCGGGGGTCGCATCAGCATCGGGGGCACCGACGTGCGGGAGCAGTCGGTCATCGAGCTGCGGCGGGGCATCGGCTACGTGATCCAACAGGTCGGCCTGTTCCCCCACCGAACGATCGCCCAGAACATCGCCGCCGTGCCCGCGCTGCTCGGCTGGGGCCGGGCCCGCACCCGTGACCGGGTCGCCGAGCTGGCCGACCTGGTGGGCCTCGACGCCGACCTGTTGACGCGGTACCCGGCCGAGCTGTCGGGCGGGCAGCAGCAGCGCGTCGGCGTGGCGCGGGCCCTGGCCGCCGACCCACCGGTGCTCCTGATGGACGAGCCCTTCGGCGCCGTCGACCCCATCGTGCGCGGCCGGCTCCAGCGCGAGCTGCTGGACCTCCAGCAGCGCGTCCACAAGACCATCGTCCTGGTCACCCACGACATCGACGAGGCCATCGCCCTCGGCGACCAGGTGGCGGTGCTCAACGTCGGCGGCATCCTCGAGCAGTTCGCCGCACCCGACGCGCTCCTGGCCGAGCCGGCCAACGACTTCGTGGCCTCGTTCCTCGGGGCCGAGCGGAGCCTGAAGCGCCTCAGCCTCAGCCGGGTCCGCGGGCTCACGCTCGACCCCGGGCCCGTGGTGCCGCTGACGGCCTCCGTCGGAGAGGCCAAGGAGGCGATGGTCGGCCACGGCACGCGGTGGCTCGGCCTGATCGACGCCGCCGGCGACTTCACCGGCTGGATCCAGGAGGAGGACCTCGACGGGGCCACCGACCTCGCCGACCTCGCGCCCCGGCGGACCGTGGCCACCGTGGGCCCCGACGACACGCTGCGCCAGGCCCTCGAGGTCATCCTCAACTCGCGGTCCGAGGTGGCCATCGTCTTGGAGGACGACCACCGGTACCTCGGTGCGGTCACGGTGGAGAGCATCCGCCGGGAGCTCGGGTGACGGCGCTCACCACGGGCCCGGCGCAGCCGGGCCGGCGGCGCCCCCGTGGCCGAGCCCGCTGGGCGATCGTCGGCGCCGCGGTCGTCCTCGGCGCCCTGTTCGCGATCTGGGCCCAGGGCCGCATCGACGGCCTCGATGCCTCCACCCAGGCCACCAACCCGATCATCCGGTGGGAGTACGTCTTCGAGCGGCCGCAGACACCGGGGTTCCTCCGCGAGCGCACCGTCGAGCACCTGAAGCTCACCGTCATCCCCGTGGCGCTCGGCATCGCCATCTCCGCCGTCCTCACCCTGGTGGCGCGCCGCCTGCGCTGGGCGCTGGCCCCCATCACCGTGTTCGCCGGGTTCCTCTACACCATCCCGAGCTTCGCCCTCTTCGCCGTCCTCGTCACCTACACCTCGAACTTCACGGCCGCCGTCACCGCCCTCACCAGCTACACGCTGCTGATCCTCGTGCGGAACTTCGTGGCCGGCCTCGACTCGGTGCCCCCCGCCGTGCTCGACGCCGCCGACGGGTTGGGCATGTCGCCCACCCGCCGCCTCCTGAGCGTCGAGCTGCCGCTGGCGATGCCGGTGATCATGACCGGGATCCGGGTGGCCACCGTGACCACCGTGGGCCTGGTGGCCGTCTCGTCGATCATCCAGCTCGGCGGCCTCGGCGTGCTGATCTTCGACGGCTACCAGCGCTCCTACACCACGCTCATCACGTTGGGCACGACCCTGTCGGTGCTGCTCGCCATCGCCCTCGACCTCGCCCTCGACCGCATCGGCAAGCTCCTCACGCCGTGGACCCGACGGGCCGTGGCCCGGTGAGCGCGGCGTGGGCGGTGCTGGCCGCGGAGCCCAGCAACGTCATCGAGTGGCTGCAGGACCCCGCCCAGCGCCAGGGCTCCGGCGACATCCCGAGCCAGCTCTGGATCACCTTGTGGCACTCGTTGGTGGCCACCGGGGTGGCGGTGGTGGTGGCCGTGCCGCTGGCGCTCGTGCTCGCTCACTACCGCAAGGCGGAGCTGCTCTCGGCCTGGGTGGTGAACATCGGGCGGGTCATCCCCACCGTGGCCATCATCGGCGTGGTCGTGCTGGTGTCGCTGCGCAACGGCTACGGCTTCGAGCCGTGGCCGATCCTCATCGCCCTCGTCGCCATGGCCCTCCCGCCGATCTTCGCCAACACCTACACCGCGGTGCGCGGCGTCGACGAGAGCGTGGTGGGCGCGGCCCGCGCCCTGGGCACCACCGAGGCCTCGATCATGGGCCGCGTCGAGCTCCCCCTCGCCTCTCCCATCATCCTCGCCGGCATCCGGGTGGCCGCGGTGCAGGTGGTGGCCACCGAGGTCATCGGCGCCTTCTTCGGGGGCGAGGGCCTGGGCGCCTACATCCGCCAGGGCATCGGCAACCGCGACATCCACGAGGTGCAGGCCGGCGCGCTCATCATCACCGCCACCGCCATGACGCTCGACCTGGCCCTGTGGCTCTTCACCCGGGCCGTCGTGCCCAAGGGGGTCCGCACGTCCCGCCGGCCCCGCCCTCCGGGCCCCACCACCCCTGCCGTCGCGACCCCCGCCACCACCGGCACCGAGCCGGCCGTCCTGGCCGCCCGCTGACCCCCACCGACCTCCCGCACCCGACCCCGACAGAAGAAGGACCACCACCATGACCACCACCCGTACCCGCCGGCACGGAGCGCTCCCGCTCCTCGCCGTCCTCGCCCTCCTCCTGGGCGCCTGCGGCAGCGACGACGACGGCGGCTCCGGCTCCGGCGGCGGCTCCGAGGGCGGCGAGGCGAGCGGCGAGACGCTGCAGCTCCGCCCTCAGGACTTCGCCGAATCGGTCACCCTCACCGAGGTCTACGCCCAGTTCCTCGAGAGCAAGGGCTACGACACCGAGGTGCAGAACCCCGACGGCGCCTTCCGCGAGGGCGTCTACCCGGCGCTCGAGGGCGGCGAGGCCGACATCGTCATCGACTACACGGGCAGCGCCGCCTCCTTCCTCGATCCCGAGGGCACCCCCTCGCCCGACGCGGAGGAGACCTACACCCGTCTCACCGAGGCGCTGGGCGACTCGCTCGAGGCCGCGGCGTTCTCGCCGGCCGAGGACAAGAACGCCCTCGTGGTGCTCAAGTCGTTCGCCGAGGAGAACGGGCTCACCAAGATCTCCGACCTCGCCGAGGTCCAGGACCAGGTGACCTTCGGCGGCTCCGCGCAGTGCATCGAGCGCGAGGACTGCCTGCTCGGCTACCAGGGCGACACCTACGGGCTCACGTTCGCCGACGTCAAGACGCTCGACTACGGGCCGCCGCTCGCCGCCGGCCTCGAGTCCGGTGACATCCAGGCCGCCCAGTACCAGACCACCGCACCCGAGATCGACAGCGGCAAGTTCGTGGTCCTCGAGGACGACAAGGGCCTGCTGTCGGCCGACAACGTCGTGCCGATCGTCCGGGCCGAGGTCGCCGACGAGGAGCTGCTGGCCGCGCTCGACGAGCTCAGCGAGCAGCTCACCACCGAGGACCTCATCGGCTGGAACGTGGCCACCGACATCGACAAGGAAGAGTCGGTCGACGTGGCCACCGCCTGGCTGGAGGAGAAGGGCCTCCTGTAGGCACCCCTCCCGTCACCGGTCACCGGTCCGGCCGCCGTCGCCCTCGGGTGGCGGCGGCCGGGCCGCGCCTCGGGCGGGGTCGCCGCTCGCCCGGGCGGTCGCCACCTCGGGCGGTCAGCCGACCAGGGTGAAGAACATCTGCTGGGTGGCCCAGGCCACCAGCTCGGGGCGGTCGGCGCCCCGGGGGTCCCAGACCGCGGCGTCCACCGAGGCGTAGCCGTCGCCCGCCAGGTGGGCCCGGTAGTGGACCAGCACCCACCCGGGCGTGGCCGCGCCGAACAGGTGGAGGGTCAGGTCGGTGCTCGGGGCGAACCAGCGACCGTCGGTGGGCGAGACCCGCTCGAACACCGCGTTGGGCATCACGTCGGCCACGACGAACGCCGCGTAGGGGTCGAGTCGGCCGTCGGGCCCGATCGGCTGCTGGTCGAACCGGTACCAGGTGGCGGTCTCGGCTCGGTGGCGCGGCGTGGGGTCCCAGAAGGGCGTGCCCAGGGCCGGGCGCCCCTCCAGGACCTCGTCCCAGAACGCGAACCGGAACCGCTCGACCTCCCCCGCCTCGGGCGGCAGCGGGTCGCGGAACGACGGCTGGTCCTCGGCGGCGGGCACGTCGGGGAAGGCGAGCTCGGTGAACGTGAACCCGGCCCGGGGCGCCCCGAACACCGCCAGCGCGGTGAAGCCGGTGACCGCCTCGGGGGCCCGCACGGTGACCTGGGCCTGCGAGACGGACCGACCCCGGCGCAGGACCCGGACCTCGACGACCACCCGCCCGGCCGGCACCGGCGTCACGAACACGCCGTGGAAGGTCCGCAGCGGCTGGATCGGCCCACCCTCGGCCACGTCGACGTGCAGCTCGGCCGCCGCGGCACGAGCCCCGATGGCCGCCACCACCCCGCCCTGCGGCACCATCGCCAGCACCCACTCGGGCCCGATGGTGGCCTCGTAGCGGCCCTCACCGATGGGCGTCACCCGTGTCGCGTCCCAGGGGTCGCCGCTCGCCATGGCCCGACCCTACGGTCCGACACCGACGCGCCGGCCACGAGTTCGCCCGCCGTCGGGGCGGCGCCGACGGGTCGGTCCGGCGACCGGCCTCAGGCCCCGACGGCCTGCAGCCAGGCCAGCACGGCGGCCCGGTGCGGGGCGACCCCGCCCATGGCCGAGAGCTCGGCGGGCTGCGCGGCGATGCGGGCGGCGAGCGCCGCGGCCACGTCGGGGCGGCCGCGGAGGGCGTCGAACGGTGCCTGCTGCACGCGGATGGTGAACAGGACGGCGCCGCTCACGGGCAGCCGGCGGAGGGTCTGGCGCTCGCTGCGGAGCCAGAGCCGATCGGCCACCTCGGCCACGGTGGCCGGCCGCGGGTCCGTGGGCGGGTCGGGCGAGAAGCGGGCCGGGTCGTCGTGGACGGACCAGTTGCGTCGGGCCACCACCACGTCGGGGCGCAGCCGGTCGAGGAAGCGGTCGACCCGCTCGGCGAGCTCGTCGGCGTAGCCGGGGACCGGCGCGTGGATGGCGGTGGCGCTCCCGCCCAGCTTGTCGGCGAGGCGCCAGTGCGACGGGAAGCACAGCACGGCCCCGTCGAGGTGGTGGCCATCGGCGTGGCGCACCATCAGGACCAGGTCCTCCTGGGTTCGCCGGGCCGCGGCCTCCAACGGGTGGACGTGGGGCGTCACCGGCTCGTCGGCCAGGTCGGGCCGGTGGGTGCGCTCCCAGGCCCGGACCAGCTCCAGGACCTCGGCGCCCGCGGCCTCGGTGCCCGCCAGGGTGCCCACCACCTCGCCGTGGCGCTCGGCGAGCAGGCGGCGACGCTCGGCCAGCTCCTCGACCCGCCCCTCGTCGGGCAGCAGCCAGGCCGCCTCGTCGATTCGAGCCAGCCCCATCGCCAGCCAGGGCGGCCCCTCGGCCGGCAGGGCCAGCTCGTCGAGCCAGGCCGGGGCCGGGGCCGTCACGGCAGAGGGAACGGGGAGGGGCTGAGCCAGAACGAGCCCGCCACCACGAACGTGGTCAGCAGCCAGATCACCACGACCCGCTCGTTGGTGCGGCCATCGGGCACGACGCGGGCCACGAGGTCGTCGAGGCCGAGGCCGCTGCGGAACCGGCCCGAGCCATCCCGGGCCGTGGCCACGAGGACGCCCACCACCACCAACCCGATGGCGCGCAGCGAGAGGTCGAGGAGGAGGGCCGTGTCGGTCAGGCGGTCCAGGCCGTACCAGCCGGCCAGGAGGACGGCGCCGACGCCCAGCATCGGCGTGGCCCGCAGCGTGGAGACCACCACGTTGCGGAGGAAGCGGGTGGGGGCGAGCGCGCCCGGCGCCAGACGGCGCTCGGCCCAGCCGGCGGCGACGCCGTGCTCGGCCCGGAGGCGGTGGGCCAGCGAGTCGCCGAGCGTGGCCACCGCCGGGAGGACCAGGAGGACGAGCACCGCCGTGATCAGCACCGGCGCCGCCGATGCGGTGGCCAGGGCCAGGGCGGTGAGGGGGAGCAGCAGCTTGCGCCGCCCGGGCCCGTGCGGGCCGACCACGCCGGGGACCCGAGGCGGCGCCGGGGCGCCCACCACGCGCGGCGCGGTGCCGGCGGCGGGCGGGAGGAACTGGTGGCGGAGCGGTCGAGCCACCGCGGTGCGGACCCCGTCGGCCGGGTGGGCGGCGCCCGGGGCCTCGTGGCCGAGGCGGGTGCGGTCGGGGCCCGACCCCGTGAGCTCGACGTCGGGCCCGCGCGTGGCGTCGGGCCCGCGCGTGGCGTCGTCGGCGGGATCGACGGCGAACCCGCCCACCGAGGTGGCCGACGGGTCGAGCCTCGCCGCCGCGGCCAGGCCGGCCGCCACGGCCGCCGCGCCGGCGACGGACGCGCCGGCGACGGACGGCGCCCCCGGGCGAGGCACCACCTCGGTGGCGCCGGTGACCGGCTCGTCGGTGGCGCGCGGGGCGGGTCGCACCACGTCGGTGGCGGCCGTGACCGGCCCCACGAGGGGGCGCGCGAGGGCCTCGTCGGCGGCCGGCCCGTCCTCGGCCACCGGCTCCTCGGGCTCGGGTGGCGGGACCGTGTCGAGGAGGATCGAGCGCGGCCCGTCGGGGAGCTTGGGGATGCCGAGTCGCGACAGGAATGCGTCGAGGTCCTGGGGCCGGTGGGACGGCTCCAGCTCCAGCCCGTCGAGGATGGCGTCGCTGACGGCCTTGGAGATGGCCGGGTTCACCTGGTGCGGCGCCGGCAGCGGGGCGCCGGCGTCTCGTTCCACCGCCGACACCGGGACCTTCCCGGTGGCCAGGCGGTAGCAGGTGGCGGCCAGGCCGTAGACGTCGGTGGACGGCCCGAAGCGGCCCTCGCCCCGGTACTGCTCCAGCGGCGCGTAGCCGGGGGTGACCACCCGGGTCATGCCGACGGTGTGCTCGGGGTGGTAGTCGCGGGCCAGGCCGAAGTCGATCACCACGATGCGACCGTGGTGGGTCATCATCACGTTCGACGGGTTGACGTCGCGGTGGAGCACCCCGGCGGCGTGCACCGGGCGGAGCGCGGCGGCCACCCGGCCGGCCACGTCGAGCACCTCGGCCTCGGGGAACGCCCGGTTGCGCTGCTGCAGCAGCTGCACGAGCGTGCGACCCTCGAGCAGCTCCATCACCAGGTACGCGGTGCCGTGCTCCTCGAACACCTCGTAGACCCGCACGATGCCCGGGTGGGTGAAGCGGGCGAGCACCCGGGCCTCACGCAGGAAGCGGTCGCGGGCCTCCCGGAACCCGGCCCGCCCCTGCGGCGGCGTCAGCACCAGCGACCCGTGGCGGACGGCGGACTCGGGGAACAGCTCCTTCATGGCCACGCGTCGCTCGAGCCGGCGATCACCCACGTCGTAGGTGATCCCGAAGCCACCCCGACCGATCACGCGGAGGATCTGGTACCGCCCGTCAGAGAGGCGGGAGCCGGGGGCCAGCTCGGCGGCGGCCGCCAGCTGCTGCCCGCACCAGGCGCAGACCAGCCAGGCGTCGCCCACCTCGTGCCCGCACTGCGGGCACGGGTCGCCGATCGGCTCGGCGGTCGGGTCGGGTCGGTCCACAGCCCGCCCAGGTTACGGGGGCCGGCGGCGCCGACGACGTCGGGGAACCAGGTCGCCGCCGCCGGCGTCACAGCCCCGTCGCCCCACCCCGACCCCGGGGGCGTCACGACCCTGGAGGCACCCATGCTCGCTGACCGACGCACCGACCACCCCTTCCACCGGGACCGGCTCTCGCGGCGCGCCCGGGCCGCCACAGCAGTGGGCGCGGTGGCGGCGATCCTCGCGGTGGCCGCGCTGATCGGCAGCACCGACGGGGGTGGCGGATCCGGCGGCGCCGACCGGGCATCGGGGACGGCGAGCGGCGACGGCGTCAGCGAGCGATCCCTCGACGGCTCGGGGTCCGGCGGCGGCAGCAGCGGTGCCGCCGCGGCGGACGAGGAGAGCACCAGCGCCGAGCTCGGCGACGCCGACGAGGCCGAGGCCGCCGGGTCCGACGACGCGGCCCGCCAGGATGCCGCCGGTTCGGCGACCGCGCCGCCCGTGGAGGCCCGGATCATCCGCACCGGCACGCTCGACCTCGAGGTCAAGGAGGGCGGGTTCGAGGCCGCGACCGCCCGGCTCACCACCATCGCCACCAACGCGGGCGGCTTCGTGTCGGCCAGCGAGACCTCGGCCCTCGACGACCGCCCGCGCGGGTCGCTCACCCTGCGCGTGCCGGTGGACCGCTTCGACGCCGTGGCCGGCGAGGTCGGCGAGGTCGGCGACGTGCAGGCGGTGAACACCGACAGCCAGGACGTCACCGGCGAGTACACCGACGTGACGGCCCGGCTGCGGACCCTGACGGCCGAGCGCGGCCAGATCGAGCTGGTCCTGGCGCGGGCCGAGAACATCCCCGACATCCTCGCCGTGCGCGATCGGCTCGCCGTGGTGCAGGGCGAGATCGAGCAGCTGCAGGGTCGCCAGCAGATCCTCGACGACCAGACCTCGCTCTCGACGCTGACGGTCACCCTCCACGAGGCGGGGTCCCCGTCGGCCGTGACGACCGCCCCGACCGAGCGGTCCGGCTTCTCGAAGCTCTGGCACGACGCCACCGATCGCTTCACCGACGGCGGCCGGGCCATCGCCCTCGGCCTGGCCTCCATGGCGCCGTGGCTGCTGCTCGCCCTGGTGCTGCTGCTCCCGGGCCGGGCCATCTGGCGCCGGCTGGCCCCGGCCGAGGCGGAGCACCGGCCGACCACCGGCCCGCCCGCCGCCGCCGGCTGAGCCGGCCTAGGGAGGCGCGCCCGCGGCGTCGGGCGGCGTCTCGGGCGGCGCGTCGGCCGGCGGCTCGGGAGCGCCCGGACCCGGACCGGCGGCGTCGGCCTCGGCCGCGTCGGCCGCATCGGCCGCGTCGATGATCTCGGCCAGCTCCAGCGGGGTCATGGCCAGGTCGATGGCGGCCCAGACCGTCTGAGCCCAGGGGTAGACGATGATCGGGAGGGCGATCCCGGTGGCCACGCCCACCCCGATGGGCGCCAGCAGCCCGGCCTCGGGGTGGCCGCTCTTCCAGACGATGAAGCCCATGACCAGGACGAAGTGGACCGCCTCCACCACCATGAAGTTGATGAACCAGGAGCCGAGGAAGAAGCCGGGCTCTCGCTCGAAGCGGTAGCCGCAGGTCGGGCAGCGGTCCTTCAGCCGGTAGCGGGTCACGAAGAGGTGGTCGCCCGCGCAGCGGGGACACCGACGGGCCAGGCCCCGACGGACCATGACCGTCCACGGCGTCGGACCGCCGAGCACGTCGTCCACGCCGAAGGGCCGGTCCATGGGCCCCATCCTCGCCCCTGTCCACCGGATCGCGGCAGGGCTCAGGTCAAGGTGACCGGGCCGGCGTCGGCGGGCGGCACGCCGAACGCGGTGGCCACGTCGCGCGACACCACGGGCTGGGTGGTGGCGTGGGCGGCGGTGATGCGGTCGAGCCGGAACCACCGGCCGTCGTCACGCTGCCGACACCAGGCCAGGAGGCACCACCCGGTCCCCGGGTCGGCCAGGCCGAGGGCCTCCACCGGGCGGCGGATGCTCGTGCGCCCACCGGCATCGACGTAGTCGATCACCACGACGGTGCCGGTGCGGACCGCCTCCTCCACCACCCGCTGGGCGGCCGATGCGGACCCCCCGCCGGGGGGCGCCTGGGGCGGTCGGGCGACGGGGCGGTCGCCCCGCACGCCGCGGACCCACACCCGCCCGGCCAGCGTCTCGGCCTGGTCCCGCGCCGTCGGGGGCACGGCACCGAGCAGCTTGGTGAGGGCCCGTCGGCCGTCGGCGGCGAACAGCGGCGGGTGCTGGGTGGCCACCGCCACGGCCACCGCGATGGCCTCGCCCACGGTGAAGGTGATCGGCGGGAGGGTGGCCGACCCGTCGAGGACGTAGCCCCCACCGGGACCGCCCGAGGCGGCGATGGGCACACCGGCCTCCTGGAGGGCGGTCACGTCACGCTTCACCGTCCTCGCCGCCACCTCGAAGCGGTCGGCCAGGGCGGCCGACGTGAGGCCTCGCGGGCCGGCGGCGCGCAGCGCCTCGGTGATGGCGTAGAGCCGGTCGGTGCGGTTGATGGGCCCAGCCTAGGAATCCGCCGAGACGGTGACAGGACGGTGTCACCCGGCCTCCGCCACGCTGCCCCCATGGACACCCACACCGACACCGACACCACCAGCCACTCCCCGACCCTCGATGGCCCCGACCCCGCCCCGCTGGACCCGGGCACCACCACCCACCGGATCGAGACGCCCGACGGGCGCGTGCTCGCGGTCGACGTCACCGGGCCGGCGGCGGGGCCGGTCGTGCTGTTCCTGCACAGCGCGCCCGGGTCGCGCCGCTTCGACCCCGACCCCGCGGCCACGAGGGCTGCGGGCGTGCGCCTCGTCACCTTCGATCGCGCCGGCTACGGCGACTCGTCGCCGCTCGCCGACGACCTGCTCCCCACCATCGCCGGCCACGCCGCCGACGCCGCGCGGGTGGTCGAGGCCCTCGAGGCCGGCGCGGTCGACGTCGTGGGCTGGTCGGCCGGCGGGCGGATCGCCGCCGCCCTCGCCGCGGCCCGGCCGGAGTTGGTGCGCACCGTGGCCATCGTGGCCACCCCGGCCCACGACGCCGAGGTGCCCTGGGTGCCGGAGGAGCACCGCGCCCTGTCGGCGCAGCTGCGACAGGACCCGGCGAGCGCGGTCGCCACGCTGCAGTCCCTGTTCGCCCCGATGGTCGATGCCCTCGCCGCCGACGACGACGTGGCCGCCGGCCAGGTGGTGGGCGGTCCCCCCGACGAGGCCCTCCTCGCCGCCCGACCCGAGCTGCGCCGGGCCCTGGTCGAGATGGTGCGGTCGGGCTCGGGAGCGACCGCCGCCGGCCTCGCCGCCGACATCGCGGCCGACCAGATCCAGCCCTGGGGCTTCGACCCGGCCCGGGTGTCGGCCCCCACCACCTGCTGGTACGGCGCCGACGACGCCATCGTCTCCCCGGCCCACGGCGAGTGGTGGGCCGCCCGGATCCCCGGCGCCCGCCTCACGGTGGTCGACGGCGCCGGCCACCTCGTGGTCACCCCCGCCTGGCCCGACCTCCTCGCCGCCCGCCCCTGACGCACCTCCGCGGGCCGTCGTCGGGCTCCCCGCGGGGCGGTCGTCGGGCCGTCGTCGGGGCGGTCGGTCGGCCGGCTCGACCGTCGGGTTGACCGCCCGGTGGGTCGATGGGGTACGCAGGACCCATGCTGAACCTCCCTGGCCCGGTCCCGGCGGCCGCGGTCCTCGACCACCTGCCGCCCGACGCCGACGTGATCGTGCCCCTCGCCAACGGCGAGCCCACCACCGTGCTCGACGCCATCGAGGCCGGCGTCGAGCAGCTCTCGGGCGTGCGCGTGCACCAGATGCACGCCCTCCACGACCGGCCCTACCTCCACGCCTCGCCCGACGACCGCCGCCTCCGGCACGTCTCCTACTTCCTCTCCCACGTGACCCGGCCGGCGTTCTGGGCCGGGAGCGTCGACCTGGTGCCCAACAACTTCTCCGAGGTGCCGCTGATCCTCCAGCGGAGCACCTCCTGCACGCTCGCGGTCGCCGCCTGCTCGCCACCGGACCGCCACGGCTACTTCAGCCTGGGCACCAACGCCGACTACGTGGCCTCGCTCATCGGGCGGGTCCCGTTCTTCCTGGAGGCCACGCCGCACATGCCGCGCACGCGCGGCGCCAACGTGCTGCACCACTCGCAGGTGGTCGGCTGGTGCGAGTCGGATCGCCCCCTCGTGGAGGTGGCCCGCCCGGTGACCCACCGCATCGACCGGGCCATCGCCTCCCACGTGGCCGAGCGGATCCCCGACGGGGCCACCATCCAGGTCGGCATCGGCTCCATCGCCGCCGCGGTGCTCGACGCCCTCGGCGACCACCGCGGCCTGGGCATCCACACCGAGCTGCTCCACGACGGGATGGTGGACCTGGTGGAGTCCGGGGTGGTCACCGGCGTGAACAAGGAGGTCCGCCGCAACCGCATCGTCACCACCTTCTGCCTCGGCACCCAGCGCCTCTACGACTGGCTCGACGACAACGCGTCGGTGGAGCTGCTCGGCGTCGACTTCGTCAACGATCCCCGGGTGATCGCCCGGATGAAGCGCTTCGCCTCGGTGAACGCCACCACCGAGGTCGACCTCCTCGGCCAGTGCGCGTCGGAGACCATCGCCGGCAAGTACTGGTCGTCCTCCGGCGGCCAGGCCAACTTCGCCCGCGGGGCCATGTACGCCGAGGAGGGCCAGGCCTTCATCGTCACGCCGTCGACCACCCGCGACGGGCGCTCCCGGATCGTGCCGACGCTGGCGCCGGGCTCGGTGGTGACCACCATCAAGAACACCGTCGACCACGTGGTGACCGAGCACGGCGTGGCCGAGCTCCGGGGCCGCTCCCTGGCCGACCGGGCCCACGCCCTGATCGCCGTGGCCGACCCGGCCCACCGCGACGAGCTCTCGGCCGCCGCCCGCACCCTGGGCCTCCTGCACTGACTGGTGCGCGCCCGCAGGCGGCCGCGCCCCGGACGGCCGCCGCCCTTGACAGATGAATACATCTGAACAACTGTGCAGACGTGCCCGCTCCGTCGACACCGCCCACCACGTCCACGCCCGCTCCGACCGCCACGTCCGCCGATCGGTGCGCGGTGGTGGCGGTCGACCCCGATCGGGTCGCCGCCGCCCGGGCGCGCGTGCCGGGCGCCGACGAGCTCGGCCGGGTGGCCGACCTCTTCAAGCTGCTCGGCGACCCCACCCGCCTCCGGATCCTCTACGCCCTCGTCGAGGCGGGCGAGCTGTGCGTGTGCGACCTCGCCGCGGTGGTCGGCGTGCCGGAATCGTCGGTGTCCCACGCCCTGCGCCTGCTGCGCATGGCCGGCGTGGTCCGCGCCCGGCGAGACGGCCGCATGGCCTACTACGCCATCGACGACCACCACGTCCGCCTGGTCCTCGACCTGGCCGCCGAGCACCTGCGCCACGAGGTCGGGTCGTGACCGCAGGGGTCGCCGACGCCGCCGCGCTGGTGCTCTACGCCGTGTTCGCGGCGGTGGCGTTCGGGTGGCGCACGTGGGTGCAGTGGCGTCGCACCGGCGACACCGGCCTCCGCCTCCACGCCCGGCCCGGCACCCGCCAGTGGTGGGCGAAGCTCGGCTTCGTGGCCGCGCTCGCCGCCGGTGTGGCGGCGCCGATGGCCGGCCTCGCCGGCCTCGATCCCCTGTCGGTGCTCGACCACGACGCCGCCCGGCTGGCCGGCACCGCCATCGTGGTGGGCGGCATCGCGGCCACCGTGGTGGCGCAGTGGCACCTCGGCGCGTCGTGGCGGATCGGCGTGGACCCGACGGAGCGCACCGGCCTGGTCACCGACGGCATCTACGCCTCCATCCGCAACCCGATCTTCACCGCCATGGGGATCGTCGCCATCGGCATGGCCCTCCTCGTGGGCAACGCCCTGGCGGTGGGCGGGCTGCTCGCCCTGGTCGCCGCCCTGCAGGTGCAGGTCCGCCTGGTGGAGGAGCCGTACCTGCAGCGGGCCCACGGCCCGACGTACGCCGCCTACGCCGCCGTGGCCGGCCGCTTCCTCCCCGGCGTGGGCCGCCTGCGCCTGCCCTGACGCGATCGCGCCGCCGGGCACCCACACGACCAGCCGCCCGTTCGGCCGGCGGGCCCGCACGACAGGCCGTCGCCCGTTTCGCGAGGATGCGACCATGGTGCCGCCCACCCGCCACCTCCTGCGTGCCCGGGACCTCGCCGACGCGCGCTACGCCGAGCCCCTGACCGTGGCCGACCTCGCACGCGCCGCCGGGCTCTCGCCCAGCCACTTCAGCCGGGCGTTCCGGCTCGCGTTCGGCGAGGCGCCGCACCAGTACCTGCTGACCCGCCGCCTCGAGCGGGCCGCGGCCATGCTGCGCGACACCGACCGGACGGTGACCGAGATCTGCCTCGCCGTGGGCCTGTCGAGCCTCGGCTCGTTCACCACCAGCTTCGGGCGCGTCTACGGCCAGCCGCCGCTCGCCTACCGGGGGAGCTTCCCGCCCGCGCGTCGCCACGTCCGCATCCCGAGTTGCGTCGCCCGGGCCTACGGACGCCCGCAGAACCGCACGTTTCGAGAAGCCGGGGCGCCGGCGGCTTCGTAGCGTCGGCGACACACCGACACGAGGAGCTCGCCATGATGAAGATCGCCAACACGCAGTTCTGGGTCCACGACCAGGAGGAGGCCCTCGCCTTCTACACCGGGAAGCTCGGCTGGGAGGTCCGGTCCGA
Organism: Acidimicrobiales bacterium; assembly: GCA_038241315.1. Taxonomy (GTDB): domain Bacteria; phylum Actinomycetota; class Acidimicrobiia; order Acidimicrobiales; family Iamiaceae; genus Aquihabitans. The sequence goes on along the minus strand of JBBRFU010000045.1, from coordinate 7,537 downwards.
CGTGACCATGGAGGAGTGGGGCCTCCGCTGGCTGGTCGTCGGCCCGGTCGGCGACGACGGCGTCGGCCTGGTGCTGATGCCCATCCCGAGCGAGCCCATGCTCGATCCCACCAGCAGCGCCCAGCTGGCGGAGCTGGTGGCCAAGGGCGCCGGTGGCACCCTGTTCCTGGAGACCGACGACTGCCAGGCCACCTACGACGAGCTGTCCGCCCGGGGCGTCGACTTCAACGAACCGCCCACCGCGATGCCCTACGGCATCGACACCTCGTTCCGGGACCCGTCCGGGAACAACGTCCGCCTCGTCCAGGTGCTCGAGTTCTCCCTCGACCGCCGCTGACGGGGCGCGATCATCGTGCGGTGACCGTCGTGCGCGCCTCCCGATCCGACGACGGTCCCGCCCTCCGGCGGATCGAGCAGGAGGCCGGCGAGCGGTTCCGGGAGGTCGGGCTCGGCGCCGTGGCCGACGACGAGCCGGCCTCGGTCGACGAGCTGGGCGCCTACGCACTCGACGGGCGGAGCTGGGTGGCCGTCGACCACGCCGACCGGCCGGTGGGCTACGTGCTCGTGGAGCTGGTCGACGGCGACGCCCACATCGAGCAGGTGAGCGTGGCGCCCGACCACCAGGGCCAGGGCGTCGGGCGGGCCCTGCTCGACCGGGTGCGCGCCTGGGCCGTCGAGCACGACTGCGGGGCGCTGACCCTCACGACGTTCGACCAGGTCCCGTGGAACCGTCCGCTCTACGAGCACCTCGGCTTCACCGTGCTGACCGACGACGAGCTCGGCCCCGGCCTCCGCGCCGTGCGCGACGCCGAGGCCGCCCACGGCCTCGACCCCGCCACCCGCGTCGCCATGCGGCTGCCCCTCCCCGGCTGATCCAGCCGGGCCATCGGCTGCGGCATCAGTCCCGGTAGGGCTCGCGTGCCTCGATCAGGACGAGGAACGTCTGGCTCGCCTCGTCGTAGACGGCGTCTTGGACGTCGTCACCGAGGTGGTAGCGCTCGGAGCGAGCAGGGTTGGCGAGATCGGCCCGCCAGTCGACCTCGCCCGTCGCCGGGTCGAGCGCCAGCAGCCGACCGTCCCCGCCACCGGACGTTGCCGGCGCCCAGACGACCGCCACCTCGCCTGCCGCGTGGACCTGGGCGGCGAAGGGCAGCTCGCGCTGCCAGCGCTGCCGACCATCGACGGCGTCGTAGGCGGTGGCCACCGTGGCGCTCGCCGGCGACGCGGGGCGGAGGGGCCCGTCGCCGCTCCACCTCGTGCCGTCGGTCGACGGGGCGTCGCGCCGGTCCCGGTGGTGGAGGACGATCACGACCCCGTCGACCACCCGGGCGTCGGAGCCCGGCACCGACTGCTCCCATCGCACGGCACCGGTGGCGGTGTCGCGGCCCTGGAGGAGGAACCGGGTGAGCGGCTCGGTGAACGACTCCGCCACGCCACCGACGAGCACGTCGCCGTGGACGCCGATCGGCCGGAGCACCCCTTCGGTCCACCGAGCCGCGTCACCGCCGTCGTCCGCCGTCCCCGCGGCCACGACGCCGAGGGAGTCGTGGACGTAGGTGAGGCCCAGCTCGGGCGCGGCGACCAGGATCGGCGCCGGGTAGAAGCCCGTGCCCGGCGCCGGCGTGCGGTAGGTCCAACGCTCCTCGCCGGTGCTGCCGACGAGGCCCGTGGTGGTCAGGTCCTCGGTCCCGCCGAAGCCGCGTCGGAGCACGGCGAGCTCGCCGTCGGTGAGGAGCCAGTCGCCGCTCCCCGCCCGGGTCCAGAGCTGTTCGCCGTCCCGTGCCCGGTAGGCGACGATCGCGTCCCCGTCGCCCCCCACGATGGCGCCGTCGGCGGCGACCGCGCCCAGGATCTCGCCGTCGGGCTCGAACACGCGGCACCAGCGGGCGTGCCCGTCGGCCACGTCGAGGGCCCGCAACTGGCCGCCACCGCTGGTGGCCACCGTGCCGTCGGTCAGCCCGAGGTGCCACGAATGACCCGCCAGGGCCGACCACCGCTGCTCGCCGGTGCTGACGTCGAAGGCCAGCACCGCGGTCGGCGCGCCACCGTCACACGAGTCCTCGGCGGCGACCGCGGGCGCCGGGCCCGTCAACGAGTCGGTCCTGAGGTCCCAGACCACGTAGCCCACCACCAGAGCGACCACCGCCGCGATCGCTCCGATGATCCCGAGCTTCCTCCGCATCCCGATCCCCCTCCGACCCCTGCGCCGGCCGGAGCGTAGGGCGGCCGGCCACCGAGGCGGCCGCGGGGCCCCGGAGCCCGAGAGGCCTCAGGCGGGGCGAGCGACGAACACGGGGATGAGCCGGTCGGTCTTCTCCTGGTACTCCGCGTACGGGGGGTAGGCGCGGACCGACAGGTCCCACCAGCGCTGGCGCTCGTCACCGTCGACCTCGCGGACCACGGCGCCCCACGGCTCCGGGCCGTCCTGGATCGTGACGGCGGTGGGGTCGGCCACCAGGTTGTGGTACCAGGCCGGATGGTCGGGCGCGCCGCCCTTCGAGGCCACCAGCGCGTACTCGCCAGCGTGCGCCACCTTCATGAGCGCGAGCTTGCGCACCTTCCCCGAGCGGGCCCCGCGCGTGGCCACCACGATGATCGGCAGGCCCGTCTCCAACAGCGTGTTGGCCTCCCGCCCGTCGGAGCGCTCGTAGGCCTCGACCTGCTCGCGGACCCAGGCCGAGGTGCTCGGTTCGTACTCACCATCGAGAGGCATGGGCTCACGATACGGCGTGCCCGGTCGGCCCGTCACGGGTCGCCACCGACCGCCGCCCGGCCGTCGCCCGGCCCGTGGGAACACGAGCGGGTCCGGGTGAGCTAGGTATGGACGGCCGACCCGTCGAGGTCGCGCGGGATCGTGTCGCCGGCGGCCCGACCCCTCGATCAGAGGAGACTCGAGCGTGCGGTTCGCCATCACCCATCCGATGATCACCCACCCGTCGCGGCCCGACCTCGTGTCCGGGAACGGGATCGGGGCCGTGGCGGCCGCCGCCGAGCGGGCGGGGTTCGGTGGCTTCGGCTTCACCGACCACCCGGCGCCGTCGCAGCGCTGGCTCGACGCCGGCGGCCACGACAGCCTCGACCCGTTCGTCGCCCTCGGCTTCGCCGCCGCCCGCACCACCACGCTGCGGTTGATCCCGAACATCGTGGTGCTCCCCTACCGGAACCCGTTCCTGGTCGCCAAGGCCGGGGCGACCCTCGATCTCCTCTCGGACGGACGGTTCACGTTGGCGGTCGGCGCCGGCTACCTGAAGGGCGAGTTCGCGGCGCTCGGCGTGGCCCACGGCGAGCGCAACGAGCTCTTCGACGAGGCGCTCGAGGTGATCCGGGCGATCTGGACGGGCGACGACGTCACCTACGAGGGCACGCACTTCTCGGCGCGCGGGATCAGCAGCCGACCTCGCCCGGTGAGCGTGCCGCACCCGCCCATCTGGATCGGCGGGAACTCCGGTCGGGCCCGGCAGCGGGTGGCCGACCACGGCGATGGCTGGTGCCCGTTCGCGGCGCCCGCCTCGGTCGCCAAGACGGCCCGCACCGGTGCCCTCGACACGCCCGAGCTCCTCGGAGCGGCGCTCGACGACCTCCGACGCCGACTCGACGTGGCGGGACGGGACCCGGCGTCGGTCGAGGTGACCTTCACCAACGCCGCCGGCGGGTCGCCCGGGTCCGACGGGTTCGACGCCGAGGCCCACCTCGAGGGGCTGGGGGCGCTGGCCGACCTCGGCGTCGACTGGGTCCAGGTGAGCGTCCCCGACGACTCGCTCGACCACGCCATCGAGACCATCGAGCGGTACGGCGAGCAGATCATCGCCGAGGCCTGAGGCCGAGCGCCCGCACCACCCGCGCGACCTCGGCCGCACGGGCCGCACCGCGCCCACCGATCGACGTGCCCGCCCCTGCTGGCTAGGGTCCTCTCAGCCCGTTCCCGTCCGTTTCAGGACCTCACGTCGGGGAGCCCCCCATGCCCGAGCCGTCCCCAGTGCCCGCCCCCCAGGCCACGCCGCAGGAGCCGGCACGGTGAAGGTCCTGATGACCACCATCGGGTCGCTCGGAGACGTGGCGCCGCTCGCCGGGCTCGGTCGGCGCCTCACCGATGCCGGCCACGAGGTGGCGCTGGCCACCCACGACCGCTTCGAGCCCCTCGTGCGCGGGACCGGCCTGGAGTTCCGGTCGATCCCCACCGACGCGCTCACCGCGTTCGACCCGCCCGCCGACGACGATCCGTCCGACGGCGACGTGGCCGACCCCTGCGCCGCGCCGGAGGGCCTCGGGCGCCGGGCCCGGGCGAAGGTCGCCGAGATCCGCGCCGGTCTCGACTTCGTGGCCAGCAACGTCCGCTCGACCGGCGAGGACCTCCTCCGGGTCGCCTCGCCCGACGACGAGGTCCTCATCGCCTCGGCCACCACCGCGCCCTTCGCCGGCCACATCGCCGAGGGCCTGGGGATCCCGAGCATGGGGGCCTACGTGGAGGCCGCGTACGCCACCGGCGACTTCGCCCCGTTCCTGGGCCGGTCGCTCGGCCGCCACCTCAACCGGGCCGCCGGCCAGGCCGTCTTCGCCGTCTTCGACGCCGCCATCGCCTCGACCACCCGGCAGCTGCGTCGCGAGCTCGGCCTGGGGCCCCTGAGCCCCCGGGGCCTCCGGAACCGCCAGGCCGCAGAGGGGTGGCCGGTCTGCTGTGGGTTCAGCCCGGAGTTGGTGCCCCGGCCCGCCGACTGGCCGAGCGGCATGGAGGTGGTGGGCTTCTGGTGGCCGGAGCCTGCGCCCGGGTGGGAGCCGTCACCCGAGCTGGAGGAGTTCCTGGCCGCCGGGCCGCCCCCGGTGTTCGTGGGCTTCGGCAGCGCCCGCCTCCCCGACGGCGACGCGGTCAGCGACGTCGTCGGCACCGCCCTCCGACAGGTCGGGGCGCGCGCCATCGCGCAACGGGGCCCGACCGGGCTCGCGGTCGAGGGCGACCACGTCCTCGGCGTCGACGAGGTCCGCTTCGACTGGCTGTTCCCCCAGCTCGCCGCGGTGGTCCACGCGGGCGGCGCCGGCACCACCGCCGCCGGGCTCCGCGCCGGTGTCCCGGCCGTGACCATCCCCACCATGACCGACCAGATGTTCTGGTCGACGCGGTTGGCGCGGGTCGGCGCCGCGCCCGACCCCATCCCGCTCCGTCGCCTGCGCGCCGACCGCCTGGCCGCGGCCCTCGAGGCCACGCTCCACCGACCGCACCACCGGGAGGCGGCCCAGCGCCTCGCGCCCCGGATCGCCGCCGAGGACGGCGCCGGAGCCGTCGTCCGCCGCCTCGACCAGCTCGCCGCCGGAACCCGCCCCCCGGTCACCGCCGCTCACACCTCCACCCTCTGACCGACCTCGTCCCGATCGCCGGGCGGGCCGCGGCACCGAGCGTCGGCAGCGGCGCTAGGGATCCACCGGGCGGAGGGCGGCCGTGACGCGGACGGGCACCCCGTACCTCTCGCCGAGCCGTTCTTCCAGGCCGCTCGGGGCGAAGACGACCTCGAGGTCGACGACGCTGTCGATGGGGTCGGCGCTCACGGACCGGATCTCGGCACCGTCCAGGCCGCCCGACTGCGCATCCTCGTAGATCCGGTGCTGCGCGGACCGGAGCGCCGCATCGGTGTGGGGACGCTCGGTGACGCAGAGCGGCCCACCCCAGATCGCCGCCAGCTCACGCCGGTGCCGGTCGAGGTCGCCGGTGAACGCGAAGACGTTGACGCCGGTGACCAGGTTCTCGGGATCATCGGCGGACGACGGCTGATCGCCCTGGTCGTACCAGGCCCCGGCGTAGTCGGGCTGGGCCCGGGCGGCGGCCTGCGCGGCCTCGAGGTCGGTGCCGGCGATCCTCGACCGGTCGGGCGCCGTCCAGCCGCCGAGCGGCGCCGGGCACGGCGCGGTGAACCGATCCAGGTCGTCGGCCTCCCCTCCCTCCGGCCGGCGGTCCGCGGACGGTGGTTCGGTGAGGGTGAACCGGCTCCCGTCGAACGTGCCGACCACGTGGTAGCTGCCCCAGCGCACCCCGCCCGGGGAGCCCTCGTGGTCCTGGTCCCACGCCCAGTTGGTGATGGGGATCCCGTCGCAGCCCGGGGGCAACGACGCGGTCACCACGCCGAGGCACAGCTCGGGACCGTGCCCGGCTTCCTCCACCACGAGCCCGTCCGCCTCGTGGCGCTGGCCGCCCGCCGCCTCCCCGGCGGACCGCACGATCTCGTGCCGGTCCCCGTCGCGTGCGGTGAAGGCGAACGCACCGCCGGCCACGGCGGCCACCACGACCACGGCGGCTGCGGCGGCCAGCGCCCGCCCGCGACCGCTCGTCCTCCCGGGCCGGTCCGGCGCCGGCAGGGCGGGCGGCCCGGCGGCCCGCTCCCGGATCGCCGCCCAGGCGGCGACATCGGCGTCGGCGACGTCAGCGTGGCGGTGCAGCGCGTCGACCCACCTCGGGTCCAGGTCGTCGGTCATCGTCGATCCTCCAGCAAGGTGGCGAGGCGACGGGTCGCCCGGTGCAGGTGGGTCTTCACCGAGCCCAGGGTGATGCCCAGCGCCGCGGCGGCCTCGACGTGGGTCAGGCCGAGCTCGTAGTGGCAGGCGATGCACTCGCGCTGGCGCGGCGAGAGGAGGGCGACGGCCACGGCCACCGCCCGAGCGTCGTCATCGGCGATGGCCGCGTCCTCGGTGGACGGCGGTCGCCCGGTCTCCACCACGGGATGGGCACGGCCGGCCACCGCCCGCCGTCGCAACCGGTCCCGGGCGCCGTTGACGGTGCTGCGGCGCAGGAACCCCACCGCGCCATCGGGGTCGTCGAGCGGCTCGGACCGCCGGTACAGCGAGGCGAACACGTCCTGCACGATGTCCTCCGCCAGCGACCGGTCTCCCGTGATGACCGTCGCCAGCCCGACGAGCTCGCGGTAGCGGGCCACGAACAGCTCCTCGACCCACCGACGCTGGTCCTCGACCTCGGCCACCCCGTCCGGTTCTCCCCCCACCAGCTCCAGCATCACCGAACCCACGCACCACCACCCGATCTGGTTGACACCCCCCCCAAGATCAGCTCCCGCGTCGACTCGACCTCACGCCTGCTCAGCTCCTCGGCCGGCCTGCTCGATCACCGCGAGGCGACGCTGATCGCGGGCGGGCGCCCGGGGCGGCTTAGACGCGGGGAGCACCAGCCTGCGCCCGCGCCCCAGCCCCAGCGGGCCGCGGGGGCGCGCTGGGGCTTCGGGTGGGCGCCTGGGATCAGGCGATGCGGGTCCGGTAGGGGACGTCGAGGAGGGTGCCGTCTGGTCTTCGGATGTCGACGCCGTCGCGGGTGCGGGTGGCGGTGAAGCCGCCTTCGTGGAGGCATTTGTGGTGGTGGTTGCAGACGAGCATCTCGTTGGCGAGGTCGGTGGGGCCGCCTGCTTCCCAGGGTTGGATGTGGTGGACGTGGCAGCGGGTGGCGGGGGTCTCGCAGGCGCCGAACTCGCAGGTGCCGCCGGAGACGGCGATGAGGGCTCGCCATTGGTCGGCGGTGGCGAGGCGGTGCTTGCGGCCGACGTCG
>JBBRFU010000044.1:0-23489 GCA_038241315.1 Acidimicrobiales bacterium | reverse complement strand
CGCCTGGCCCTGGCCGAGGCGGGCCTCGAGGAGGACGCCGAGCCGTGCGACGAGGGGACCAACCGCCTGCACCTCTCAAGGACCTCGGGCGGGCGCTACGTGCTCCGGGGCGACCTCGACGCGGTCGCCGGCGCCGAGCTGGCCGGCCACGTGGAGGCCGAGGTCACCGCGAGGTTCGCGGCCGGCACGTTCGCGGCGGGTGACGGCCTGGTGGCCTCGCAGCGCAACGCCCGGGCCCTGCGCACGGTGGCCGCCCGCGGCGCCGGTGCCGTCACCGCCCACGGCGAGCCCCGTCCGTCGGTGTCGCTGGTGTGGGACGCCGCAGACCTGCTGGGTCGCCCGGCCGACTCGTGCGAGGAGGCGTTGGAGCGCCGCTGCATGCTGGCCGACGGCACGCCCCTGCCCCGAGCGGTGGCCGAGCGGCTGCTGCGGGAGGGCACCGTGCGAGACGTGCTGGCGGTGTTCGGGATGGACGGGTCGGCGCAGGTGATCGGCGTCAGCCGGGCCAGCCGCCGAGCCAACGCCCGCCAGCGTCGGGCGCTCGCCGTGCAGGATCAGGGCTGCGCCTTCCCGGGCTGCGAGGCGCCGGCCCACTGGGCCGACGCCCACCACACCGTCGCCTTCGAGGAGTCGAGGGTCACCGACCTGGACCAGCTGGCCCTGCTGTGTCGCTTCCACCACCACGCCGTCCACGAGGGCGGCTTCACCCTCACCCGTGACCACCACGGCGTCACCGTCCGCCGGCCCGACGGCACCCTGCTGCCCCGAGCCGGCCCCGGCCACCAGCTCCACGAGCCGACCGACGCCGAGCTCCCCTTCGTCCCTCCCGATGGGGGCCACCCCGGCGATCACGGTGTCGAAGCCCCTGGTCCCGACGGCCGCAACCGCGAGGGTCCGGACCTCGGTGCCCGCGGCTCCGACGGATCGAGTCCACCGCGCCAGCCACGATCACGGTTCCGTCGCCTCGCCGAGCAGGCCGATCGAGAGGATCGGTTCGCGGCGTGGCACGGCGCGCAGACCGAGCGCACGATCGCCGAGCTCCGGTCCTGGGCGGCCGCGGCAGACCTCGATCGGCGCGGCGTCGTCCCCGCCGGCGGTGTCGTCCCCGCCAGCGGTGGGGCCGCCTCGCCCGACGGGGCGCCGGTCGATCCGGAGCTCGAGCGCCGTGCCTCCACGATCGATCCCGGCATCGCCGCAGCGCTCGGCCTCCACGGGCTGCTCGCCCCGGTCGCCACGTGACCCCCGACCCTTCCAGGTCGGCCGGCTGCTGCCGATAGGTCCACCCCCGGCGGGCTGGCAGTGAGAAGGACGACTGATGGTCAACGCCGAGAAGCGACGCCGAACCGCGACCCCGAGCCGCCCCAAGGGCGATGGCCCGAGCGCGGGTGAAGCCACCGGCGGGGCTGGAGGGGCCGGCACCGTGCGGCCCGCCGCCAGCACGTCGGCGAAGCTGCGCTACCGCTTCGACCTGGCGCTGTCGCGGGGGCCGCTGGTGGTCATCGGCTACCTGGGCGTCGTGATGCTGGCCATCATCGTGCTGGCCGCCGTCGTGTTGATGGTCTCGGGCATCGGCGGGGTGAACGGCGGCGAGGCGGTCGACAACCCGTTCGAGGCCTTCTGGCAGGCGCTGCTGCGGGTGCTCGACTCCGGCACCTTCGCCGCCGACTCCTCGTGGCCCGCCCGCTTCCTCGGGCTGTTCATCACCCTCGCCGGCATCTTCCTGGCCGGCAGCCTCATCGGCCTCATCGCCAACGCCGTCGACCAGCAGATCGAGCAGCTCCGCAAGGGTCGCTCCACCGTGCTGGAGGACGGCCACACCCTGGTGCTGGGGTGGTCGCCCCGGCTGCCCACCATCCTCACCGAGCTGGTGGAGGCCAACGCCAACCTGAAGCACGCCGCGGTGGTGGTCCTGGCCAACGTGCCCAAGGACGAGATGGAGGACGACCTCCGCCTGAAGGTCCCCGAGCTCGGCACCACCCGCGTGGTCTGCCGCACGGGCGACCCGTCTCGGCCCGGCGACCTCGAGATGGTCAACGTGGCCGGCGCCCGGTCGGTCATCGTGCTGGCCGGCGACGAGGGCGACGCCGGCGTGGTGAAGGCCGTGCTCGCGGTGCGCAGCCTCGACCCCAGCTTCGCCCAGGCCCACGTGGTGGCAGAGCTGGAGAACGCGGGCCACGCCCGCACCCTGCGCACGCTCACCGACGGGCGGATCGTGACCATCCAGGCCGACGAGATCATCGCCCAGGTCACCGCCCAGGCCTGCCACCAGGCCGGTCTGGCCTCGGTGTTCCGCGAGCTGCTCGACTTCGACGGCGACGAGATCTACTTCACCGCGGTGCCGGAGCTGGTGGGCATCGCCTACCGCGACATCCTGCTGGCCTTCGAGGGGTGCTCGGTCCTCGGCTGGGTCACCGCCGACGGGGCGGTCGAGCTGAACCCGCCGGTCGACGCCACCTTCGGTGCCGGCTACGAGCTCATCTCGGTGGCCGAGGACGACGACAAGGTCCTCTTCACCGGGGTGGTGGCCATGCCCACGGTGGCGGTGGACTGCTCGGTGGCGTTCGAGGAGCCGTCGCAGAAGGTGCTGATGATCGGCTGGAGCGACCTCGGCCCCGGTGTCCTCGCCGAGCTCGACGAGTTCCTCACCGACGGCTCGTCGGTCGACCTCATGATCGACCCCGAGCTCTTCGACGTGGCGGCGCTCGACCCCGAGCTGCCGGCCTGCGACCACTGCACGATCACCGTCCACTCGCTCGGCGGCGGTCCCGAGGAGCTCATCGCCATGGCGGCCGGCGCCTACGACCAGGTGATCGTGCTCGGGTACCGGGAGCCGGTGTCGGTCAGCGAGGCCGATGCCCGCACCATGCTCACGCTCCTCACGCTCGACAAGACCTTCCCCAAGGGCCCGGGCGGGCCCCGGGTGGTGGCCGAGATGCTCGATCGGGCCAACGTGGCCGTGGCCCAGACCACCGGCGTGGAGGACTTCATCGTCAGCGACGAGCTGTCCAGCCTGATGATCGCCCAGCTCTCCGAGCGCCTCGAGCTCCACCTGGTGTTCGACGAGCTCTTCGACGCCGACGGCTGCTTCGTGGCCCTCCACCCGGCGCCGCTCTACGCGCCGCCCGAGCCGGTGGCCTTCGCGGCCATCGTGGCCGCCGCCTGCCAGCGGGGCGAGACCGCCTTCGGGTGGCGGCTCGCAGCCACCGGCGAGGTGGTGGTGAACCCGCCGAAGTCGGCCACCATCGAGCTGGGACCGGTGGACCAGGTCCTCGTGCTCGGCCCCCGCTCGGCCCGCCCCGTTACCGAGGACGCGCTCGACGAGGCCCGGCCCACGCCGGTGGACTGAGGCGGCTTCCGCCGGCCGCTCAGGCCATGGCGGGAGACTTGTACACGCTCGACACGCGGAAGCCGTGGAGCCACGCAGACAGGCGAGCGGCCTCGGCGTCGAGGGCGCGCCGTGAGGCCGCCGACACGGCCTCGAGCAGGCGGAGCTGCACCACCCCGGCGGCGTCCTGCACCCAGCAGCCCACCACCCGGCCGTCGACCCAGGCGGTGGTCCCGGCGTTGCCGTTCCGGTCGAAGAGCTGGTCGCGGTGCGGGCCGAGCGTGAAGGCGCGGCCCTTCCAGCCCATCACCGTCGGGTCGAGCACGGGGAGCAGCGCCGCCCACGGGCCCGGGTCCGGCGCCTCGTCGAGGTCGTCGGGAAGCAGCCAGCCGGCGCCGCCTCCCTCGAGCGCCACCGGCTCGGCGGCCAGCTCGGCGAGGGCGGCCCGGACGGCTGCCTTGGTGGACCCCAGCCACCAGACGAGGTCGTCCTCGGTGCCGGGGCCGAACGTGCGCAGCCAACGGCGCACCAGCTCGCGGTAGCCGTCGGCGGCCTCCCACGGCGCAGGGCGCTCGCCGAGCCAGTGCTGCGCCAGGGTCCAGCGGGGGCGAGCCGTGTGCCAGCCGCCGGCGTTGGTGCCGCGCACGATGTCGGCGGTGGCGGCCAGCTGGGTGAGCACGCGCGACGCCGACCAGACCTGTCCGGTGGCACCGTCCAGCTTCACGTCGATCATGGGCACCGCCCGGCGCACCTCGACCGCCTGGAGGCCATCGGGCGCATTCGCCAGCACGGCGAGGACGCCGGCGCGGGCTCGGTCGAGCCACGCCTCGCCGTCGTCGGCCAGCCCGGCTCGCACGGCGTCCTTCACCAGGCGGGCCCGCTCGGTGGCGGCCACCCGTGCCGAGGCGCTGCCCCAGGCCGCCGGGAGCAGGTCGCGCGGGAAGACGAAGACCGTGCGGCGCATGGCCAGCTGCTTCACGACGCTGCGATCGTCGTACAGGGCGCGGTGCACGTCGGCGACCTCGAGCCCGTCGACCCGCGCCTGGCAGGACAGGTACACGGTGGCCGGCTCGGTGGCGTGGAGCACCGTCATGGCGTCGACGGCCGCCTCCGGGGTCGACGCCCGCGCCGACGGCGCCAGCAACTGCCGGACCGCGAGGCGGGCGCGGCGCTCGTCGTCGGTCACCAGGCGCACCGGGGCATTCTGGCCGCGCCAGCGCGGCGCTCGGTGCGGAGGCTCGGACCTCGGATCGGAGCCGGCGGGGCGACCTCGGTCTCGACCGTCGGCGCGCCGCCGAGATCGCCGTACCGGGCCGACGCGGTGGCCTCGGCGGGGGTCTCGTCGAGCTTCCCGGGCCGGTACGGCGACGGGAAGACGGTGCGGTCGTCGCTCGCGGCGGCGCTGGCGGACGCGCGGCCCACGCCGGTCGACTGAAGGCCGGTCAGCTCCGGCCCAGCGAGCGGGCCCGCTCGAAGATGGCGAGGGACAGCGCCGTGGCGTGGTCCACGACGGCCGTCAGGTCATCGCCCAGGCGGCCGTCGGTCCAGGCCTGGGCCAGCTCCTCCATGGCGCCGCCGAACATGGCCGCGGTCACCGCGGCGATCCGGGCCGGCCCGCGGTCGGTGCCCGGCGGGTCGCCCAGCTCCAGTTGGCCCTGTTCCGCGGTGGCGGCCACGAGGGCCTCGAGGGTGGCCCGGCGCCGCTCGGCGAGGACCGGGACGGCTCGACCCTCGGTGAAGAGGACCCGGGCCCGACGGGGGTCGTCGGTGATGAAGCGCAGCACCGTCTCGATGCCGACTCGGGTCCGCGCCGCCGGGTCGCCGGGGGCGGCGGCGAGGGTCTCCAGCAGGAGCACCGCCAGCTGGTCGGCCTGCTCGTCGTACACGGCCCCGAGCAGCTCGTCGAGGTCGGCGAAGCTCTCGTAGAAGTACCGGGCGTTCAGCGCGGTGGACCGGCACACGGCGCGGATCGAGGTGGCCGCCTCGCCCTCGCGGCCGAACAGGTCGAACGCCGCGGCCACCAGCAGGGCCCGCCGCTCGCGGGTGCGGTCCTCGCCGGCGACGCCGGCCCAGCGGCCCGGCCGGGGTGCTCCATCGTCGGTCACGTCGTGGTGAGGGTAGTCCCGGGCCCGACCCGCCATGTTCTGGACGCGGCCGCGACCACCTGCCTATTCTGGTCACACCCGTTGCCAGAGTGGCGACCCGGGAGGAGACCTGCGTGACGATCGCCCCCTTCGCCGACCGCTTCGAGGCGCTGTTCGACCGTGAGGTCCGGCCCCGCTACTTCAAGAAGATGGACTTCACGTCGCCCGCCGGCGACCCGGGGTGGTTCGGGCCCGACAGCCCGGTCTGGCACGTCCACCGCCACATGCCCCTGATGTTCTTCGGGCTCTCGGCCGCGGCGTTCCTCGAGAACCTCGACCCGGGCATCGCGTGGATGGGGTACGACCACTCCCGGATCGTCGAGCGGGTCGACGGCGTGCCCACCGGTCGGGTCGACGCCGAGGGCGCCAAGGTGCGCTTCGCCCACTCGCTCGTCTTCTTCACCGCCACCGCGTACGGCCCGACCGAGACGGCCGAGCGAGCGGCCCGAGCCGTCCGGTCGATGCACCACACCATCAAGGGCACCCGCCCCGACGGGGTGGTCTACGACGCCGACGCCCCGGACTGGATCCGCTGGAACTACGCCACCGTGGTGTGGGGCATCGGCTCGGCCCACGAGCGCTACCACCCCAAGGCGCTGCGGGGCGACGACCTCGACGAGTACTACCGGCAGTTCGTGCGGGTGGGGGAGGCCCTCGGTGGCACCGACCTGCCGGCGTCGAAGGGCGAGGTCCTCGAGTGCCTGGAGGCCGAGCTGCCCCGCCTGGCCCTCACCCCCGTCGCCGCCGGCCGGACCTGGCCGGCCGTGGCCGAGCACCAGCCGCTCCGCCAGCAGCCCCTCAGCTGGTTCGTCGACTGGGCCCAGCGCGACCTGCTCCCCGAGTGGGCCCAGCGGCTCTACCTCTACCGCCGCCCCAACCCGGTGGCCGTCGCCGCTCGACGCCGGGCCCTCTGGGTGATGCTCAACGGCCTCCACGCCGCCACCGGCCCGCTGCGGGAGTACCGCCAGTCCGAGGCCCGCGCCGCCGGGGCCGACGAGGCCGCGACGGCCCTCGCTCCGGCCGACCCCACGGCCGCGGCCTGAGGCCTGCGGGCGACTGGTCGATCAGCGCGGGGCGGGGGGTGCGACCTCGGTCTCGGCGGCGCCCTTGGGCGCGACGTCGAGGTCGCCGTAGCGGGCCGACGCGGTGGCCTTGGCCGGGGTCTCGTCGAGCTTCTCGGGCCAGTACGGCGGCGGGAAGACGGTGCGGTCGTCGCTCACCGGCTCCACGTAGAACTGGGCGTACCACTTGCGGAACTTCATGAACGGACCGTCGGTGTCGATCAGGGCGGGACGCACGAGGTGGGCCTTGTGCTCCCAGATCGGCATGTCCTCCTTGAACTGCTTGTCGACCTCGGCGGCGAAGGCCTCGCCCACCGAGGAGTTGAGCTTCTCGTCGCCCATGGATCGCACGTAGAAGTTGAAGCGGGTCTGGGTGGTGTCGGCGTCGATCGGCGTGGAGGCGCTCACGAGGAGCGTGTCGATGATCCCGCTGAAGCGGACGATGCTGACGCCGGGGCCGTCGGCGATCGAGTCGATGCGGCCGTTGACCACGCCGCGAGGGGTGGGGAACTTCTGGCTCGACTCCATGGTGGCCCGGTGGCCGACCGACTCGTAGGTCTCGATGACGGGCACCTCGGCGGTGTTGTGCACGTACCGGAAGTGGGCCGAGTCGACGGCGTTCTCGGCCATCTCCTGGATGGCCACCTGCACGACGTGGTTGGTGCGCGTGGGGCCGGAGAACTCCCCGTTGGTGATGTCGGCGACCGCTTCGACCTCCCAGTCGGGGAGCTCGTCGTGGGGGTGGTACCAGGCGTAGATGAACCCGTTGCGCTCCTGGGTGGGGTACGCCTTCACCTTGGCGCGGCCGTTGGTGCGCTCCGAGTACGGGATGTCGGTGTTGTTGCCCTCGGCATCGAACTTCCAGCCGTGGAACGGGCACACCAGCTCGCAGCCCTCCACGTGGCCGCCGTGGCCGAAGTGGGCGCCGAGGTGGGGGCAGAAGGCGTCCGAGGTGTGGGCCTCGCCGTTCTCGTCGCGCCACAGCGCCAGGTGTCGGTCGAAGTAGTACGCGGCGCGGGTCTGGCCCACCGCGAGGTCGGGGGACTCGGCCACCGCGAACCAGCCGATCGGCATGGTGAAGGGGTAGCGGTTCTCGCTGGACTGGCTCACGGGTGCGCACCTCGCCGACGGGGGCAAAAACTAGAACAGGTTCTAGTATAGCGACACCCGGGGGGCTGCGCCCCCGTGGACCCCCCCCGGACGCCGAACCCCCACCCCGGACCCCACCTCGTCAGCCCTTCGTACCGGAGAGCTTCGCCTCCCAGTGCGGGTCAGAGCTTGAAGACCCGCATCGCGTTCTCGCGGAGGAACTTGGGCCAGACCTCGTCCTTCAGGGGGACGTCGGGCAGCTGCTCGAAGATGGTGTCGAGGCTGAGGCCCATCGGGAAGTAGCCGGCGTACATGACCTTGTCGGCGCCCCGGGTGTTGGCGAAGTCGAGGATCGCCTTCGGGTAGTACTTCGGCGCGAAGGCGGAGGTGGAGTAGTAGAGGTTCGGCCACTTGAGCAGGAGCTTGGCGGCCACGTCGGCCCACGGCTCGGCGCCGTGGCGCATCACGAAGGTGAGCTCCGGGAAGAACCAGCAGACCTCGTCGATGAGCATGGTGTCCTGGCAGGCCGACGGCACCCGGGGCCCGCAGATGCCGGTGCAGACGTTGATCGGGATGTCGAGCTCGATGCACTTGGCGTAGATCGGGAAGAACTTCTTGTCGTTGATCGGCACCTGGGGGAGGTAGCCCGCGGGGAAGGCGATGGCGGCCTTGATGCCGAGCGTCTCGTAGGCCTTCACCAGGTCCCGCACCCCGGCCATGCCCTGGTTCGGGTCGACGCTGAAGGACCCGATGAAGCGGTCGGGGTGGTCGCGCACGGCGCGGACCTTGTCGCTGCGGTCCTCGTCGAAGCCCACGCCGATCATGGCCCGCTCGATGCCGTGGGCGTCCATCATCTTCAGGACCTGGGCCACCGGGTCGGCCTCGGCCTCCACGTGGGGCACGCCCTTGAACATGTACTGGGCGGGGAACTCGTAGTCCTTGGACTCCTCGCGGAGCTGCGGCTTGAGGAACTCGTACCAGTGCGCCTGGTCCGCGCCCGGGATGTCGAGCATGAGGTCGATGATGCCGATGTCGGTGGGCATGGCCATGGGCCGCACCCTAGCCAGGACAACTAGAACCTGTTCTCGTTCGCCGGGCTACCGTGCGGCCATGGCAGCAGACGACCTCAAGCTCGGTCTCGTCCTCGGCTACTGGTTCGCCCAGCCGCCCACCGGCGTGCCCGAGCTCATCGCCACCGCCGAGGAGCTGGGCTTCGACTCGATCTGGTCCGCCGAGGCCTACGGGTCCGACTGCTTCACGCCCCTCGCCTGGTACGGCTCGCAGACCACCACCGCCCGCCTCGGCACCGGCGTGTGCCAGATGGCGGCCCGGACGCCCGTGGCCACGGCCATGTCGGCGCTCACCCTCGACCACCTCACCGGAGGTCGCTTCGTGCTCGGGCTCGGGGCCTCGGGCCCGCAGGTGGTGGAGGGCTGGTACGGCCAGCCCTATCCCAAGCCCCTCGAGCGCACCCGGGAGTACATCGAGATCGTGCGACAGGTCCTCGCCCGGGAGGAGCCGGTGGAGCTCCAGGGCCAGCACTTCCAGGTGCCGAACCTCGGCCCCGGCACCATGGGCCTGGGCAAGCCCATCAAGAGCATCACCCACCCGTTGCGGGCCGACCTGCCGATCCTGCTGGGCGCCGAGGGGCCGAAGAACGTGGCCCTGGCCGGCGAGATCGCCGACGGCTGGCTGCCCATCTTCTTGTCGCCCGACCTCGACCAGTACTACCGGGGGTGCCTGGCCGAGGGGTTCGCCCGCCCCGGCGCCCGCCACACGAGCCTCGACACCTTCGAGGTGCCGAACATGGTCAACATCGTGATCGACGACGACGTGGAGGCGGCGGCCGACGTCGTCCGCATGACGCTCGGCTTCTACATCGGCGGGATGGGTGCCCGGGAGGTCAACTTCCACGCCAACGTGTTCTCGCGCATGGGCCACGGCGACGTGGTGGCCGACATCCAGGACCTCTTCCTGGCCGGGCGCAAGGACGAGGCCATCGCCAAGGTGCCGCTCGCCCTGGTGGAGGACGTGGCCCTGGTGGGCCCGCTCGACAAGGTCCGCGAGGAGCTCGACCAGAAGTGGCGCTCGACCGCCATGACCACGCTGCTGGTGGGCGGCTCGCCCGAGCACCTCCGCACCGTGGCCCAGCTCGTCCACGGCTGATCGGGCCGGGCCCGGCACGCACGCGGCGCGTCGGGCCCGGCCCGGCCGGTGTGGGGTGGGGTGGGGTGGGAGGCGGTGGCTACTGGGGCCGGGAGAAGACCCGGGTGGCGAGGGTGCCGAACACCACCATGATCCCGACGCACCAGGCGAGGCTGAGCGCCACCCAGTAGCCGGTGGAGTGGCCGATGCCCACCACGTCGGTGCCGCCCTGCATGAGGCTGCGCACGGCGTTGATGATGACGCTCACCGGCTGGTTGGCGGCGAAGGGCTGCATCCACCCCGGCATCGACGCCACCGGCACGTTGGCGTTGGAGATGAAGCTGAAGGGGATCACCAGCATCGACATCCCCTGGGCGGCCTGGGCGTTGCCGGCCACCAGGCCCAAGGTGATGAACACCCAGCTGAAGGCGTACCCGGCGGCCACCATCAACACGAAGGCCAGGACGATCTCGGCCACGTCGCCGTGGGGGCGGAACCCGATGAGGAAGCCGATGATGGCCGTGGTGAAGATGCCCCAGGCCACGAGGGCGCCGTCGGCCAGCGACCGTCCCACCATGACCGACGCCCGGGGGATGGGCAGCGAGCGGAAGCGGTCGTAGACGCCGGACGAGGAGTCCTCGGCCACGCCGGAGGCCGCGCCCATCCCGGTCCACAAGATGACGGTGACCAGGAAGCCGGGGACGAGCCAGTCGACGTAGCTGAGCGCGCCGCGGGTGGAGATCGCCCCGCCGAAGACGTAGCGGAACATGAACAGGAAGAGGGCGCCCTGGATGGTGCCCATCATCAGCAGCTGGGGGGTGCGGAAGAACTGCAGCACGGTGCGCCGGCTGGTGGCGACGGCCGCGGTGGCGAAGCCGGCCCCGTGGGGGGCGGGGCCCACGGCGTGGGGCTCGTCGACGGCGGTGGGGGTGGGGTCGAGGGTGGTGGAGGTGTCGGTCACGGTGGTCTCGTTTCTCAGGCCGCGTCGGCGGGGGCGTCGGGATCGGTGTCGGACGAGTCGATGGGCTGGCCGGTCAGGGCCAGGAAGACCTCGTCGAGGGTGGGGCGGCGGAGGCCGATGTCGTCGACGGACAGGCCCCGCTCGTCGAGGAGGCGGACCACGGTGGCGAGCTGGTCGGCGCCGCCGTCGACGGGCGCGGAGACCCGCTGGGTGTCGTGGTCGACGCGCGGCGGCTCGGCGGCCACCGCGGTGAGGACCTCGGTGACGGCGTCGAGCTCACGGCCCCAGCGGGGGCGGACCTCGATGACGTCCCGGCCGCCCTGGCCCTTGAGCTCGTCGGGCGTGCCGGCGGCGATCACCCTGCCGTGGTCCACGATGACGACGTCTCGGGCCAGCTGGTCGGCCTCCTCGAGGTACTGGGTGGTGAGCAGCACGTCGGTGCCGTCGGCCACCAGGTTGCGGATGGCGTCCCACAGCTCCATCCGCGACCTCGGGTCGAGGCCGGTGGTGGGCTCGTCGAGCAGCAGCAGGCGGGGTCGGCCCACGAGGCTGGCCCCGAGGTCGAGCCGACGGCGCATGCCGCCGGAGTAGGTGCGCACCAGGCGGTCACCCGCGTCGGCCAGGCCCAGCTGGTCGAGCACCGACGACGCCGCCGCCTTCACCGAGTGCTTGTCGAGCCCGAAGAGGCGGGCGACCATCTCGAGGTTCTCCCGCCCGGTCATGGCCGGCTCCACCGAGGCGTACTGGCCGGCGAGGCCGATGACCCGGCGGACCGATCGGGGATCGGCGGCCACGTCGATGCCGGTCACGCGCAACCGGCCGGCGGTGGGGTGCAACAAGGTGGCGACCGCGCTGATGAACGTGGTCTTGCCGGCGCCGTTGGGGCCGAGCAGGGCGGTGAGGCGACCGGACTCGGCCGTGAGGTCGAGCCCGTCGAGGGCGTGGACGTCGCCGAAGTGCTTGTGGAGGCCTTCGGCCTCGATGATCGCGGACATGGTGCTCCTGGGGGTGGGGCCGGGTTCCCGCCGGCGTGGGGATGGCGTTCGGGGTGACCGGGTTTCGGTGTTCGGGGGTGGGTCCAGGGTGCGCCCGGTAACCGGTCACCTCATGGCCGGTTTCCGGCTCGATCTCGGGAAATGAGCTCCGTACGGCGCCTGGAGGTGAGCGGGGTGCCCACCGAGCCATCGTCGGGGACCGCCCGGCTCCGACGGGGCCGGCGCGGGTGGTGCAGGGTGGACGCCCGGCGACCGCCGGACTCATCGCTCGACGGCGACCCTCGTCGCGGTTGGGGTCGCCATCTGGGGCGCCGGTAGGGTCCCGTGCCATGTCGGACACCTTGCAGCCGGTCTCGATCAGCCCCCGCCCCGGGGCGGCCCGGGCGTCGCGCCCGCCGCTGGCGGCCGATGCGGCCCGACGGGCCATCCGCGCCGCCGAGGTGGCGCTCCTCGACGAGCGGCGCCAGCTCACCGCCGACGAGCTGGCCGAGCTGGCCCACGTCCCCGATGCCTCGGTGCCGTCGCTCGCCGCGCTGGCCCACGAGGTGCGCCTGGCCTGGTGCGGTCCCGAGGTCGAGGTCGAGGGCATCTTGTCGGCCAAGACCGGTGGCTGCCCCGAGGACTGCCACTTCTGCAGCCAGTCGGCGGCGTTCGACACGCCCGTGAAGGCCACCCCGTTCCTCGACACCGACGAGGTGCTGGCCGCGGCGCGCGAGACGGCGGCCCTCGGGGCGTCGGAGTTCTGCATCGTGTTGGCCGTGCGGGGCCCCGACGAGCGCACGATGGGTCGCATCCTGGAGCTGGTCCCGCTGGTCCGCGCCGAGACCGGCCTGAACGTGGCCGTCTCCGCCGGCATCCTCACCGAGGACCAGGCCCGCCGCCTGGGCGAGGGCGGCGTCCACCGCTACAACCACAACCTCGAGACCGCCGCCTCCTTCTTCCCCCGCGTCGTGACCACCCACGACTACGCCGAGCGGCTCGAGACCTGCGAGCTGGTCCGGGCCCACGGCATGGAGCTGTGCTGCGGCGCGCTGCTCGGCATGGGCGAGAGCGTCGACCAGCGCCTGGAGCTCATCGGCGAGCTCCGATCGGTGGAGCCCGCCGAGGTGCCGCTCAACTTCTTGAACCCCCGCCCGGGCACGCCGCTCGGCGACGCCCCGATCGTGGGGGCGCTGGAGGCCATCCGCTGGATCGCCCTCTTCCGCCTCGGGCTCCCCGCCGTCATCCTCCGCTACGCCGGCGGGCGGGAGATCACCCTCCGCGAGCTGCAGGTGATGGGCATGACGTCGGGCATCAACGCCCTGATCGTGGGCAACTACCTCACCACGCTGGGCCGCACCCCCGACGAGGACCTGCAGATGCTCGACGACCTCAAGATGCCCATCGGCGTCCTCGGCAAGGTCATCTGACCCCCGTGGGTGGCGCCCACTGCACGTCGTGCGGCCGACCGCTGGCCACGTGCCCGGGCTGCGCGCGCACCCTCGATCCGCCGCGCTACTGCGCGGCCTGCGGCACCCGCCTCGCGGTGCGGGTGAGCCCGGCCGGCTGGGTGGGCCGGTGCAAGCACCACGGCGAGGTGGCGCGCGCCTGAGGGCGAGGTCGGGTCAGTCGTCGCCCGCGGCGCGGCGGACGGCCACCTGCAGGCGGAGGAGGCGTTCCACGGCGACGGCCACGCGCCGGCTGTCGTTGGTGCCCGCCAGGACCACCGCGGCGCGCCGGAGCTCGTGCTCGGTGCCGGGCCCGGTGAGCCAGTCGGTGAGCTGGGCGACGGCGTGGGGGTGCCCGGGGACGAGGTCGCGGATCGTGTGGGGGTGGTCCGGGCGGAGCGGGCTGTTGAGCAGCAGCAGCACCAGGTGCCCGGTGCTGGCGCGGTGGTGGACCGGCGGCGCGAGCGGGCCGAGGGCGTCGTGCCAGTCGTCGAGGAAGGGGCTCAGGTCGTCGACGCCGTCGGCCACCTGGCGGAGCCACCGGTGGGCCAGGTGGGCCGGGCGCGGATCGGCACGGAGCAGCCGGGCCCACTCGGCGCGGAGGAACGCCCGCACCGTGACCGACTGGTAGGTGGGCCACGACGGCCAGCCCGCCCAGCGCAGCTTGGCCCACAGGAGCCCGCGGTCGATCGGGAGGAGGTGGTCCGCGGCGAGCTCGAGGGCACGCGGCGCCACCCGGCGCACGTCGTCGGGGCCGCCCCAGGTGGTGCCCGCCTTGAGGAGGAACCGGCCGACGACCGCGGGCGGGAGCGACCGGACCGGGCCGGCGAGGCCGGCGAGGTCGTCGGCGCCGACGCTGCCGGGGGAGCGGGGCATGTCGGGGTCGAACGGCAAGGCGGCGAAGGCCTGGTAGAGCCGTTCGGTGGCGGTGGTCAGCGCGGCCGAGGGGTCGGCCGGGAGCGAGCGGAGATCGGGCAGGGAGGGCGTGAGGGTCATGACCGGGCCGAGC
This sequence comes from Acidimicrobiales bacterium, assembly GCA_038241315.1. GTDB lineage: Bacteria > Actinomycetota > Acidimicrobiia > Acidimicrobiales > Iamiaceae > Aquihabitans. Next base: position 9,333 of record JBBRFU010000044.1, on the reverse strand, counting down.
GGGGGGAGGGGGCGGACCGGGCCAATCTACCGATCGCTGTCACGGTCCTCGGTCGGGCCGGGTCGGGGCCGATGCGGTGGCGCCCCGCGTGTCCGCTTCGCGCGACGGGACCACATAGGGTGAGCGGTGCCGGACGGATCGACGGTCGTCGCTGCGTCACCGGCCGGCCGTCCCGCCGACAGCTGGAGTTCTCCGACGGGCCGTAGGGTCCCGCCGACCGACGATCAGGGGAAGTGTGCATGGCCAGTGTCACCTTCGACGCCGTGTCGAAGCGCTACGGAGACGTCACGGCGGTCGACGGGCTGGACCTCACCATCGACGACGGTGAGTTCATGGTGCTGTTGGGGCCCTCCGGCTGTGGCAAGACCACCGCCCTGCGGATGATCGCCGGCCTGGAGGAGATCTCCGGTGGCGAGCTGCGCATCGGCGATCGGGTGGTGAACGACGTCGATCCCGCCCGCCGAGACATCTCCATGGTGTTCCAGAGCTACGCGCTGTACCCGCACATGACCGTGCAGCGGAACATCGAGAGCCCCCTGCTGGCCCGCACCTACCGGGTGGACGGGCCCGACCAGCCTGCCCGCAAGCTCACCCGGGCCGAGCGCGACGAGCGGGTGTCCGAGGCGGCCCGCGTGCTCGACCTCGAGCCCTACCTGAAGCGCAAGCCCGCCGCCCTGTCGGGCGGTCAGCGCCAGCGGGTGGCCCTGGCCCGGGCCTTCGTGGGCCGGCCCCAGGCCTACCTGATGGACGAGCCGCTCTCGAACCTCGACGCCAAGCTCCGGGCCCAGACCCGCATCGAGCTGGTCGACCTCCACCGGCGGGTGGGCACCACCATCGTCTACGTGACCCACGACCAGGTGGAGGCCATGACCATGGCCACGCGCGTGGCCGTCATGTCCACCGGACGCCTCCAGCAGGTGGGCACCCCCCAGGAGGTCTACGGCCGACCGGTCAACACCTTCGTGGCCCAGTTCATCGGCACGCCGCCCATGAACTGCCTGGCCGCCACCGTGGCCGCCGACGGCCGCGGCGTGGAGCTGGCCGGCGCCGGGCGCGTGCCGCTCCCCACCGGGCTGGCCACCACGCTCGAGCCCGGCCGACCCGTCACCCTCGGGATCCGCCCCGAGCACCTGTCGGTGGGCGGCACCGGCTTCTCGGCCAAGGTCCGCGCCGTGGAGTGGCTGGGCCACGAGTGCCTCATCACCGTGGAGGCCGACGACCAGACCTTCGTGGTGCGCCAGGCCGGCATGGCTGCCGACGAGCCGGGCAGCACCCTCGACCTCACCGTGGATCCCGCCGACGTGCACCTCTTCGACGTCGACACCACCGAGCGCATCGCATGACCGACGTCTCGCCGCACGAGCTGGCGCCCCCCGCCCGCGGTCGGCCGGGGCGGCGCCGGACCTACGACGCCAAGGAGGTGGGCCTGGCGGTGCTCTTCCTGGCGCCCTCGTTCGCGGTGTTCGCCGCCTTCTTCTACCTGCCGTTCATCCGCCTCCTGGGCTGGGGCACCTACGAGTCGGTGCGTGGCGGGGCGTCGTACGAGCAGGTGGGCACCGAGCAGTACCGCGAGGTGCTCAGCGGCACCGAGTTCACCGAGGGGCTGTGGCACAGCTTCCTCTACGTGCTCTACACCGTGCCCGCCGGCATCGTGTTCGGCACCCTGCTGGCGGTGGCCGCCCATCGTCGCCTCAAGGGCATCAAGGTCTTCCAGGCGATCTTCGCCTCCACCCTCGCCAGCTCGGTGGCCGTGTCGTCGGTGATCTTCTTCTTCCTGATCAACCGCAGCATCGGCGTGTTCCGCACCGACTGGATCACCAACCCGGACATGGCGCTGTTCGCCGCCGCCCTCCCGTCGATCTGGCAGAACCTCGGGCTCTCGTTCGTGATCGTGCTCGCCGGGCTGCAGGCCGTGCCCGACGAGGTGGTGGAGGCCGCCACCCTCGACGGCTACGGGCCGCTGCGCCGGCTGTTCCGCATCACCTTGCCCCTCATCTCGCCCGTGCTGCTGTTCCTGCTCGTGGTCCTGGTGATCTTCGGGTTCCAGGCCTTCGCCCAGATCGAGATCATCACCAAGGGCGGCCCGGCGGGTTCGTCGGAGACCCTGGTGTTCAAGATCTTCCAGCTCTCGCAGGACTACGGGCGGGGCGCGGTGCTGTCGGTGGGGCTGTTCCTGGTGACCCTGGTGGTCACCTTCCTGCAGTTCGTCATCCTCGAACGGAGGGTCCACTATGGCGACGAGTGACCTCGCCCCGGTGGGCACCGACGCCGCCACCTCGGTGGGCCTCGACGCGGTGGCCGGGCGGTCCCGGGCCCGCCGCACGTGGGGCCTGGTCTGGCAGTACGCGCTGCTGGTGTTCCTCGCCATGGTGGTGCTGGGCCCGCTGCTGCTCACGCTGCGCCAGTCGCTCACCCCGCCGTTCCAGTGGGTCAACGAGGGCCGACCGCCCTACCCGGTGCAGGTCCAGTGGAAGGACCGCACCTGGTGGAGCGGCGGGGCCCTCTCGGTGGTGGTGCGCACCCTCGTGGTGGCCTACCTGTTCGCCTGGCTGCACAAGGTGGCGGCCGGGGTGCGCTGGTCCGACTGGCGCCACCTGCTGACGCCCGCCCGCCTGGTGGCGATCGTGGGCGGCACGGTGGTGCTGGGCCTCGCCACCACGCCCGTGTTCGCCTCGCTGCACGACGCCGACGGCTCCAGCCTGCTCCTCGTGGTGGTGGCCATGGTGGCCGTGCTCGCCACGCAGGTGTGGGCCTACCTCGACGACGGTCGCCGGCAGCCGGCGGTGGCGCTCGTCCAGGCGGTGTGCACCTCCTTCGGCCTGGTGGGCACGGCCGTGGTGTTCGTGGGCCCCGAGGTCTGGACCTCGTCGTGGGGGCGCTACGACCTCGGCGGGGCCATGACGCGCAGCCTGGTGATGGCGCTGATCATCACCGTGGCCCAGGTGACCACCTCGATCCTGGCCGCCTACGCGTTCGTGTTCCTGCGCTTCCCGTTCAAGCGGGTGATCTTCGCCCTGTTCATGGCCACGCTGCTGCTCCCGCTCGAGGTGACCCTGGTGGGCAACATCGCCACCATCCGCCAGCTGGAGTGGACCAACACCCTCCAGGCCCTGGTGCTGCCCTTCGGGGCCACCGCGCTCGGCACCTTCCTGATCCGCCAGGGGTTCCGCGGCCTGCCCAGCGAGATCCAGGACGCCACCCGCCTCGACGGCTACGGCCACGTCTCGTTCCTCACCAAGTTCGCGGTGCCGCTCACCCGGCCGGTGATCGCCTCGTTCACGGTGATCTCGGCCCTGCAGGCCTGGAACCAGTACCTGTGGCCGCGAGCGGTGATCAGCCGCAACGAGCTCAACACCCTCCAGATCCAGCTCCGCCAGGTGTCGGCGGGCGAGGTGGCCAACGCCAACCTCGCCATCGCCGCCGCCCTCGTGGCCTCGGTGCCCGTGGCCATCCTGCTCATCGCCTTCCAACGCCAGATCATCCGTGGCCTCACCGCCGGTGCGGTGAAGTGACCGAGACCGAGAGGGTCCCCATGACGACCTCCAGTGCCCCTGCCCCCGACGCCCCCGGCCACGATCGCGCCGCCCGTCGGCGCCCGCACCGCTCCCGGGGCCTGTTGGCGTCGCTCGCCGTGGCCGGCCTGGTGCTCGGCGCCTGCGGCTCGCCGCCCAGCTCGGGCGGCGGCGACGGCGGGCGCGAGGCGGCCGGCGGCGAGGAGGAGGACGCGCTCCCGCCGTGCCCCCTCGACGCGCTGGAGGAGGCCACCGAGCCGGTGGAGGTGAACCTCTGGTACAGCGGTCTGGTGGATCCGCCGGCCTCGGTGCTCCAGGACATGGCCACGCGCTTCAACGCCAGCCAGGACAAGGTGGTGGTGTCCGCCGACACCCAGGGCAACGCCTACGCCGAGGGCCTGCGCAAGTACCAGGGCGCGTCGGCCACCCCCGACCAGCTGCCCGACATGATGTACCTGGAGGACACCATGCTCGGCGAGCTGGTGGACAAGGGCCAGGTGCTGCCGGCCGAGGCGTGCATGGAGGCCGACGACTACGACATCACCCAGCTGGCCCCGTCGGCCCGGGCGTCGTTCTCGGTGGACGACGTGATGTGGCCCGGCTACCTCAACGTGTCCACCCCGGTCATCTACTACAACAAGATCCACTTCCAGAAGGCCGGCCTCGACCCCAACCGGCCCCCGGCCACGCTGGCCGAGGTGGCGGAGTTCGCCCAGAAGATCAAGGACGCCGGGGTGGCGCCCAAGCCCATGGCCTTCCTGGCCAACGAGTGGTTCTTCGACACCTGGGCCGCCGGCGTGGGCCAGGACGTGGTGAACAACGACAACGGCCGCTCCGCGGTGGCCACCGAGGCCACCTTCGCCACGCCGGAGATGGCCGGCGCCCTGCAGAGCCTGGCCGACATGAACGAGGCCGGGCTGCTCAACCCGTTCACCGTCACCGACGGCAGCATCGACCACTACCTGGCCCTGGTGACCGAGCAGAGCTCGATGCTCATCGAGACCTCCACCGCCTCGGGCACCATCGCCCAGGTGCTGGGTGGCGACCTCACCGCCGAGGAGGCCGGGATCGACTTCGACGCCGCCTCGATCGACACCACCAAGGTGGTGCCGGCCTCGGGCCCGATGCCCGGCGTGGACGCACCGGGCAAGGTCTACGCCTCCGGCGGGGCCTTCTACATCCTCAACACCGGCTCGCCGGCCCAGCAGGCGGCCTCGTGGAGGTTCCTGCGCTTCATGCTCGAGGAGGAGAACGCCAAGACCTGGCACCTCGAGGGCGGCTACCTCCCGGTGGTGAAGAGCGTGGTGGACGATCCCGACGTGCGGGAGTTCCAGAACACCGCGCTCGACGGGTTGCTGCTGAAGCCGGCCGTGGAGCAGCTGGCCGCCGCCGACCCCGACCAGACCGGTCCGCTGATCGGCCCCTATACCGCCTTCCAGGCGTCGATGCGCACCGCCATCGAGGGCGTCCTCTTCGACGGGGACGACCCGACGGAGGCCCTCGAGACCGCCGAGGCCGAGGTGACGGCCACCCTGAAGGACTACAACGGCAACTAGGGCGGCGCCCGGGCCCCACCGGTTCCGGCCATGGCCGGGGCCGGTGCCGGCCCGGGCCATGATGGGCCCATGCGCGTTCTCGCCGTCACGGGCCTCAAGGGTGGGGTGGGGAAGACCTCCACGGCGGTGAACCTGGCCGCGCTCTCGGCCGCCGAGGGCCATCGCACCCTGCTCTGGGACCTCGATCCGCAGGGGGCGGCCACCTTCTGCCTGGCCCTCAAGCCCAAGCTGAAGGGCGGCGCCTCCCGGCTCATCGGTGGCGGACGGGGCGGGCTCGGCGCGGTGGCCCGCCACACCGACATCGAGCGCCTCGACGTGGTGCCCGCCGACTCCTCGGTGCGCGAGATCGACCGGGTGCTCTCCACCGGGGGCAAGCCCGGCAAGCCGATCCGCCGCCTGCTGGCCGGCACCAAGGACACCGCGGACGTGGTGGTGCTCGACTGCCCGCCCGGCCTCACCGCCGTGGTGGAGGCGGTGGCGTCGGTGGCCGACGTGTTGTTGGTACCCGTGGTGCCCGAGCCGCTGCCGCTGCGGGCCCTGGCCCGCTTCGGTGAGTTCCTGGCCGACACCCGCACGGCGTCGCCCGCGCTGGTGGCGCCCTTCATCTCCATGATCGACCGGCGCAAGCCCCTCCACCGACGCGTGGAGGCCGAGATCCGCGCCCGCGGCGGCTTCCTGGGCGCGGCCATCCCGGAGTCGTCCGCGGTGGCCCGCATGAGCGAGGAGCAGATCCCGGTGGTGCTGAGCGCGCCGCGGAGCCTGGCGGCCGCCGAGTACCGCAAGCTCTGGGCCGAGACCGTGGAGCGGGCCGGCCTCTAGGCGGGCTCGGCGATCCGGGCCGGTCACCCGGGCTCGGGGGCCACGGTGGGCCCCGACGGGCCCACGGTGATCAGCGCATCGACCAGCTCGGCCCCCACCGAGGCAGGGAGGGCGTCGAGCACCGCCGGCAGGAGGGCCTCGGCCGGTGGGAGCCGGCGGGCGGCCCAGCGCGAGAACGACCCGTCGTCGAACCAGCGATCGGCCGGCACGGCTCGGCCGCCCGGCGGGCGGGCGCCGGCGGGTGGCAGGGGCGAGGTGCCCACCAGCCGGCGCATGCGGCCCCACGACGACTCGAGGTCCAGCGCCTCCGCCTCCACGGCCAGCAGGGGCCCGGGCAGCACGGGCCCGGCGGGGGCCAGCGGGTGGAGCCGGGCCAGCTCCTCCCACGACCGGGATCGGCCGGGGGCCACCAGGACCCGCTGGGCGATGGCGTCGAGCCAGGCGGCCTCGACGTAGCGCGAGAGGCGGACGTCGGGCGGTGGCGTGGGCCGGCCGAGGGCCCGGGCCAGGGCATCGGCCACCCAGCCCTCCGGGGCCTCGGTGAGCACCTCCGCCGGGTGGTCCTCGAGCTCGAGCACCGACGCCACGCCGCCGTCCCGGTCGGCGACGACCGTGGCGCGGACCCGGCGGCTGCCGACCTCGGGGCCGGGGCCGGCCTCGGGGAGCGAGCGGGCCCGCCCGACGGCGCCGATCCCGACGGCGTGCCACGATGCCGGGGCGAGGAAGCCGACCAGCGGGTCGGCGGGGTGCTCGACGCCGGCGGGGACCGGCCACGCGCCGAGGGCGACGTCGTGGGCGCCGAGCTCCACGGCGAGCAGGCTCGAGCCGCCGAGGGCGGCGCCGGCGCGGTGGAGCCGGGTGGCCAGCCGGGCGAGGGAGACCGCCGGGGCGGACGGGTGGGGACAGGGCGACATGGGGACCTCCGGAGACTGCGCTGGCATCCGGCGGCCCGGGCCCCAAGGGGCGAGGGGGCAGCGATCCTCGTGCCCCGAAGCTACGGCAGGGGGGTGACAGGACGGCCGCCCGGCGGGCCCGGCCCCGTCAGGGGCCGGCGCGGCCTGGCGGCGTCAGATGCCGGCGACGGCGGGCCGCAGGGGCCGGCCGTCGGGGCGGGCCTGACGGGCCTGGCGGGCGAGGCGCTCCGCAGCCACCGTGACCGGTCGGGCCTCGTCGTCGGCCAGGCGGTCCACCAGCCGCACGGCGACCGCCCACCGGCGCTGGGCCAGCACGCGGGCCAGCCGGGCGTCGCTGGCCGCGTGGGCGTGCAGCGCCTCGTTGGCGAGGTCGTGGGTGCGGTCGGCGGGCCCGGCGCTCCCGAGCCCGAGGAGACGCCCGATGGTGCGGAGCGAGGTCCACGGGGAGGGGCCGTGGTCGCCGTAGAGGCGGAACGTGTCGAGGTGGGCGTGGCCGCCCCAGCTGGCCCGGTAGGCGCCGGCGTGGCCGGGCAGGGTGGTGCGGCCCCGGGTGAGGGCCCGGTCGGGGCAGAGGTGCAGGTCGAGCTCCACGCCCGCCAGCCTGGCCCGGTCGGCGATGAACGGCAGGTCGAACGTGGCCCCGTTCCAGGTGGCGAGGATGCCGGGCTCGAGGGCGCGGAGGCGGGCGTCGAGGGCCCCGAGGAGGGTGGCTTCGTCGCCGACGAACACCTCGTCGAACGACCGCCCCGAGAGCGCCACGCGCAGCAGGGGGGTGACCGCAGGGTCGAACCCGCCCCGGGCCGTGTCGGTCTCGATGTCGAGCCCGTAGATCTGTGGCTGCTGCTGGCCCATCCGCCCTCCCGGACGATGTGTCCCCTGACGGCCAAAAGGTTACGAACGCGGCGCCCTCGGGTGGTGGATGCCCGACGCAGCGTGCGCATGGGCGACGTTTCCCCAGGTCACGGGGCGCGCGAACCAGAGGGCCGATTCGCGCGGAGCGCGCGAATTGCCGTCAGGACGTCCGGAGGGCGGGGTGAGAACGGGCCCGGACGCGAACGATCTCGCCCAGGGGGCGAGACCGTCGACGGTGGTGGGGAAGGTCCGGGCCGGGGCCCGGCGGGCCGCGTGGCGGCCTAGCGCTCTTCCTTGAACATCACGTGCTGGCGGATCTTCGGGTCGTACTTCTTGATCTCGATGCGCTCGCGCGTGTTCGTCTTGTTCTTGCGGGTGACGTAGGTGTAGCCCGTCCCCGCCGTCGACTTCAGCTTGATGATCGGGCGCTTGTCGCTCTTGCTCATCGTTCTCTTGTTCCTGGCTGCCGGTGCGGACGGGTCATCGTAGGTGCGCCCGGCCCGACTACCCAACTCAGCGCTCCACCAGCCATCATCGGGAGGTGTCCCGTCGTCGGCTGTTCGCCCTGCTCACCCTGGTGACGGTGGCCGTCCTGGTGCCGGCCCAGGCGGCATCTGCGCACGCGGACCTGTCGACCAGCGACCCGGAGGACCAGTCGATCGTGGACACGTCGCCGGGGACGATCACCCTGCAGTTCACCGAGGTGGTGACCATGCAGCCCGACGGCGTCCGGGTGCTCGATGCTGATGCCGACCGGGTGGACGCAGGCACGGCCACCTCGAGCGGGTCCTCCGTCCAGGCGCCACTGGACGGGACGCTCCCCGATGGCGGCTATGTCGTGGCCTGGCGGGCGGTCTCCGCCGACGGTCACCCGATCCGTGGCGCATTCACCTTCTCCGTGGGGTCCCGGACCGAGATGCGCGATGATCTGGCGGAGGAGGCCTTCGCCGAGAGCGCGGACCGACGCGACGAGGTCATCGGTGGCGTGCTGCGGGGACTCAGCTATCTGGGCATCCTCGCGGCCACCGGCATGGTCCTGGTGGGTGCGGCGCTGCGTCGCGCAGACGAGCCGGTACCCGTCGGTCCCCTGGCGACCGGCTTCGGGGCCCTGGGGCTGTTGGCGCTCGTCGCCGTCGTCCCGGTCCAGGCGTCGCTGATCACCGGACGGGGATGGGGTTCGGTCACCGAGCCCGGCGTGCTGTCGCTGACGATGGCCGATGGCATCGGGTGGTCGCTGGTGCTCACCGGCATCGGCCTGGTCGCGCTGCTGATCACCACTGGCCTGCCCTTCCAGGGTGCCGTCCGCGCGCTGGCCGTCGGCGGGTCGGTCCTGGCGCCGATCGGTCTCGTCCTGACCGGCCACACCCGCTCCATGGCGCCGGCCGCCGTGGGCTACGTCGCCGACGCCGCCCACGTTCTCGCCGGGGCCGTGTGGTTCGGGGGTCTGATCGCCCTGGTCGGCGTGATACGGCGGCGGCGGGCGGCAGCGGACGAGCCGGGCGCGACCGAAGCCGTCGTTCGATTCTCCGGCTGGGCAGCGGTGACGGCGGGCCTCGTCATCGTGGCCGGCACGACGCTGGGCTGGCTCACCGTCGGCGGCCTCGCACCGTTGACCGGCACCACCTACGGACGAGTGCTCCTGGCCAAGCTCGCGCTCGTGGCCCTGGTGCTGGCCGGCGC
>JBBRFU010000043.1:0-23897 GCA_038241315.1 Acidimicrobiales bacterium | reverse complement strand
TGCGGAACCTGGCGGTGGCCGCCACCGACGGCGCCGCCACCTCCTTCTTCGGCCAACTCGATGGGTCCACGTGGCGCTTCTACGGCACCTCCGCTGCGGCGCCCCACGCCGCCGCGGTGGCGGCCCTGCAGCGCCAGGCCTGGCCGTGCGCCACGCCCGCCCAGGTGATCGGCGCCCAACGGACCACAGCCCGTTCGGTGGGCTCGTTCGGTGTCGGCGCCGCCGGCTCGGGGCTCGTCACGGCCGATGCTGCGGTGGGGCTCCGCGAGCTCTGCCCACCCACCGCCCCCACGGCGGTCGGTGGCCTGGCCGGTGACGGGCAGGTCTCGCTGTGGTGGACCGCCCCCGCCAACCCGCCCGGCGCCGCGGTCACCGGGTACCGGGTGACCCCCTACCTCGGCGCCGTGGCCCAGCCGGCGCGCGTCTTCGCGTCGACGGCCACCACCCAGTCGATCACCGGCCTCGCCAACGGCACGGGTTACACGTTCGTCGTCGAGGCAACCAACGTGATCGGCACTGGCCCGGCTTCCACCCCGTCGGCACTGCTCACCCCCCGCCCGGCACCTGAGGGCGCGGTGTACGTGCCGATCACCCCGTGCCGGGTGGTCGACACCCGCAACACCACGGCGGGTCGGCTCACGGCGAACGCCGAGCGGGCCTTCCAGGTGGCCGGGACCGGGCTCGTCGGCCAGGGCGGCGCCAGCAGCTGCATCCCCGACGGCGCCCTCGCCGTGGAGGCCTCGGTCACCGCGGTGGCGCCCGCGGCCGACGGCTACTTCCGGGCCTGGCCGAAGGGTGAGGTGGCACCCAACGCCACCTTCCTGAACTTCTCCAAGGGCCAGGGCACCACCAACACCGGGTCCCTGGCGCTGGCCCCCACCGGCACCCAGGACCTCCAGGTCAAGAACTTCGGCGGCCCGGCCCACTACGTGATCGACGTGCAGGGCTACTTCGCCCTCCCCGCCGACGTGCCCACCGGGGCGGACGGGGCCGTCTACGTGCCCATCAACCCCTGTCGCGCGCTCGACACCCGGAACACGCCACACGGTCGCCTCGTCGCCAACGAGACCCGGTACTTCCAGGTGTCCGGGACCAACATCGTCGAGCAGGGTGGGGCCACCAGCTGCATCCCCGACAAGGCGATCGGCGTCGAGGCCTCGGTGTCGGCCGTCGGGCCGGAGGCCAACGGGTTCTTCCGGGCCTGGCCCACCGGGGCCACCCCGCCCAACGCCACCTTCCTGAACTTCACCAAGGGGCAGGGGATCACCAACACCGGCGCCCTCGCCCTGGCCCCGACGCAGAACCAGGGGGACCTGACCGTCAAGAACTTCGGCGGCCCGTCCCACTACGTGATCGACGTGCAGGGCTACTACGTGCTGCCCGAGGACCTGCCCCCGGCCACCACGGGCTCGCGCTACGTGCCCATCACCCCGTGCCGGGTGCTCGACACCCGCAGCGCCACGGGCGGCGACCTCGCACCCAGCGAGGTGCGCACCGTCCAGGCGGCCGGCGCCGGGTTCACCGGGCAGGGCGCCGCCCGCGGCTGCATCCCCGACGGGGCCAGCGCCGTCGAGGGCTCGGTGACCGCGGTGACGCCGGCGGCCAACGGGTTCTTCCGGGCCTGGCCCAACGGCGCCACCCCGCCGAACGCCACCTTCTTGAACTTCACCCGCAGCCAGGGGATCACCAACACCGGGGCCATCGCCCTCGCGCCCACCGGAGCAAGGGACCTCGCCGTCAAGAACTTCGGCGGGCCCTCCCACTACGTGCTCGACCTGCAGGGCTACTTCGTGGCCGACCCCTCCTGACGTCGCGGCCCGCTCCCGCACGCGAGGATCCACCGATGCAGGTCCACCTGGTCGACGGCACGTACGAGCTCTTCCGCTACCACTTCGCCATGCCCAGCCACGTCACCGCGGCCGGTCAGGAGGTGGCGGCGGCGCGGGGCGTCGCCGGCACCATCCTCACCCTGCTCGAGGAGGGCGCCACCCACGTGGGGGCGGCGTTCGACCACGTGATCGAGTCGTTCCGCAACGATCTCTACGACGGCTACAAGGACGGGTCGGGCGTCGAGGCGGACCTGCTCTCGCAGTTCAACCTGGTGGAGGACCTGGTGACGGCGATCGGCGTCACCGTGTTCTCGATGGTGGAGTACGAGGCCGACGACGCCCTCGGCGCCGCCGCACGGGTCGCCGCCGCCGACGACCGGGTGGAGCGGGTGCTCATCTGCACCCCCGACAAGGACCTCGGGCAGTGCGTCGGCGGCAAGATCGTCCAGCTCGACCGGCGCAAGGGCGTGGTGAGCGACGTCGACGGCGTGCGGGAGAAGTTCGGCGTCGGTCCCGAGTCGATCCCCGACTACCTCGGCCTGGTGGGCGACACCGCCGACGGCTTCCCGGGGCTGCCGGGGTGGGGCGCCAAGTCCGCCGCCGCCGTGCTGGCCCGCTACGGCCACCTCGAGGACATCCCGCCCGACTCCCACGACTGGGACGTCACCGTGCGGGGCGCTTCCAAGCTGGCCCTCACCCTCAAGCACAACCTGGCCGACGCCGTGCTGTTCCGACGGATCGCCACCATCGAGTACGACGCCCCCACCATCGAGGCCGTCGACGAGCTCGAGTGGACCGGGCCCACCCCGGACCTCCCGGCCCTCGCCGCATCGGTGGACGCCCCGGGCCTGGTCTCCCGCGCCGACCGCCTCGCCCGCGCCCGCGCCTCCTGATCAGCCCGCGCCTCTGATCAGCCCGCGCCTCCTGATCAGCCGGCGGCCGGGTCAGCGGCGGCCGGGTCGGCCTTGGCCCGGCTCGGTGAGACCCGCGGCGGCTCGTTGGGCTGCTTCGGGTAGACGGGCGGCCACGGGGCGTCCATCAGGCCGTCGTCGAGGTCTCGCTGGTACCAGCCCAGCAGCGTGTCGATGGACTGGGGCACGTCGTCCATGCCCGCCCACGGGTCGCCCTCGGCGGCCAGCTTCGGTGGCACGGTCACGAGGGTGACCTCGTCGGGCTCCACCGCGGCCACCTCGTCCCAGTGGATCGGCGCCGACACCTGCGCGCCGACCCGTGGCCGCACGCACCAGGCCCCGAACACCGTCTTGTGGGGCGCGTTCTGGTTGTAGTCGACGAAGACGCGGGCGCCGCGCTCCTCCTTCCACCACTGCGCGGTGATCAGCTCGGGCCGGCGCCGCTCCAGCTCACGGGCCACCGCCACCGCGGCCGCCCGCACGGCGTAGGAGTCGTGGCTCCCCGCCACCCGGACGTACACGTGGAGGCCCCGGTTGCCGGTGGTCTTCACGTACGACGTGATGCCCTCGGCCTCGAGCAGGTCCCGGGTCTCGCCCGCCGCGTCGCGCACCATGTCGAAGGTGACCCCGGGCCCCGGGTCGAGGTCGATGCGGAGCTCGTCGGTGACCTCGGGCGTGGCCGCCCGGTAGGGCCAGGGGTGGAACCCGAGGCAGCCGATGTTGACCGCCCAGAGGAGGTGGGCGAGGTCGGCCACCACGAGGGCGTTGCTCGAGGTGCCGTTGGGCGTGGAGACCTCGGTGGTCTGGAGCCAGTCGGGGATCCCGGCGGGCACCCGCTTCTGGAAGAACGACTTGCCGTGGGCGCCGTCGGGGAAGCGCTGCAACATGGTGGGCCGCCCGCCCATGGTGGCGAGGAGCGGGCCCTCCACCGCTTGGTAGTAGCGGACGAGGTCGAGCTTGGTCTCGCCCCGGGTCTTGAAGAAGACCTTGTCGGGGCTGGTGATGCGCACCTCGCGCCCGCTGGCCTCCACCGTGGTCGCTTCCGACGCCATGGCGAGACGGTACCGCCCGGACCGCGGCCCGCCCCGGGACGTCGTCCCGGGGCGGGCCCGTGCGGCTCCGGAGGCGGTCGCGGCTACTGGAGGCGGTTCGCCAGGCCGAGGCCGGTGCGGGTGGTGGACGTGGTGTTGCCCATGTAGTTGCCCGACCCGGTGTGGGGGATGTTGCTGTAGATCACCTTGGCCGTGGACGCGATGGCCATCGAGGAGCCCGAGGCGGCCGGTGTGACCCAGTCACCGTTGGATGCGATGTTGGTCCAGTCGGTGCCGTAGCGACCCTGCGGGTTGCCGTTCTGGTTGACCCAGTTGATGTCGGTGGCACCGGGCTTCAGCGAGGTGCACTGGCCCCACAGGCACAGGTTGGAGTACCAGGCCGCGCCCTGGTGGGGCGTGCCCAGGGTGACCACGTCCTCCACGTCGATCGGCGGGGCGAAGCCGGACTCGCCGCGCTGGGATCCGTAGACGCCGCCGCGGGCGATGAGGCCGCCCATCGAGTAGCCGACGACGTCGACCGCGATGCCCTTCGACGTGTAGGTGTTGTACACGTAGGTGGAGAACGCCTTGCTGATGGCCTTCCAGGACGAGCTGTTCGAGAACGAGCCGTAGGACCGCAGGTTCACGTCGCAGTTCACGTCGCCCGAGTAGAAGCCCACCCGCACCATCGGGCCGGTGAAGCCCTCGTTGCGGAGCTGGCCGATCATGCGGTTGAACTCGCCGCCGCAATCGGTGCTGTTCGACGTGGGGTTGTAGCCGTGCACGAAGAGCACGACCTTCGTGCGGTTGGCGGTGTGGGCGGCGGCGGGCGTGGCCGGCCCGGCGAGCACGGCGAGCGTGGTGACGGCGACCACGAGGAGGGCGAGCGGTCGGCCCGTCCTCGTCGAGCGGGCGGACGGGTGGGAACGGGCGTCGTCGATGGCACCATCTCCTGGGTTGTTTGCGCACGCACAGAGCGAGCGCCGCCGCAGCATGACCGATGTCACACCGCGGGTCAATGACCCGAGTGGGTCCCCAGTGGTCGGCCCCTCGGACCGCCCGTTCGCCTCAGCTGCTCACCGTCAGTCGTCGGGCGGGCGCTGGCCGGGGTAGGCCCGGTCGAACACCTCGTCGCCCACCCGGTGGCGGATGGCGCTCAGGTGGACCTGGTCCTCGGTGTAGCCGGGGTGCTCCTCGCGGATCTGGTCCTTCGCCAGCTCGAAGGCGGCGTCGGTCATCTCCAGCACCGCCGCGAGGTGCTCGTCGTTGCCCTTGCGGCGGAGCAGCGATCCGACGTCGAGGCGGCTCGCCTTGGACTTCGGGCTGGGCTTCGGATCTCGGAGGTTCACGGGCGACCGATCGGTGTGGGGCGTGGCGGGGCCGGGTGGTCGATCCGTCCCGAGCTCGCCGACGCCCGCGACCACGGGTCGCATCGGTTGCCCCTCCGAACCGGCCACTGCCGGATGTCCCCCCCTCTTCTACGGCGCCGCCGCCACCCCGCTCAATGGGGATCTCGAAAAAGGTCCGTACGGCCCAGCTCACCGGGACCCGCCGGGAAGGCGCTCGGGATCGGGCCCCGGTGCGGTGCGCGGGAGCGCACCCCCAACGGGATTCGAACCCGTGTTACCTCCTTGAAAGGGAGGCGTCCTAGGCCGCTGGACGATGGGGGCCTGCCCGTCGCCGGGACCCGGTCACGGTAGCAGCCGCCCCTCGGGCACCCCGAAGCCCCCGACCGCTCCCGAGGCGCCGGGGGGGGGCCGGGCGCGGCCCGGTGCCGACGGTCGGAGCCGCGATCCGGGTCGATAGGGTCCTGGGGGTGCACGGCGGGCCGATCACTCGCGGCGGTCTCGCCCTGGTCGTCCTCAACCCGGGCACCCGTGGTGCCGACGGGTACCGGGTGCCTCCCGTCGTCTCCGTCGTCCTCGCGCCGTCCGGCGCGCCCGTCGGCACCGGGTGGGGGTCCCCCCGATGACCGAGGTCGGCTGGCCGAAGCCCCCGCGTGAGCCGGGCCCGTGGGCGGGCGGCGCCCCGGTGAGCCCGCCGGGCCAGCGGCCGCTCGCCGCCACCGCGCCGCCGCCCCCGCTCGCCGCGCCCACGCCACCCGCAGCCGGCCCCACCGCCTACCCGTCGGTCACCGCCGGCCACGTCGGGCTCCCGCCGGCCCCGGGCCCGCGCACGCCCTTCCCGGGCCTCCACGGCATGAGCGTGCCCCCCGTGGACCGGGCGCCCCGCTGGGTGATCGGGGTGGCCACCGTGGTCGTGTTCGCGGTGGTCGTGGCTGCCGGTGCGCTGGTCCTCGGCGGCGGCGGCCCCTCGTACCCGTCGGAGTGGGACCCGCGCGTGGCCCCCATCGCCGACTGGGTGGCCCAGGAGCGCCAGCTCGAGTTCGAGCACCCCGTCGACGTGAACTTCCTGAGCGAGGAGGAGTACCGCGACGTCATCACCGGCGGGTCCTCGGTGGAGGCCGAGGACGGCGAGGACGCCGACCAGGAGGCCCAGGACCTGCTCGCGCAGTTCCGAGCCCTCGGCTTCGTGTCTGGCGAGGTCGACCTCGAGGCGGCCGACGACACCCTGAGCGACTCGGGGACGCTGGCCTTCTACAGCCCCGAGGCCGAGCAGGTCTTCGTGCGGGGCACCGAGCTCACGCCCGGCCTGCGGGTCACCCTCGCCCACGAGCTGGTGCACGTCCTGCAGGACCAGCACTTCGACCTCGAGCGCCTCGGGGAGCTGTCGGAGAGCAAGGCCCCCGTGCTGCGAGCCCTCGGCGAGGGCGACGCCGAGCGCATCGAGCAGGCCTACGTGGCCGACATCCTCACCGACGACGAGCGCGCCACCTACGTCGAGGAATCCACCGCCGAGGGCGAGGCCGCGGCCGAGGCGATCGACGACGGCGTGCCGCCGATCCTCACCGCCTTCTTCGCCTCGCCCTACTACTTCGGCCCGGAGCTGATCGCCCACCTCGAGCGAACGGGCGGCGTCGAGGCCATCAACCAGGCCCTCCAGGACCCGCCCACCGAGGAGGTCCTCTTCAACCCGACGATCAACGGCACGCTGGCGGCCGAGCCGGTGACGGTGACGGTGGCGGCGCCCGAGGGCACCGAGGAGCTCGACGAGGGCACCTTCGGGCCCACCGCCTGGTACCTCCTGCTGGCCGCCCGCACGCCCGCCTCGGTGGCCATCCGCGCCGCCGACGGCCTCGGCGGCGACGCCTACGTCGTCTACCGGGAGGACGATCGGGTCTGCGTTCGGGTCGAGGCCACGGGCGACCAGACCGCCGACGTGGTGGAGCTCGGCGCCGCCCTCGCCACCTGGGTGGAGGCGTCGCCCGACTCGGCGAGCGTCGACGTCACCGAGACCACCGTCACCTTCCGCTCCTGCGACCCGGGGGCCGACGCCCCCGACGCGGGTGAGCTGTCGGTCGACCTCCTCGCCCTCCCCGTGCTCCGGGGCCAGACCTACCGCCAGGCCATGGAGGGCGGGGGCGACGACGCCCAGGCCCGCTGCCTCGCCGACGGCCTCATCGACCGCTTCACGCTGGAGCAGCTCACCGACACGGCCTACTCGGCCAGCGGGCCGGGCGCGGCGGCCATCGCCACCCTGCAGCGCGACTGCGCCTGATCCCGGCTCAGCGCTGCAGCTCGGCGACGACGCAGCCCTGGAGCCAGCCGGCCAGCTCGTAGGCCGCCCACAGCTGGGCCTCCGGATCGTCGGGGTCGAGGTCGTCGCCGGGGCGATCGTCGTCGTCCTCGTCGTCGATGCCGAGGCGGGTGCCCACCACCAGTCGGAGGGCGTTGAGCGACCGCAGCCAGCTCCAGAGCTGGTCGTCGGTGACCTCGTCGGCCTCGAGGCTGGCGAGCACGGTGGCGATGGACTCCCGCCGGGCGGTGCGCAGCTCGTCGCCCGCCAGCAGCTGGTACTCGGCGTCCTTGTCGGGGTCGTCGGGGTAGGCGGGCGGGCTGAGCCGGGACAGGTCGGCCCCGTCGGGGCCCTCCTCGATGAGCTGGTCGAGCTCGCCGAGCAGCGCGGCCGTGACGGCCCGCAGCCCGGGCGCGAGCACGACGTCGTAGCGCCCGTCGGCGCGGCGCTGGACGACCGGGTTGCGGCGCAGGCCGAAGCGGGTCACCGGCTACTCGTCGTGCTGCATGGTGGCCCACAGCCCGTGCTCGTGGAGGCGGAAGACGTCGATCTCGGCCTTCTCGCGCGGCCCCGAGGACACGACGGCGCGGCCCTTCTCGTGGACGTCGAGCATCAGCCGCTCGGCCTTGGCCTTCGAGTACCCGAACAGCTTCCGGAACACCAGGGCCACGTAGTCCATGGTGTTGATGGGGTCGTTCCACACCAGCACGATCCAGGGCTGGTCCGTGTCGAGGGCGACGTCACCTTCCGGGGACGAGATCTCCGTGGGGGAGATGGTCGGCGCGGCGGGGCTCACGGCCCCAGTCTGCCGGACCCGATCCGTCCGCCACCACCGGCGCCCGCATCCGCAGCAGCAGGTTCAGCACCGCCACCCAGACCAGCGAGGCGCCGAGCACGTGGAGGCCCACGAGCAACGGGGGGACGCCGGTGAAGTACTGGGTGTAGCCCAGCGCCCCCTGCAGCACGAGGACCGTGAGCAGGCCGGTGGCGGCCCGCTCGAGGTGCTCGCCCGCGCCGTGGCGGCGCAGCTGCACGAGGACCCAGATCGCCGCGGCCAGGAAGCCGATCATGGCCACGCCGTGGACGCGGGCCGCGTCGTGGACCGCGAGGGGCAGGCGGCGCACCTCACGGGCGGCCTCGAGCTGGTCGGCCGCCGATGCGCCCGGCTCCAGGTCGGCGTGGCCGCTGTGGGGGCCGGAGCCGGTGACGAGCGTGCCGGTGAGGATCACCAGCACGGCCAGCCCCACCAGGGCCTGGCCCCACCGGCGGAGGGCCGGGGTGACCACCGGCCGCTCGGGCCGGTCGTCGGGGAGGCCGGCGCGGTGGGCGAGGACCACGGCGTCGAGCACCAGCAGCATCGACACCACGAAGTGGCCCTGCACCAGCCAGGGGTTGAGGTGGGTGAGCACCACGAGGGCCCCCAGGCCGATCTGGGCGAGCACGCCGACCACCAGCCCCACCGAGAGCCAGGTGAGGTCTCGCCGCCGGGGCGCCCGGCGGAGCGAGCCCAGCACGGCGACGGCCACGGCGGCCGACACCAGGCCGGTGATGAGCCGGTTGACGAACTCGATGGTCTGGTGCGTCTCGCCCCGCTCCGAGACGAACCGCTGCTCGGTGCAGTTGGGCCAGTCGGTGCACCCGAGGCCCGATCCGGTGAGCCGCACGCCAGCGCCGGTGACCACGATGAGGATCAGCAGGACGAGGGCCACGAAGGTGACGCGGCGGTACGAGGCAGGCGACAACGGCTGGCGCAGTCGGTCGATCACCCCCTCAACCTACGGCCGGTCCACGGCATCGGGCCAAGCCGGGATCGGCCCCGGCGGACTCGTGTCGGCCGGACCCTCGGTCATAGGGTGGGCCCGTGCTCCAGCCGGCCCCGCTCCCGCTGCGTGTGCGCGTCGCCGGCTACGTCGCGCTGACCAAGCCGCGCATCATCGAGCTCCTCCTGATCACCACCGTCCCCACCATGGTGGTGGCCGAGCGGGGGCTGCCCTCGGGCTGGCTCATCCTCAACACGGTGATCGGCGGCACCCTGGCCGCCGGCGGCGCCAACGCCATCAACATGTACGTCGACCGAGACATCGACAAGATCATGGAGCGCACCAAGGGCCGGCCCCTGGTGACCGGCGTGATGAGCCCGCGTGCCGCGCTCACCTTCGCCATCGCCATCGAGGTCATCGCCTTCGCCTACCTCTGGTACTGGGTGAACCTGCTGAGCGCCGTGCTCGGCGTGGCCGCGTGCCTCTTCTACGTCTTCATCTACACGCTCTGGCTCAAGCGCACCTCCACCCACAACATCGTGATCGGCGGCGCCGCCGGCGCCGCGCCGGTGCTGATCGGGTGGTCCGCGGTCACCGACAGCCTGGGCTGGGCGCCGGTGGTGCTCTTCGCGGTGATGTTCTACTGGACCCCGCCCCACTTCTGGGCGCTGGCCATCAAGTACAAGGACGACTACGCGTCGGCCGACGTGCCCATGCTCCCGTCGGTGGTCTCCATCGAGGAGACGGCGAAGCGCATCCTCGTCTACACGGTGATCCTGTGGGCCCTCACCTTGGTGTTCTCCCCCGTGGCCGACATGGGGCTGCTGTACCTCGGCGCCGCCGTGGTGCTCGGCGCCGTCTTCACCGCCCTGACGGTGCAGCTCTACCGCCGTCCCACCACCAAGCTCGCCATGCAGGTGTTCACCTACAGCATCACCTACGTGACGCTGCTCTTCGGCGCCATGGCGCTCGACCAGCTGGTGATGCACGGGTGAGCGGGGTGGCACCAGGAGCGATGGCCTCCGCCCCGCCCATCGCCCGCCCAGATCACGGGCCGTCGCTCGGCTTTTCTTGGCCGAGAGGGCGACTGTGTAGTGTCCCGATCCGTACGGAACCGTTTCCCCACGAGGCGTCGTCGTGTCCCCAGCCGGGCCGGACGACGGTGAGGTCAGCACGCCAATGGCTGTAACCGAGACCCCTCCAGAGACCGTCACCGCGGTCTCCGAGCAGGCCCACGAAGCGCCTCGGCGTCAGCCCACCGGGCTGGCCGCCGTGTTGGGCTCCGGCGACCACAAGGTGATCGGTCGGCTCTACGTCGTCTCGGCCCTCGTGTTCGGCCTGGGCCTGCTGCTGCTGGGCCAGCTGTTCGCGGTGGAGGCCATCGGGGCCGACACGCTCGACGTGTTCTCCTCCGACACCGTCTTCCAGGCCTTCAGCCTCTACCGGCTCGGCACGGTCTTCCTGCTGGCGCTCCCGCTGGTGATCGGGGTGGCCTTCGTGGTCGTGCCCCTCCAGATCGGGGCCCGCTCGGTGGCGTTCCCCCGGGCTGCGGCCGCCTCCTACTGGGGCTGGCTCATGGGCGCCGGCCTCCTGGTCGCCTCCTACCTCATGAACGGTGGCCCGGGCGGCGGGTCCGACGCCGGGGTCAACCTCTGGATCGCCGCCCTCGGGCTGATCGTGCTGTCCGTGCTGGTGGCCTCGGTGTCGCTGGCCACCACGGTGCTCGCCCTGCGCCACACCGGCGTCACCCTCGATCGCATCCCGCTGTTCGCCTGGTCGGTGGCCGTCGCCGCCATCCTCTGGCTGCTCACCCTGCCGGTGCTCGGCGGGCTGCTGGCCCTCTTCTACGTCGACCACCGCCACGGCGGCTCGTCGTTCGGCGACAACGCCGGGCTCTACGGGCGGCTCCTGTGGGTGCTCCGCAACCCGCAGATCTACGTCGTCGCCATCCCCGTGCTCGGCTTCGCCGCCGACGTGCTCGCCACCACGGCCAAGGCCCGGATCGCCCCTCGCTTCGTCGCCCAGGGCGCCATCGCCGCCTTCGGCGTGCTCGGCTTCGGCGCCTTCCTCGCCGGCTCGGCCACCGACCCGGCCAACTACGAGACCCTGCTGGTCATCGGCATGGGCCTGGCAGCGGTGCTGCCGGTGCTCGCCATCCTCGGCCTGCTGGGCGACCTCTTCCGCCGGGGCTCGTTCCGCCTCACCGCCGGTGCCATCTCCGCCACCTCGGCGCTGCTCGTGCTCCTGCTGGGCGTGGCCGCCGGGGCCCTGGGCTCGTTCCCCGGCCTCGAGACCACCAACACCGTCTACGACGCCGGCGTGCACCACGCGGTCATCCTGGCCACCGTCATCGCCGGCCTCGGCAGCCTCCACTGGTGGGCCACCAAGATCGGTCGTCAGCCCGCCGGCGAGGGCCTCGGCCGCATCGCCCCCGTGCTGCTGCTGCTCGGCTCCCTCGCCGTGGTCGTGCCGAACCTGGCCTCCGGCCTCGCCGGCGAGGGCCCGGAGCTCCGCCTCGACTGGACCGGCGGCATCGAGGGCCTCAACATCGTGGTCGCCATCGGCATGGCCCTGGTGCTCCTCGGCGTGGCCGCCGCCCTCGCCTCGCTCCTCCCCCTGCTCAAGGCCAGCGCCGACGCCGTCGATGCCGACCCCTGGGAGGGCCAGTCCCTCGAGTGGCTCGCCCCCTCGCCCCCGCCGCCGGCCAACTTCGTCGGCGACCTCCCGGTCGTCACCTCGGCCGAGCCGCTCGTCGACCTCCGTGAGGAGAAGTGATGGCCGACGCCCTCAGCCTCGCCCTGCCGCCCGCTCCGGCGCCGGCCCGCCCGCGCGTGCTCCTGGTGGGCACCGCGCTCGCCGCCGCCGCCGGGTTCATGACCATCGTCGGCCTGGTGGGCGTGTACCTCTCGACCCGCAGCGCCGCCCTCGCGGCCGGCGGCACCTGGCTGCCCGAGGGCAGCACGATCCCCCTCACCCCCGGCAACACGGCCTTCGCCACGCTGCTGATCTCGGCCGTCACCATGTGGTGGGCGGTCGACGCGGTCGGCAAGAACGACCGCCCCATGGCCTACCTCGCCCTGGGCCTCACCATCTTCTTCGGCATCGCGGTCATCAACGCCACGTCGTTCATCTACGCCGAGGCGAACCTGCCGGTGAGCACCACGCCCGGCGTGCTCATCTACACCGTCACCGGTGCCCACCTCGCCATGATGGTGGTGGGCCTCGTCTACGCCACGGTGATGATCTTCCGCACCCTGGGTGGCGAGTACCACGGCCGAGACCGTGAGGGCCTCACCGCTGCCGCCCTGTTCTGGTACGTCACCATCGCTGCCTACGCAGTGATCTGGCTCGCGATCTACGTCACGAAGTAGGGACCCAGATGTTCAAGACCGGTTCCAAGTTCCTCTTCGGCCTGGCGGGCTTCGGCCTCGTCGCGGCCATCCTGTGGGCGGCCGGCACCGGCGACCACGCCATCGGGATGGACACCCTGATCGGGCCGCTCACCCTGGGCTACAAGGGCTACGTCGGCGAGCACACCGGCTACTCGATCCTCATCGGGCTCTCGGCCGCCTCCCTGTTCCTCGGCATCTTCCTCTCCGCCCTGCGCGACACCGACCCCGACGCCCTCGCCCAGGTGGCCGGCGTCGAGTCGGTGCCCGAGGTGCCGGCGCCGGCCACGGTGAACTACTGGCCCGTCGTGGGCGCCTTCTCGGTGGCCGCCATCGTCCTCGGCCTGGCCATCGGGCCCATCATGTTCGTGATCGGCTTCGTCGGCCTCGCCATCACCACCGTCGAGTGGGCCGTGCAGGCCTGGGCCGACCGGGCCACGGGTGACCCCGAGGTCAACCGGTCCATCCGCAACCGCTTCATGTACCCGGTGGAGATCCCCGGCCTGGCGGTGCTCGGGGTCGGCGGCCTGGTGCTCGCCATCTCCCGCATCCTGCTGGCCGTGCCCAAGTTCGGCGCCTACCTCGTGTTCGGCCTGGTGCCGGTGCTGGTGCTGGTGGTCGGAGCCGTGATCGTGTCCAAGCCCAAGATCTCCCAGTCGGTCGTGGCCGGCCTCCTGCTCGTGGGTGGCCTCGCCATCCTCGGCGGCGGCGTGGTGGCGGCGGTGGCCGGCGAGCGCGAGCACGGAGGCGGACACGAAGAGGAAGAGGAGCACGGTGAGGAGGGCCTGGCCCCGTTGCCGGCGCCCTCGTCCACGATGATCCGGGTGGGGAACTGACGTGCGTACCCGAGGAGAGACCATGAACGCCCGTGCCCGATCGCGCGTGCTCAAGCTGGCACCGGTGCTGCTCGGCGTGGTGCTCGTCACCGCCTCGTGCGCCTCCGACGCCCCGCAGACCACCCTGAAGCCCAAGGGCCCAGCGGCCAACACCATCAACAACCTGATCAACCCGGTGTTCGGCGTCGCCGGCATCGTGTTCGTGGCCATCCTGGGCGGCGCCCTGTTCGTGGCCCTCAAGTTCCGGGCCAAGGACGACACCGACTACGACGAGTTCCCCAACCAGGTCCACGGCAACTTCAAGGCCGAGATCGGCTGGACCATCTTCCCCGCCGTCATCCTCGCCGCCGTCGGCGTGGCCACCGTCGTCACCATCTTCGACCTGGCCCAGAAGCCGCCGCCCGAGGCGGTGCAGGTCGAGGTCATCGGTCAGCAGTGGTGGTGGGAGTACCGCTACGACCTCGACCGCGACGGCACCTACGACGAGATCATCACCGCCAACGACCTGGTGATCCCGGCCGGCCAGGAGATCTCGCTGCAGATCCGGTCCCGCGACGTCATCCACTCCTGGTGGGCCCCCGCCCTCAACGGCAAGAAGGACGCCGTCCCCGGCCGCACCCACCCGCTCTCCATCGAGGCGGACGACCCGGGCGAGTACATCGGTCAGTGCACCGAGTTCTGTGGCCTCTCCCACGCCGAGATGCGCATCAAGGTGGTGGCCCTCACCCCTGACGAGTTCGAGGCCTGGACCGCGAACCAGGTGGAGGAGTTCGAGGCGCCCACCGAGGAGCGAGCCGCAGCCGGTTGGGCCGCCTTCGCCGGCCAGTGCACCAGCTGCCACCGCCTCTCCGGCATGACCGACCCCGCCACCGGCGGGGAGTTCGAGTACCCGGCCGTCGTCAACCAGGTCTCGGGCGCAGCGCCCAACCTGGCCAACTTCGTCACCCGGACCACCTTCGCCGGCGCCAAGTTCGACCTCCGCAAGGACACCGAGGCGTGCCGTGAGCTCGGCCAGGAGTGGGCCTCCACCGAGGAGGGCCTGGAGCAGTGCCTCAACCGCACCGACCTCGAGGCCTGGCTCCGCAACGCCCCCGCCCAGAAAGAGATGGCGGCCGGCCCGGTGCCCCACCCCACCAGCCGGGGCATGAACAACTTCAACCTGACCGAAGACCAGATCGATGATCTGGTCGCCTTCCTCATCACCCTCAAGTAGGAACGACGTCGATGTCCACCACAGACGGACCCCTCGCCCTCGGGAGCGGTGGCGGGCTGGCCACCCCGCCGATGGGCGTCTTCGCCCGCCCCCGTGACACCCCCGGCTGGCGCGGCTGGGTGACCACGGTCGACCACAAGAAGATCGGGATCATGTACGGCGTCGCCGCGCTGTTCTTCTTCCTGATCGGTGGCATCGAGGCCCTGCTCATCCGCCTCCAGCTGGCGGCGCCCGACGGCAAGCTCCTCAGCGCGGATCTGTACAACCAGGTCTTCACCATGCACGGCACCACGATGATCTTCCTCGTGGTGATGCCCATCGGCGCCGCGTTCATGAACTACCTGCTGCCGCTGCAGATCGGCGCCCGGGACGTGGCGTTCCCGCGGCTCAACGCCCTGTCGTTCTGGTGCTTCCTCTTCGGCGGCGTGGTCCTGAACTCCAGCTGGCTCCTCGGCGGCGGCGCCGACGGCGGCTGGTTCAACTACGCCCCCAACAACGGCGTCATCTTCTCGCCCACCCACGGCATCGACTTCTGGAACATGGGCCTGATCATCACCGGCATCTCGTCGCTGGTGGGCGCCATCAACCTGATCACCACGGTGCTCAACATGCGGGCGCCGGGCATGACGCTCATGAAGATGCCGGTCTTCACCTGGATGAGCCTCGTCACCCAGTTCCTGCTGCTCTTCGCCATCCCGGTGCTCACGTCGGCGCAGTTCCTGCTGATGTTCGACCGCCTCTTCGGCGCCCGGTTCTTCGACGTGTCCGCCGGCGCCGACCCGCTCCTGTGGGAGCACCTCTTCTGGATCTTCGGGCACCCGGAGGTCTACATCATGATCCTCCCGGCGTTCGGCGTGATCTCGGAGATCATCCCGGTGTTCGCCCGGAAGCCGATCTTCGGCTACCCGTTCATGGTGTTCTCGGGCATCGCCATCGGCTTCATGGGTTGGGGCGTGTGGGCGCACCACATGTTCGCCTCGGGCATCGGGCCCATCTCGGTGGCCGCCTTCTCGGTGTCCACCATGTTCATCGCCGTGCCCACGGGCGTGAAGATCCTGAACTGGCTGGCCACCATGTGGGGCGGCAAGCTGAAGTTCTCGGCCCCGATGCTCTACTCCATCGGCCTGGTCACCATGTTCACCATCGGCGGCCTCTCGGGCGTCACCCACGCCGTGGCCCCCGCCGACACCCAGCAGACCGACACCTACTACATCGTCGCCCACTTCCACTACGTGCTCTTCGGTGGCGCCCTCTTCGGCTTCATCGGCGGCTGGTACTTCTGGTGGCCGAAGGTGTTCGGGTACGCCCTCGGGGACCGCTCGGGCAAGGCCAACTTCTGGCTCCTGCTCCTCGGCTTCAACCTCACGTTCGGCCCCATGCACATCCTGGGCCTCCAGGGCATGCCCCGCCGCACCTACACCTACCGGGACGGCTACGGCTTCAACTTCTGGAACCTGGTCAGCACGGTGGGCGCCTTCCTGATCGCCCTCTCGTTCCTGGTGTTCTTCTGGAACATCTGGAACAGCCGGCGCAAGGCCGTGGCCGCCTCCAAGACGCGCCGGCTCACCATGGCCGGCGACCCGTGGGACGGCCGGAGCCTCGAGTGGATGCTCCCCAGCCCCACCCCGGTGCACAACTTCGACGTGGTCCCCACCGTCACCGTCCTCGACGACTTCTGGCACCGCAAGTACGGCGAGGACGAGCAGGGCCGCCTGGTCCGCATCGCCGCCACCGAGGACGTGTCCCAGAAGGGCGACGCCACCGACGTGCACCTGCCGTCGCCGTCGTACTGGCCGCTCGTGTTGGCCTTCGGCCTCCCGTGGCTCGCCTACGGCCTCATCTACAACCTGTGGTTCTGCGTGCTGGGCGTGATCTGCATCATCGCCGGCATGTACGGCTGGATCATGGAGCCCTCCACCGAGCCCGGTGGCGAGCACGACGACCACCACGAACCCCACCCCACCGACGCCAGCGGCGACGCCGCGGCCACCACCGAGGAGGCTGCTCTCGTTGACTGACCTGGTCGATCCCCACGTCTCGAACGCGCCCGGCGACCCCGCCGATGCGCCCGACCCGTCCCATGGCCTGAGCCACGTCACCAGCACCGGCATCTCCAACGAGAAGCTGGCGATGTGGATCTTCCTGGGCTCGGAGTGCCTGCTGTTCGGCGGGCTGATCTCCACCTTCCTGCTCTACAAGGGCCAGACCGCCGGCGGTCCGGAGCTGCACGACCTCTACGACATCGCCTTCACGTCGATCTCGTCGTTCGTGCTGCTGATGAGCTCGCTCACCATGGTGCTCGCCGTCTCGGCCATCCAGCGGGGCGACGACCGGGCCCTCCGCGCCTGGCTCCTCATGACCGCCCTGCTCGGCTCGGTGTTCATCTCCGGGCAGGTGTACGAGTTCAAGGAGTTCCTCAACGAGGGCCTCGGCTTCACCACCAGCCCGGCCAGCTCGGCGTTCTTCACGCTCACCGGCTTCCACGGCGCCCACGTCACCATCGGCCTGATCATGTTGATCTCCACCATGGTGCTGTCGCTGCGGGGACGCATCACCCAGCAGAAGGCCGAGGCGGTCGAGATCGTCGGCCTCTACTGGCACTTCGTCGACGTGGTCTGGATCATCGTGTTCACCATCGTCTACCTGATCAAGTGAGGACCGACGGATGACCGACACCACCACCCCGGCCGCCCCGATCGCCGACCCGGTCGGCCAGGGCCACGGCGCCGTCCACCACGGGCCCACCGACGCGCACTACGTGCGGATCGCCATCGCCCTGGCGGTCATCACCGCCATCGAGGTGGCCTGGTCCTACCTGCCGTGGGGCGACGGCACCGCCATCGTGATCCTCGAGGTCGGCGGCCTGCTCCTCATGATGGCGGTGAAGTTCGTGGTCGTGGCCTCGAACTTCATGCACCTCAAGTTCGACGACAAGATCCTCAGTCGGGTCTTCTACGCCGGGCTCCTGCTGGCGATCGGCGTGTACGTGGCCGTGCTGGTCACGTTCGAGCTCTTCAACGGCGGGTCGCCCGGCTTCCTCTGAGGCCGGCGGGCCCCGCCCACCACCGAGACCGTGTCGAGGGCGCCCTGCGGGGCGCCCTCGCCGCGCCCCGGCCGCACCGCTCGTGCGGGCCGTGCCGTCGGCGAGGACCCGGGTCAGCTCCCGGCCTGCTCCTGCAGCTGTCGGGCCCGCACGTCGGCCAGGGGGTTGAGCGCGAAGGTCACCCCGGCGGGCAGCTCGGTGGCGAACTCCCGGAGGTGCGCCTGGAGCGGGGCCACCTCCTCGGGGCTGGTGGCCCAGAACTGGAAGGTCTCCTCGTAGGCGGTGATGGCCTTCCGGGGGAGGGACCAGGTGCCCACCAGGATCCACTCGTCGGGCGTGTCGAAGAACAGCGTGCTCGGGTAGACGGCGGCCACCGGGAAGCCGCGCCGGCGGCCCAGGTCGAGCCAGTAGTCCTTGCCGGGACGGCCGTCGAGGCGGCGTCGGGCCTCCAGCACCTCGTAGTCGCCCAGCCCGAACAGGTCGGTCACCGGCCCCTCGTGGAGGAGGCTGATGTAGCCCAGCTCGCCGGTGGCGACCGGCCGGCCGTCATAGTACCGCTGGAGGAAGCGGGCGGCCTGGTAGCGCTGCTCGAAGGTGTCGTCGACGCCGCGGGGCACGTTGACGGTCAGGTCGACCTTGACCGCCGACAGCAGGAGGACCGGGAGCAGCAGGAGGGGCGCCAGCCGTCGCCCCGTCGAGGCGGCCGGCAGGAGGTCACGGGCCGCCATCGCCACCGCGTAGGTGGCCAGGCCGATCAGGTAGACCTGGTAGCGCTCGAACCACCCCACGTCGGCGAGCACGACGTGGAGCAGGATCGTCCCCGCCGCGGTGGCCGACGGCACCAGCCAGCGGCGGCGCTGGGGCCACCCCACCACCACCAGCAGGACGCAGACCACGGCCAGGAAGCCCAAGATGGCGTCGCTGGTGAGCCGGTTGAGGATCTCCACGAGGTCGAACCCGGACTGCTGGCCGTCGAGCGCCGCGCTCTTGGCCAGGACCGAGTTCGGGAGCCACCCCTGGCCCATGGCCCGGTTGAACAGGGCGAACGCCGCCAGCGGCGCGCCCGACGCCACGCCGATGAGCACCACCCGGCGGAGCTGGTCGGCCCAACGGGGCACGGCACCCCCGTCGGCTCGGGGGAGGCAGGTGGCGACCAGGGCGGTGCCGAGGGCGAGGGCCACGAAGGCCGACTCCATCCGGGCCAGCGAGGCCAGGCCGAGCAGCACGTAGGGGAGGAGGCGTCGAGCCCGACCGGCACCGGGACCGGGCGGGTGCAGCAGGCCGTGGACCGCCGCCAGCACGAGCGCCAGGTGGGCCAGGTGCTCCATGCCCACGAAGGTGGCGCCCGGGAGGAACAGGACGGCCACGGTGACCACGGCGGTGGCCAGGACGTCGAGCGGGCGGCGCCACGAGGGCAGCAGGCTGCGCTGCACCCGGGCGAAGAAGGCGAGGATGGCGAGGGCGGCGACCACGTTGAGGGCGAGGGCTGCGGCGTCCTCCCCGGCGGGCAGGATCCGCACGACGACGGCCAGCACCATGGTCCACAGCGGCGATGAGGAGGCCGACTGGAAGTGCCCCGGCTCCACGCCCCACGTGCCGTGCTCGGCGAGGTTGGTGGCGATCGACTGGTGGATCGCGGGATCGTCGAGGACGTAGATCATCCGCCCGCCCGTGGTGCGGAGCGACGCGGCCAGCAGGATGGCGGTGACCACGAGGTAGGTCGATGCGCTCCAGGCGAAGAACGCCCGGGACTCCCTGGTGGGCAGCAGCCGGCGGTGCCACGGGGGGCGGGAGGGCTCGCTGGTCTGGTTGGTCATGCCGCTCGTTCGCCCGGTCCTGCCACGTGGCGCCGACACTACCGGCCGACCGGCCGGGGGCCGGGGACGGCGGCGGGGCAGCCGCTCACTCCCAGCGGAACCAGCGGGCGGCGGCCAGGGGGGCCAGGAGGGCCCACACCCCGAGCACCACCCACGCCCGGCCGGGGATGGCACCCGCGCCGAGGGCCCCGTGGAACACCTCGCTCAGCGCGCCGCTGGGGAGGGCGCGCGAGAACGCCCGCAGCGGGCCGGGGAGCTCCGCCAACGGGATCACCATGCCCCCCAGCAGGAGCAGGAGCAGGTACACGCCGTTGGCGGCGGCGAGGGTGGTGAGGGCGGGAAGGGTGCCGGCCATGAGGAGGCCGAGGCCGGCGAAGGCGATGGTGGCCAGCACGGCGGCCAGGAGCGCGGCGCCCACCGACGGACCGTCGAACCGGAAGCCGAGGATGGTGCCCTCGATGACCAGCACGACGATCTGGAGCGCCTCGATCACCACCATGGCGGCGGTTTTGGCGCCCAGCAGCTGGCCGCGGGACAGCGGGGTCGAGCCCAGCCGCTTGAGCACGCCGGTCTGGCGCTCGAAGCCGGTGGCGATGGCCACCGACACGAGGGAGGTCGACATCACGGCGAGGGCCAGCACCCCGGGGAACAGGAAGTCGACGGGGTCCTCGGTGCCGGTGGGGAGCACGTCGACCATCGAGAAGAAGGCCAGCAGGACCACGGGGATGGCGAAGGTCAACAGCACCGACTCGCCGCGCCGGAGGGTGAGCAGGAGCTCCATGCGGGTCTGGGCCCACCAGATCCGCGGGGCGGGCGCGGCCTGGTTGACGGGCGCGGTGGCGGGGGCGGTCACGCCGCTCCCGGGCGCCGGCGGCCACGGCCGTGGCGCGTGGGGGCGACCACCGGTGCCACCCGCACGGCCGGCACCTCGCCGGTGATCTGGGTCATCCGGAGGAACACGTCCTCGAGGCGCTGGCGACCGGCCCGCAGATCGGCCAGGGGCAGGTCGTGCTCGGCCAGCCAGTTGGTGAGCGAGGCGATGTTGGCCGGGGAAGGCTCGGTGGCGATGCGGTACTCGCCCGGCGAGAGCTCCTCCACCGCGGCGATCATGGCCTTGCCCAGCGCCGCGGTGTCGATGCCGGGGGGCGCGCCGAAGCGGATCTCGCGGCTGCCACCGGCCGACATCAGCTCGTTGGGCGTGCCGCTCTTGATGAGGCAGCCGCGGTCGATGATGACGACGCGGTCGGCCACCTTCTCGGCCTCGTCGAGGTCGTGGGTGGTGAGCACCACGCAGACGCCCTCGCGGGCCAGCTCGCGCACCACCCGCCGGATGAGCTGGCGACCCTGGACGTCGACGCCGGCGGTGGGCTCGTCGAGGAAGGCCACCCGCGGTCGACCCACCAGGGCCAGGGCCAGCGAGAGCCGCTGCTGCTCGCCGCCCGACAACTGGCGCCAGGTGGTGCGCCGGGCGTGGGTGAGGCCGACGCGCTCGAGCAGGGACTGGGGGTCGTCGGGGTTGGCGTAGAAGCTGGCGTGGAGCTGCAGGGCCTCCAACGGCCGGATGCCGGGGTAGACGCCGCCGGACTGGAGCATCACGCCGAGCTGGGGGGTGAGGGCCCGGTGATCGGCGATGGGGTCGAGCCCGAGGACCCGGACCGTGCCCTCGGTGGGGCGGCGGTAGCCCTCGAGCGCCTCGACGGTGGACGTCTTGCCGGCGCCGTTGGGCCCGAGCACGGCCAGCACCTCGCCGAGCTCCCCGGTGAAGGAGAGCCGGTCGACGGCACGGGTGGGGCCGTAGGTGATGGAGAGGCGCTGGACCTCGATGGCGGGCATCGGGGGCGACGCTAGTGCTGGCCGGTTCGCGGGACCGCCTCGGCCGGCCCCCGGGCCGGCCCCGGCCGTGTCGCGTGGCGGGATCGGGTGGCCGGCGGATCCGGGCTGCCGACTACCGTCGCTTGCCATGCTGGACATCCGCCGGATCCGTACCGAGCCCGAGGTGGTCCGGGACGCCCTGGCCCGGCGAGGGGTCGACCCGGCGGAGCTCGATCGCGTCGCCGGCCTCGACGAGCGGCAGCGCAAGCTCGCCAGCGAGCGGGACGACCTGCGCAACCGGATCAAGGCCCTCTCCAAGCAGGTGGGCCTGCTCCACAAGGAAGGCCGGAGCGACGAGGCCGCGGCCACCACCGCCGAGAGCCGGAGCCTGGGCGAGCGCGAGGGCGAGCTGGCCGCCGAGGCCGCCGCCACCTCGGCCGAGATCCGCGACCTCCTCCTGCGCATCCCCAACCTGCCCCACCCCGAGGCGCCCGACGGCGCCTCCGACGCCGACAACCCCGTGCTGCGGGTGTCGGGCTTCGACCCCGACGGCTACCAGCCGCACCAGCGCGTGCCGCACTGGGAGCTGGGCCCCCGCTACGGCATCCTCGACAACGAGCGCGCCGTGAAGATCTCGGGCGCCATGTTCACCATGCAGCGCAAGGGCGGCGCCACCCTGGCCCGGGCCCTCGTGCAGTACGGGCTCGACCGCAACGCGGACCAGTACGAGGAGGTCCGACCGCCGAGCCTGGTGTCCTCCGAGACGCTCACCGCCACCGGGCAGCTGCCCAAGTTCGCCGACGACGCCTACGCCGTCGAGCGCGACGACCTGTGGGCCATCCCCACCGCCGAGGTCCCGCTCACCTCCCTCCACCGCGACGAGATCATCGACTCGGCGGTGCTGCCCCTCAAGCTCATGGCCGCCAGCTCGTGCTACCGCCGCGAGGCGGGATCGGCCGGTCGGGACACCCGGGGCATGCTGCGCACCCACGAGTTCGACAAGGTCGAGGTGTTCGCCTACGCCACGCCCGAGCAGGCGCCCGCTCTGCTCGACGACATGGTGGCCCGCACCGAGGCCACCATCGGGGCGCTCGGCCTGGCCCACCGCACCATCGAGATCTGCACCGGCGACATGGGTCAGAGCCACCACCGCTCGTTCGACATCGAGGTCTACGCCCCCGGCACCGACCAGTGGCTCGAGGTGTCGTCCGTCTCGTGGTTCGCCGACTACCAGGCCCGCCGGGGCAACATCCGCTACCGCCCGGGCACCGGGGGCACGGCCATGGTCCACACCCTCAACGGCTCCGCACTCGCCGTGCCCCGCGTGTGGGCCGCCATCGTGGAGACCTACCACCGCGCCGACGGCGGCATCGACGTGCCCGAGGTGCTCCTGCCCTACTTCCGCGGCCAGACCCGCATCGCCTGACCCGTGATCCGCGAGCTGCCCGGCACCATCGCCCCCGCCGAGGGTGACGCACCGCCCGGGCTGGCGAGCGACCACCCCATGCGCGCCGTCACGCGCGCCGTGGCCTTCGACCCCGACGGGTGGACCCCCGCCCGACGCGCCGAGGTGATGGCCCTGTTCGACGGGTTGGCCGACGACTGGTCGAGCCGAGACATCGCCGGCCGCGAGGCACCCCTCCTCGACGCCCTGGACCGGGGCATCGGCGCCGCCCCGCCCGCCACCCGGCGGGTGGCGCTCGACGTCGGCGCCGGCAACGGGCTCCACACCCGCCACCTGGCGCCGCAGTTCGAGGTCCTGGTGTCGGTCGACCTCAGCCACGAGATGCTCCGGCACGCGCCGGTCGGCCCGGCCGCCCGGGTGCAGGGCGATGCGTCCCGCCTCCCCGTCCCCGATGCCTCGGTCGACGTCTTGGTGCTGGCCAACGCCTTCCTCTTCCCCGACGAGGTGCCGCGGGTGCTGGCGCCGTCGGGCGTGGTGGTCTGGGTCAACTCCCGGGGGACCGGCACGCCCATCCACCTGCTCGCCGCCGAGGTCGACGCCGCGCTGCCGGGCCGGTGGTCCGGCGTCGCCTCCACCGCCGGCTGGGGCACCTGGTCCGTCCACTGGCACACGCCCTGAGGCCCCGGGTCGCCGGGCCCGGGTCGGAGGCGGCCGGGTCGGCGGCCCTTGGCGGCGACGAACGTCTGTTCGGTACCATGGCGGGATGGCCCCTCGGATCCCGCTCGCCGGTCCCGCCCAGCTGCGCTGGGACCTGGCCGACGAGCCCGCCGCGCAGGGTGCCATGTTCGAGACCGTCCGCCGGGAGGTCGGCCGCGGGGAGTTCCGGGGCATGGAGTTCCTCCACGTCGAGGCCAAGCGCCTCCTGAACGAGGTGAAGGGCAGCGGCCCGGGCAACCCCGGCGGCCTCCCCTTCCGCTGGACCGTCAACCCCTACCGCGGCTGCTCCCACGCCTGTAGTTACTGCCTGGCGGGCGACACGCTGGTCTTGATGGCCGACGGCACCACCCGCCCGATCGCCGACCTGCGTGCCGGCGACCGCATCTACGGCACCGAGCGTCGAGGCCCGTACCGCCGCTACGTGCCCACCGAGGTGCTCGATCACTGGCGGACGGAGAAGGAGGCGTGGCGCGTCACCCTCGCCGACGGCACCCAGCT
>JBBRFU010000042.1:0-24269 GCA_038241315.1 Acidimicrobiales bacterium | reverse complement strand
GACGAGGCGGCCCTCGGCGTCTGCCTGCGGATCGCCTGGCGCACCCTGGTCCTGCGGGGCGTGCCCGACCACGAGGTCCTGCCCGCGCTCCACGACGTGCTCGTCTCCGAGCGCCAGAGCCACCAGTTCTGCACCGCGGTCGACCTGACCATCTCGGCCGACCGCTCCCACCTCACCACCCGCCTCGCCGGGCACCCGCCGCCCATCTGCCTGAGCGACGAGCCCGCGCTCCTCGACGGCAGCCACCGCGGCCTGCCCCTCGGTGTGCGCGCCGACCGGGGCTGGCCCGATGCCACCACCGAGCTGGGCGCGTCGTGGGGCATCCTCGCCTACACCGACGGCGCCTTCGAGGTCCTCCGGGAGGACGGCACCCGCCTGGAGCTCGAGGGGTTGGTCGACCTGGTGGCCGCCCGGCCGTGCCCGCGCGACCAGGCCGGCCTCGACGCCCTGCTCGACGCCGTGCAGCAGCCCCACCTCTCGTCGCGCCACCCCGACGACCTCGCCCTGATCGGCCTGCTCGTCCCGTGATCGCCCGGTGGAACAGGGCAGGGCTGCGCGACCGCGTCCGGCTGGCCTACCTCGCCGTCGCCCTGGTGGGGGCGCTGGGCCTGGTCTTCGTGGGGGTCACGTTCTCCCAGCTGATCGACGGCCGGGAGCGCCTGGCCGATCGCCTCGACCCCGCCGGGCTCCAGGCCGGGCGGTGGCTCGGCGCGACAGTGGACCAGGAGAGCGGGGTGCGGGGCTTCGCGCTGTCCGGGGACGAGACCTACCTCGAGCCCTACGAGGCGGGCCGACGCACCAGCGACGAGGCGGCGCGCCGCCTCCGGCGCCTCCTGGCCGACGAGCCCGACCTCCGGGCCCTCGCCGACGCCTTCGCGGTCGATGTGGCGGCCTGGCAGGCTGACGAAGCCGAGCCGCTGGTCGCCGCGGTCCGCGCGGGCGGCGCCGACGAGGTCTCCGAGGCCGACCTCCAACGCTCCAAGGCGTCCTTCGACCGCCTGCGCACCACCTTCACCGACCTGGAGCTGGGCCTCGTGGAGGCCCGCGAGGCGGCGCGCGCCCGCCTCAACCGCCTCAGCTGGGACCTGGCCCGCGCCGCCGGGGTGTTCGTGCTCCTGACCGCGTCGGGCCTGGTGGCCACGTGGGTGGCGCTGAACCGCTGGGTGCTGCTCCCGCTGGCGGCGCTGGGTCGCGACGCGCGGGAGGTGGCGTCCGGCGAGCTGCGCCACGAGGTGTCGGCCACGGGGCCGCCCGACCTCCAGCACCTCGCCGCCGACATGGAGGCCATGCGCGGCCGGATCGTGGAGGAGTTGGCCCTCGTGGAGGCGTCGCGCCAGCAGCTCGAGGAGCAGGCGGCCGACCTGACCCGCTCGAACCAGGAGCTGGAGCAGTTCGCCTACGTGGCGTCGCACGACCTCCAGGAGCCGCTCCGCAAGATCACCGGCTTCTGCCAGCTCCTGCAGCGGCGCTACGGCGGCCAGCTCGACGACCGGGCCGACGAGTACATCGCCTTCGCGGTCGACGGCGCCAAGCGCATGCAGACCCTCATCAACGACCTGCTGGCCTTCTCCCGCGTGGGCCGCACCACGGACACCTTCCAGCAGGTCGACCTGTCGGTCGTGGCCGAGGCGGCCCGCCGGACCCTCGACGACGTGATCGCCGAGTCCGGCGCCACCGTGGAGATCGGGACCCTGCCCAGCGTGGAGGGCGACCCCTCCCTGCTGGAGCTGCTGTTCCAGAACCTGATCGCCAACGCGGTGAAGTTCAAGGCCGACGCCCCGCCGGTGATCACCCTCTCGGCGCGCCCGACGCCCGAGGGCGACGGCTACGAGCTCACCTGCACCGACAACGGCATCGGGATCGACCAGGCCTACGCCGAGCGGGTGTTCGTGATCTTCCAACGCCTCCACGGCCGGGAGGCCTACGAGGGCACGGGCATCGGGCTGGCGCTGTGCCGCAAGATCGTGGAGTTCCACGGCGGCCGCATCTGGGTGGACCCCGAGCCGCCCTCGGGCGGGGGGACCACCATCGGTTGGACGCTCGCCACCCGCCTCGTGCACGAGCAGCCCGCCGACCCGACCGAGCCCGTCGAGCCCACCGAGCCGGGCGAGCCCACCGAGCCGGTCGAACCCACCGAGCCCGGCGAGCCCGGCGAGCCCGGCGAGCCCACCGGGCTCGCCCCCGACCACGGATCGGCCGGCGCCCGGCCCGACCCCCGCACCACCACCGAGGAGCCCGTCTGATGCCACCCGTGAAGCCCATCGAGGTCCTGCTCGTGGAGGACGACCCCGGCGACGTGGTGATGACCCGGGAGGCACTGGCGGAGAGCAAGGTGATGAACCAGCTCCACGTGGTCTCCAACGGCGAGGACGCCATGCGGTTCCTGCGGCGCGAGGCGCCCTACGAGGACGCGCCCCGCCCGGGCCTGGTGCTGCTCGACCTGAACCTCCCGCGGCTCGACGGCCGCGAGGTGCTGGGCCTGGTGAAGGGCGACCCCGACCTCCGCCGCATCCCCGTGGTGGTGCTCACCACGTCGCAGGCCGAGGAGGACGTGCTGCGCAGCTACGACCACCACGCCAACGCCTTCGTGACCAAGCCGGTGGACTTCGACCGGTTCCTCGAGGTCGTCCGCCAGGTCGACAACTTCTACATCTCGGTGGTCAGCCTGCCGAAGGCCTGAGGCATGAGGCATGAGGCATGAGGCCTGAGGCCCGGGCGGGCTCGCGGTGCTCCGACGGCGCCGAGCGGGCCCGTTCAGCGGAGCCGGTCGGCGCTCTCGCCCTGGTCGAGGAAGAGGTCCGCCATCCAGAGCTCGTCGAAGTCGTCCATCGCCGCGGTGAGGTGGTGGACCGGGGCCGCCAGCACCCCGGCCACGAGCGTGCGGCACACCCCCACGACACCAGCGATGCGTTCCATGGAACCACTCTCTCCCGATACGCGGTGAAACAGAATGGGCCATTGGTCACCAGTCAGGCGCCGGACATCGTTTCGACACCTCTCGGACCCGCTGGTGTCACGCAGCGTGCTCGCGGACGAGCGCACCGTCACCGCGGCGGCGGCAGGTGGCCGACGTGCTCGTCGAGGAACCCGTCGAGGAGGGCGGCCAGTTCCACGGGCGCGTCGCCCTGGACCGAATGACCGGCCTCGGCCACGCGGGCCACGCGGGCCGTGGGCTGCCGTCGGAGGAGCTCGGCCTCGTCGGCGTCGTCCACCACCGACTGGGGCCGCATCCCGCGCACCAGCAGCAGGGGCACCGCGAGGTCGGAGATCACGTCCCACAGGGGCGGGAAGGCGTCGGTGGTGCTGGAGCCGGCGCCGGTCTCCCCGCCGCTCGCCGCGCCGATCCGGTCCGCGTCGTCGGCCCGGAACCGGGCGTGGCGCCAGACCCAGGACCCGTCATCGCGCTGCTCGGCGTTGTGGAGGATCCCCCGCCGGAGCGAGGCCACCGTGCGGGTGGGGTTGTGGGCCACGGTGCGGGCCAGGAGGTCGTCGAAGCTGGCGAAGCTCTCGGGCCCGTCGACGAACGCGGTGATGGCCGCCGACTTCTCCCGGGTGACGCCCGGGGTGATGTCGACCAGCGCGACCGAGCGGACCAGCTCGGGGCGGTGGGCGGCGAGGGCGAGGGTGGTGAGCCCGCCCAGCGACATGCCGACCACCGCGCCGGCCTCGGGGGCCAGCGCCGCGACGGCGACGGCCACGTCGTCGGCGTTGGCCTGGAGGTGCAGCGACCCGTGGCGGCCCCCGTCGGAGTGGCCGTGGCCGGGCAGGTCGATCGCCACCAGGGGCCGGCGCAGGGCCAGGGCCACGGTGTCCCACGTGTGGGCGTTCTGGGCGCCGCCGTGCAGCAGCACCAGCTCCGGGGCGGCGTCGCCCCACACCAGGGCGCTGAGCGACCGCCCGTCGCCCAGCGGCACCGCCTCCCGGCGCACCGTGGGCGGGCCGTCCCAGGCGATGCCGTGCTCGTCGGCGTTCTCGCGGAACAGCGACAGCTCGTCGTAGGGGACCCGGGGCGTGGCCATGGCGCGACGCTACCGGGGCACCTGACCCACCCGGGCCAGGCCTCGGCGCCCGGTGGCGGCGAACACGGCGGCGAACACGGTGAAGTCGAGCAGCACGATCGTGGCGCCCGACGACACGTCGAGGTGGTAGCTGAGGTACATGCCCACCAGCCCGCTGGCGGCCCCGAGGGCGGTGGCCAGCACCAGCAGCCGGCCGAACGAGTCCGTCAGCATGCGGGCGATCACCGGCGGCACCACCAGCGCGGCGGCGATGAGGGTGACGCCCAGCACCTTCATGCTGGTGAGGATGGCGCCGCAGAGCAGCAGCATGAGGAGGGCGTCGACCCGGTCGGTGCGGACGCCCGAGACCTCGGCCACCTCGGCGTCGAACGTGGTGAACAGCAGCGGCCGGTACTGGGCCACCACCACGCCCACCGTCACCACGGCGACCCCGATGATCACCCACATGTCGGTGGTGGTGACCCCCAGGATGCTCCCGAACACCGTGGCCTCGATGCTCCGCTCCACCCGCGTGGAGAGCCCCAGGAGGACGATGCCGAGGGCGAAGCTGGCCGTGGTGATCACGCCCACCGCGGCGTCGGCGCCGATGGCGCGCCGGCGCGTGACCCGGCTGACCGCCAGGCCCGACCCCAGCCCCCACACCCCCGCCCCGACGAAGTAGTCGAGGCCCGCCGCCGCGCTGATGGCCGCGCCACCGAAGATGGCGTGGCTCAGCCCGTGCCCGAGGTAGCTGAGGCCGCGCAGCGTCACGTAGACCCCGAGGAGCCCGCAGAGGGCACCGCCCACCGTGCACACCACGAGGGCGTGGCGCAGGAAGGCGTACTCGAAGGGCTCGAGGAGCACGTCCATCAGCGCCCCTCGTGGCGGTGCGGGCCGTCGACGACGAGGGGGAGCCCGGCGTGCTCGAGCACGTGGAGCGGCGCGCCGTAGGTCTGCTCCAGCACGGTCGGGGTGAGCACCTCGTGGGGCGTGCCGAGGGCGGTGGGACGCCGGTTGAGGCAGAGCAGGCGGGGGAGGTGGGTGGCGACGCCGTTGAGGTCGTGGGTGGTCAACACGATGGCCAGGCCGTCGCGGTGCAGGTCGTCGAGGAGGTGGAGCAGGTCGTGGCGGGTCCGCACGTCGACGCCCGACGTGGGCTCGTCGAGCAGGAGGAGGTCGGGCCCGCCCATGAGGGCGCGGGCCAGGAACACCCGCTGCTGCTGGCCGCCCGAGAGGGCGCGGATGTGGCGGTCGGCCAGGTCCACCAGGCCCAGCCGGTCGAGGACCTCGGTGGCCCGCGCCCGCTCGGGTCCGCTCGCCCAGGGGCGCAGGCGCCGGCCGGCGGCGGCCATGAGGACCACGTCGGACACCGTCACGGGGAAGTTCCAGTCGATCGCCTCCACCTGCGGCACGTAGCCGAGCCGCACGCCGGCCCGGCGGGAGACGGTGCCGACGGTGGGCGCGACCGAACCGAGGATGGCGCGCAGGAGGGTGGTCTTGCCCGACCCCGAGGGGCCCACCACCCCGGTGAAGGAGCCCGCGGCCACGTCGAGCGAGACCCCCTCGAGCACGGGCCCGTGGCCGAGGTCGCAGGTGACCGCGTCGAGGGTGACCAGGTCGGTGGCCGCGCCGGCCGCCGCGTCGGGGACCCCGTCGGCCGCCGCTCGGACCGTCACTGCGGGTACGTCGCCTGGTCGGGGACCACGTCCGACGCGTCGAAGGCCGCCAGGTCGGCCGGGTCGCCGCCGAGGCTCTCGACCATGGTGACGAAGTCGAACCGCAGGAGCTCCAGGAACGAGTGGTCGGGGTCGCCGGGCTCGCCAGGGAGGTCGTCGTCGCGGAGCACGTCGACGTAGGTCGCGTCGGCCTCGCGGGCGATCTGCTCGAGCACGTCGCTGGGGAACACCTCGCTGCCGAAGACGGCCGGGACCCCCTGGTCCCGCACCTGGTCGATCAACGCCACCACCTCCTTCGGGCCGGGGTCCTCGAAGCTCGACACCTGCACGGCGCCCAGGACCTCCCAGCCGTAGCGGGCGGCGAAGTAGGCGTAGGCGTCGTGGTAGGTGAGGAGCCGCCGGTGGGCCCGGGGGACCGTGGCGGTGGCCGCCACCATCAGGCGGTCGAGCTCGTCGAGCCGGGCGGCGTAGTCCCGGGCGTTGCCCTGGTAGGCGTCGGCGTTGGCCGGATCGGCCCGGGCCAGCACCGAGGCCACCGTCAGGGCGTAGCAGCGCGCCATGGGCGGGTTGGTCCAGAGGTGTGGGTTGGGGCGCCCGGCGTCCTCCGGGAAGGAGCGGTCGTAGAGGTGCTGGTCCTCGTCGAGGGCCAGCGTGCCCAGCTCGACCACCTGGCCGTCGGGGCCGACGTTGGCGTCGGCCAGGTCGAGTGTGGGGTCCTCGAGGCCGAGGCCGTTGGCCACCACCACGTCGGCGTCGGCCAGGTCGGCCGCCAGGCTCGGCTTGGGCTCGAAGGTGTGGGAGTCGCTCCCCTCCGGCACCAGGCCCCGGACGTCGGCCAGGTCGCCGGCCACGTTGGCCACGATCGAGGTGAGGGGGGCCACGGTGGACACCACGAGCAGCCGGTCGCCGGCGCGGGGCCCGTCGCGCCGCTCGCCGGCCGTGGTGGCCCGGCTGGGACAGGTGAAGGCGGCCACCCGGGCCTCGGCGTCGGCGTCGCTGGTGCTCGCCCCCGCCTCCTCGCGGTCGCTCATGGCCACGTCGGCCCCGTTCGAGCCGCAGGCCGCGGCGGCGAGGACCAGCGCGGTGGCGAGGAGGGCACCACCCAGCGGTCGCGGCATGGGGGCACCGTAGGGCCGGGTCCGCCCCTGTTGCGAACATCTCGCAACAAGTCCGCCCAGCGCAGGACGGGACCGTTGGGTAGACCTGCGTCATGCCCGGACGCGCGCCCCACCAGGACCTGTTGACCGACGCCTTCGAGCGCATCGCCGAGGTGGTCCGCGAGCTCGTGGGCGGCGCCTCCGACGAGGTGCTCACCTTTCGTCCCGATGCCGAGGCCAACACCGTGGCGTGGCTGGTCTGGCACCTGACGCGGGTGCAGGACGACCACGTGGCCGGGGTGGCGGGCACCGAGCAGGTGTGGACGGCCCGGGGCTTCGCCGGGCGCTTCGACCTGCCGCTCGACGAGGCGGACATCGGCTACGGCCACGACGCCGACGAGGTGGCGGCGGTGCGGGCGCCGGCCGCGCTCCTGGGCGAGTACCACGCCGCCGTGCACGGGGCCACGACGGCGTACCTGGACCGGCTCGATGCCGACGAGCTCGCCCGGGTGGTCGACGAGTCCTGGGACCCGCCGGTCACGGTGGCGGTCCGGCTGGTGAGCGTGGTGAGCGACGGCCTGCAGCACGCCGGCCAGGCGGCCTACGTCCGCGGCCTGGCCGAGCGCGCCGGCTGAGGCGCGCGCTGCTCGGGTCGGCGGTACGCTCCGAAAAATGGAACACGTTCTCGTTCGGGTCATCGGGGAGGACGAGGTCGAGGTGGCGGGGCGTCGGCTCGGCGACCGCCTGCTCGTGGCCGAGGCGGACCTCCCGACGGCCACCGGCTGGGCCCTGAAGCCCCAAGGGCTCTGCCGGGCCGAGGCATGCGTGCCCGTGCGTGATCGCGGCTCGCTCGGCCCCGACGGGTGGGTGGACCCGGTGGCGCTCGCCGCCGCCATCGGCCACCCCGTGGCCGTCGACGTGGCGCACGCCACCGTGGCCATCGGCGAGCCGGCCTCGGCCCGCGGCGCGGCCCTCGCCTCGCTCGAGGCACCCGACATCACCCTCGCCACCGTGGACGGCGGCCGGACGAGCGTGCGGGCGCACACGGGCCGGAAGCGCCTGGTGGTCTCGTTCTCGTCGTGGTGCGGCTGCCGCTACGACCTCCCGGTCTGGCAGGAGCTCCACACCCGCTGGCAGGACCAGGGCTTCACGGTCCTGGCCGTGGCCGTCGACGAGGACGCCGAGGCGGTGCGGCCCTGGGTCGACGAGGCGGCCGCCACCTTCCCGGTCATGGTGGACACCGATCACCGCTTCGTGGACGCCTACGGGATCCGCAACGTGCCGACCGTGGTCTGGATCGACGAGGACGACCGCATCGTCCAGCCCAACACCGCGGCCTTCGGCGACGATCAGTTCCTCGACTTCCACGGCGTGCCGTCCGGGCCGCACCTGGAGGCCCTGGAGCGGTGGGTGGTCCACGGCGAGGCGCCCTTCACCGACGAGGGCGCGGTGCGCGCCGCCCAGGCCCTCCCGAGCGACGACGACCAGCGGGCCCGCACCGAGTTCCGGCTGGCCCTGTCGCTGCACCGGCGGGGCGAGGCGGAGGCCGCCGGCCGTCACTTCGACGAGGCCGGGCGCCTGGCCCCGTGGGACTTCACCATTCGCCGCGCCGCCATGCCGCTGCGCGGCCAGGACCCCTTCGGCGAGCCCTTCTTCGAGCTCTACGCCGAGTGGGAGCAGGTTGGTCGGCCCTACTACACCGACTCCGTGCCCGCCCCGGAGGGGGCGGCGCCTCCCGAAGAGCCGGGCGGCGCCCCGGGCTGACCGACCCGGGCGGAACCGGTTGCCGATCCGACGGCCGCGGACGATCCGACGGCGAGCCCGGCCTGCCCCGCGACCTCCGGATCGCGCTCGAGCTGCTCGACGAGCGGCGGTTCGAGAACGGCGTGGTCCACCTCCACCACCGCGTGCGGTGAACCGACGCCCCGGCCGGGCACCTCCACCACGGGGCGGGCCCGCTGCGGATCGCCATCAAGTGAGTTTGACAATCAGTCTCATTTACCGGGACCATGAGGGACATGCGCCGCCCCCCGCCGTCACGTCCGCCCACCCGTCGGGCGCTGGTGGTCGCGGGCACCCTGGGGATGCTCGCCCTGGCCGGGTGCACCTCCGACGACGCCGGCGGCGGCGGCGACGCCGGCCTCCAGGTGCGAGCGGCGTTCTACCCGCTGGCGTGGGTGGCCGAGGAGGTCGGTGGTGACCACGTCTCGGTGGCGAACCTCACCCGGCCCGGCCTCGAGCCCCACGACCTGGAGCTGACCCCTCGCGACGTCGCCGACCTGTCCGAGGCCGACCTGGTGGTGCACCTCGGGGGCTTCCAGCCGGCGGTGGACGACGCCGTCGCCAGCTCCGACCTGGACGCCTTCGACGCCGCCGACCACGCCGCGCTCGACCGCCCGGCCCCCGAGGACGATCACGGGGACGAGGAGGCGGGCGACGGCGAGGCCCTCGACCCCCACGTCTGGCTCGATCCGACCCGCCTGGCCTCGGTGGCCGTCGCCCTGGGCGACGCCTTCGCCGAGCGCGACCCCGACCACGCCGCCGACTACCGCGCCAACGCCTCGGCGGTGGTGGCGGACCTCGAGGCGCTCGATGCCGAGCTCGCCGACGGCCTCGCCGTCTGCGCCAACCGCACGCTGGTGACCGGCCACGAGGCGTTCGGCTACCTCGCCGAGCGCTACGACCTGGAGCAGGTGGGCATCGCCGGCATCTCGCCCGACGCCGAGCCCTCGGGCCAGGCCCTCGCCG
The DNA here is from genome assembly GCA_038241315.1 of Acidimicrobiales bacterium. Classification (GTDB taxonomy): domain Bacteria; phylum Actinomycetota; class Acidimicrobiia; order Acidimicrobiales; family Iamiaceae; genus Aquihabitans. The sequence goes on along the minus strand of JBBRFU010000042.1, from coordinate 14,750 downwards.
AGATCACCGAGCTGGTGCGGGAGCGGGAGATCCGTACGATCTACGTCGAGACCCTGGTGCGGCCCGATGTCGCCGAGACGGTGGCGGCCGAGGCCGGCGTCGAGGTGGCGGTCCTCGACCCGATCGAGGGGCTCACCGACGACTCCCAGGGCACCGACTACCTCGAGGTCATGCGATCCAACCTCAGCACCCTCCAGGCCGGGCAGCCCTGTCCGTGACCTCGGCGGCCGCTCCCGCGGTCGTCGAGCTCCGACGCGCCGACATCGGCTACGAGGGCCGCCCCGTGGTGGTGGGCCTCGACCTGCGGATCGACGCGGGTGAGGTGGTCGGCCTCCTGGGGCCCAACGGCTCCGGCAAGTCCACGCTGGTCCGCGGCCTCTTCGGGCTGGCCCCGGTGCTGCGCGGCGACGTCGAGCTGTTCGGCGTCCCCCGTCAGCGCTTCCGTGACTGGCACCGCATCGGCTACGTGCCGCAGCGCCAGACGGTGGTGGGCGGCGTGCCCTCCACCGTGCGCGAGGTGGTGGCCTCGGGGCGGCTCGGTCGGATCCGGCCGTTCCGGCGCCATCGGCGTGACGACGACCGAGCCATCGCCGAGGCCCTCGCCGCGGTCGACCTGACGGATCGGGCCCGCGACACCATGGCCGACCTCTCGGGCGGCCAGCAGCGGCGGGTGCTCATCGCCCGGGCCCTCGCGTCGGGCCCCGAGCTGCTGGTGCTCGACGAGCCCACCGCCGGGGTGGACCGCGCCAACCAGGTGGCGCTGGCCGACACCCTCGCCGCCCTCGCGGCCGGGGGCACCACCATCCTGCTCATCACCCACGAGCTGGGGCCGGTGGAACCGTTGGTCACCCGGACGCTGGTGCTGCGCGCGGGGGTGCTCGAGTACGACGGCCCCGCCGTCCACGCCCCCGACGAGCACGACGACGACTGGCACCACCACCACGGCGACCCCCCGGCGCGCGGGCCCGGGCTGGGCCTGAAGGGCATCGGCGGCTGATGGTGATCGAGGTCCTGGAGTACGACTTCATGCGCCGGGCCCTGGTGGCCGCGCTGCTGATCGGCCTGACCGCACCGTCGGTGGGCGTCTACCTCGTGCAGCGCCGGCTGTCGCTCATCGGCGACGGGCTGGGCCACGTGGCCCTCACCGGCGTCGCCGTCGGCCTGGTGACGTCCACCGAGCCGGTGCTCACCGCGCTCGTCGCCGCGGTGATCGGGTCGGTGGTGGTGGAGCTCATCCGGGTGCGGGGGCGCACGAGCGGCGACGTGGCCCTGGCCGTGTTGTTCTACGGCGGCATCGCCGGTGGCCTGGTGATCGTGTCCCAGGCCCCCGTCGGCACCAGCGTGAACCTCGACGCCTACCTGTTCGGCGCCATCACCACCACGACCACGGGCGACCTGCGGATCTTCACCGCGCTCTCGCTCGGCGTGCTCCTGGTGACGCTGGGGCTCGGCCGACACCTCTTCGCCGTCAGCAACGACGAGGAGCACGCGCTGGCCTCGGGCCTGCCCGTCCTGCGCCTCAACCTCCTCCTGGCCGTGGTGACCTCGGTGACCGTGGTGGTCTCGATGCGCGTGGTGGGGCTCCTGCTGATCAGCGCCCTCATGGTGATCCCCATCGCCACCGCGCAGCTCGTCACCCGGAGCTTCCGCGCCACGGTGGTGCTGGCCACCCTGCTGGGCACGGTGGCCGCGGTCTCGGGCGTGGGCGTGTCCTTCTACGCCGACACCCCGTCGGGCGGCACGATCGTCCTCCTCGCCATCGCCGCCTTCCTGGTGGTGGCGCCCGGCGTGGCGGTGCGCGACCGCCTCGGCCCGGCCCGCCGCTGACCGCCTGCCCTACGGTCCCCGCCATGGGCGCACCGGTGAGCACGGGGGCACGCAACGACATCACCGACGTGGCCGGGGTGTCCGTCGGCCACCACCAGCGCCGCGGGCGGGGTTGGCTCACCGGCACCACCGTGGTCCTGCCCCCGCCCGGCACGGTGGGCGGCTGCGACGTGCGGGGCGGCGGGCCGGCCACCCGCGACACCGACGCGCTGGCCGCCACCACGATGGTGCAGCACGTCGACGCGGTGTGCTTCACCGGTGGCAGCGCCTACGGGCTCGACGCCGCAGGTGGGGTGCTGGCCTGGCTCGAGGAGCGGGGCCGCGGCTTCCGCGTGGCCGAGGAGGCCGGTCGGGTGGTGCCCATCGTTCCCACCGCCGCCCTGTTCGACCTCGGCCTGGGAGGGGCCTTCGGCAACCGGCCCGACGCCTCGTTCGGGCACCGGGCCGCGGCCGCCGCGGCCCGGGCCCGGCCGCTGCGCCAGGGCACCGTGGGCGCCGGCACGGGAGCCCACGCCGGTCCGCTCAAGGGCGGCGTCGGGTCGGCCAGCGCCGTCACCGCGGGCGGTGTCACCGTGGGCGCCCTGGTGGTGGTGAACAGCGCAGGGAGCGTGCTGGACCCGCGCACCGGCGAGCTGTGGGGCGCCCGCCTGGCGCTGGACGGCGAGCTGGGGCCGCTGCGGCGACCGAGCCGGGCCGAGCTGGCGGCCTTCGCGGCCGACCCGACCGGGGCGGGCTCGACCGCTGCGGGCCCGACCGGGGCCGGGACGGCGGTGGGCCAGGCGCCCTTCAACACCACCCTGGTGGTGGTGGCCACGGACGCGCCGCTCACCAAGCCCGAGTGCGTCCGGCTGGCCGGCGCCGGCCACGACGGCCTGGCCCGGGCGGTGAGCCCCGCCCACGGCTACACCGACGGCGACATCGTGGTGGGCCTGGCCACCGGGGCGGTGGCGCTGGCCGGACCGGTCGACGTGGGGCTCCTGCGGCCCGACAGCGCCCGGGTGGCCCGGCTGGGCGACCTCTTCGGCGTGGCCGCCGACGTGGTCAGCCGAGCGATCGTCCACGCCGTGCTGCACGCCACGCCGGCGGGCGGCCTGGCCACCTACGCCGAGCGGTTCCCCTCGGCGGCACCCCCCGGCTCGTGACCGGCAATCCCGGGCCCCAGGGGCCACGGGCCGCCCGAGCGCGCCGCGGGCTGTGCAGGGTCGACGGGAAGGATCTCGGCCCGTCGGTGGTTCGGAGAGCCGTGGACGATGAGCCGGTGCCCCCGACCCAGACCGATGTCGCGCCCGACGGCGCGTCCGAGGTGACGACCGAGGTCGACCCGCCATCCGGGGAGGCCGAGATCGTCGTCTACTGGCGGCCGGCGTGCGGGTACTGCATCGGCCTCCGGCGTCAGCTCGACGGTGCCGCGGTGCCGCACCGCCTGGTGGACATCTGGTCCGACCCGGAGGGCGCGGCCGTGGTCCGTGCCGTCGCCCGGGGCCACGAGACGGTGCCCACCGTGGTGATCGGTTCGGTGGGGCTGGTGAACCCCAGCATCCACGAGGTGCTGGCCGTGGCCGCCACCGAGGCGCCCGGCGCCGTGCCCGACGGCTACCAGCCGCCGGAGCTCGGCCGGGTGGGCCGGTTCGTGAACCGGGCCCTCGGCGGCTGACCCGTCGCTCGCCCGGCGGACGACGGGTCGGGCTCAGCAGGTCCGGATGAAGACGTGGACCACGTAGACCCGGCTGCCCCGGTGGGCCACGCCGACCCCGACGCCGTTCCAGGTGCGTGAGAGGACGTTCGCCCGGTGGGCGGACGAGCCCATGAACGAGCGCTGCACGCCGGCGAGCGACGAGCCGTAGCCCACGTTCTCCCCGAGGTTGCACCACCGGGCGCCGATGGCGTGGGAGAGGGTGGAGTGGTAGAGCCGGTTCTCGCGTGCCAGGCGCTCGGCCCAGGCCTGGGCCTTGAGCTGGGCGTCGCGCTGGTAGGGGAGGGCGGCCCGCCCGGCAGCGGCGCGGTCCCGGTTGAGCAGGTTGCGGGCCGTCACCTTCTCGTTGACCTGGCAGGCGCCGAGGGCGAGGGCCAGCACCGCCAGCACGGCGATGGCGACGCGGGAGCGCCCCGGCGACGATGACGGCCGTCTGGTGGGTGCGGTTGGCAGGACGGGGGAGGAGACCATGGGGGGAGTGGTCCTTTCCGAGGTCGGGATCGCCGGGTCCGGCGAGTGAAGTCGTAACGCAACCGCAACGCAAGTACCGACCGGCCCGTCGGCACCCGGCGGCCGCGGCGGTGGATGCAGGGCCGCCACCCTCCGCGATCACCCACCTGGGTGATCCCCCGAACCCGGCACCCCCGGTGGGCGGATCCGCCACCTTCTGCGGTGGGCCCGCACGGTGCGTGCCCGACGCGCTCGTCGAGAAAAAATCTCCGTTGCCCCGGATCGGGCCCGGACCGGGCTCCGGCTCGGCGGAGCGGCGTGGGGCGGCGGAACGGCGTGAGGCGGCGGCCACCCTACGATCGGTCGTCCCACCGACCCCCTGGACCGGCCAGCCATGACCCTCTTCGACGGCGCGCTCGTGGTGTTCGCCGGCCTGCTCTGCGGGATCGTGAACAGCATCGCCGGCGGTGGGTCGCTGATCCTGTTCCCCGCGCTGCTGGGCACCGGCATGTCGTCGCTGGCCGCCAACGTGACCAACTCGGTCGCCACCTGGCCGGGCTACCTCGGCGGCGTGGTGGGCTTCCGCGACGAGATCCGCGAGCAGCGGAGCCGGCTGCCCCCGCTCGTGGTGTCGACGCTGGCCGGCTCCACCGTCGGCTGCGTGCTCCTGCTGGTGACCCCCGAGGGCGCCTTCGACGTGGTCGTCCCGTTCCTGGTGCTCTTCGCCAGCCTGCTCACCGCCCTGCAGCCGGCGGCCAAGCGTCGCCTGGCCGCGCAGTCGGCCACCGGCGAGCGTCCCGGTCCCGCCGCGGTGGCGGGCATCTTCGCGGCCTCGCTCTACGGCGGTTACTTCGGTGGCGCCCTCGGCGTGATCATCGTCGGCGTCCTCGGCCTCACCGTGCACGACACCTTCCGGCGGCTCAACGCCGGCAAGTCCCTCCTGTCGCTCGTCGACGCGTCGGTCAGCGTCACCGTGTTCGGCCTGTTCGGGCCGGTGGAGTGGGCCTACGTGGCCGCGGCCGCCCCCAGCACCCTCCTCGGCGGCTTCGTGGGCGCCCGCGTGGCCCGCCGCATCGACGAGGACCTCCTCCGCACCGGCGTGGTCGGCTTCGGCGTCCTGGTCAGCATCTACCTCTTCGCCCGCGCCCTCTGGGGCTGACGGGGCCCGCCGGAGCGGGGCGGCGCCGGCCTCGACGTCGAGCCGGTCGTGCCTGTGTGGCGACCCGGAACGCGAGGCGGACCGATCCGTGGCCTACCGTCGGCGGGTGGGCGAGGACACGGAGCTGGAGGCGGCGGTCGAGGCGTTGTACGACGTCTTCGTCCAGCCGCTGCCCGACGTCATGGGCTACTGCGATCACTGCGACGACGCGTCCTACGAGGCGGCGCTGCACGGGCCGGTCCGCGGGCTCGCTCCGGACCTCGTCGAGAAGTACGCCTGGGACGCCATCCACCACACCGGGAACGAGGACGACTTCCGCCACTTCGTCCCGCGCCTCCTCGAGCTCGGCACCACCGCCCAGGCCCCGCTCCTCGACCTGGCGGTGCCGCTCGGCTGCCTCACGCAGGCCGGGTGGTCGACGTGGCCGACACGAGAGCAGGACGCCGTCATCCGCGTCCTGGTCGCGTTCTGGGACCGGGCGCTGGCCGACCACCCTGGCCGGGTCGACGTGGAAGACGTCCTCCTCGGGCTCGCCTCGGCGTTCGGCGACCTGACCTCCCTCCAGGAGGCCTGGGCCGCCGACGAGCGCCTGAGCGCCCGTCGACACCTGCGGGACCTCGTGTTCCGTCTGGCGCCGAGCCTGGCGCACGGGCTGCCGTCCTCGAACCCCTGGTGGGTCCGGATGGCCGACGGTGTCCCCGCCGACCTGGCCCTGCAGGCCTGGCTGCAGACGGTGCCGGTCCACGATGCGCTCGTCGCCGCCGCGGAGGCGACCGGTGCTGCCGAGCGGGACGGCTTCGAGCTGGCGGCGCGCATCGCCCTCGACCCGACCGGCGTCGACGAGGCCTCCCTCGACGTCGGCCACGAGCGATGGCTGGCGGTGGAGCGCCTCCAGCGCGACCTGGCCGCGCCAGGTCGGCTGCCGGCCGACGTCCAGCAGGCGGGTGGCCCCGTCAGGCGGTCGAGGACGACGGTCGAGGAGACGGCGGCGGCCCGGTGGGCGCGGCCGGGGACGTGGCGATGGCGGCGGCGGCGCTGACGAGGCGGCGGCCGAGGTCGGCCTGGCGGTCCTTCGGCATGCGGGTGCGGGGGGCGACCAGGAGGAGGGCGGCGAGCACGGCGCCGGTGGGTCCGACGACCGGGGCGCCGAGGGCCCGGACGTCGAGGTCGTCCATCTCGAGCACGTACCAGCCGCGGCGGCGGTGGCCGTCCCGCTGCGCCGGGGTCAGCGTGTAGGTGCCGGCGGCGGCGAGGCGGTGGAGCTCGGCGTCGGGGAAGTGGGCGAGGAACGGCTGGAACTCGGCGAGGGGGGCGTCGAAGCCGAGGGGGACGGTGACGCGGAGGGCCTGCTGGCTGTCGACGGCGTCGACCACCACCACCCGGTCCCGGTCGACCATGACCAGCCCGGCGGTCTCGCCGGACTCGGCCTGGATGGCCTCGAGGTGGGGGCGGGCCCGCTCCCGCAGCTCGGGCGCGTAGCGGCGACCGACCACCAGGGCCTCGGGGGTGAGGGCCCAACCGGTGGCCGGGGGGTCGGCGGGCGCGATCCAGCCGAGGTCGCCGAGGGTGGCGAGGATCCGTTGGACGGCGCCCCGGTCCAGGTCGAGCAGGCGGGCCAGCGCGCCGAGCCCGATCGGCTGCTGCTCCGACACGGCCACCAGGACGCGGAACGCCTTCTCGACGGTGGAGAGGCGCTTGACGGCCATCGGCTCCTCGGTAGGCTGACGACGAAGTGATACAGGGGTATCACACTTCGATACACGTGGGAACACCCACGTGCGCGACGACCGCCCGCAGGGGCGCACAGGGGATGGTCCGGGATGGCAGCGGTGGCGCCGGGTGCGGCGACAGCGAGCGACGAGCTCGTCGATCTCGCGGAGGCCGTGCGCGGCCTCCTCCTCACCGAGGGGTCGACGACGCCCCTGGCCCGGCGAGCGGCGCTGCAGCTCGACGCGCCGGCCATCGGCGGCACGGTCGTCGACGTGGTCGATGCCGGCGGCGCGCCGGGGGAGTGGCTCGTCCCGCCCGACGCCGACCCGACCCGGGCGGTCCTGTACCTCCACGGCGGCGCCTACACGGGGGGCGGGCCCGGCAGCCACCGGGGCTTCGCGTCGACGTTGGCCGCCGCCGTCGGCTGCCCGGTGCTGCTGGTCGACTACCGGCTGGCGCCGGAGGATCCGTTCCCGGCGGCCCTCGACGACGCCGTCGCCGCCCACGGGTGGCTCACCGGCGCCGGACGCGGCATCGACCCGGGCCGGGTCCTGGTCACCGGCGACTCGGCCGGCGGGGGCCTGGCCCTCTCGCTCCTGGTCGCCCTCCGCGAGGCCGGCGCCCCCCTCCCGGCCGGTGCCGCGCTGCTGTCGCCCTGGACCGACCTCGGCCTGTCCGGCGACTCGCACGCCACCGAGGACGGGCGCGACCCGATGTGCTCCACCGAGACGCTCGCCCAGTCGGCGGAGGCCTACGCGGGCGACGTCGCCCTCGACGACCCCCGGGTCTCGCCCCTGTACGCCGACCTCGCCGGCCTGCCCCCGCTCCTCGTGCACGTGGGCGAGGTCGAGGTGCTGCGCGACGACTCGGTGCGGCTGGCCGAGCGGGCCCTCGCCGCCGGCGTCGAGGTCGAGCTGCTCGTGGCGCCGGGGATGATCCACGTCTGGCACCTCTTCGCCGGCGTCGTCCCCGAGTCCACCCGGGACCTCGCCGCCGTCGTCGCCTGGCTCCGCGCCCGCACCGCCTGACCCCGCACCCGCCCGCCCCACCGCCCGACCCCGCACCCGCACCCGCACCCGTCCCGCACCCGTCCCAGCCCCGGAGGCACCCCGTGACCACCACCGACACCCCCCACGTCCCCACCGCCGTCCACGTCGGCGCCGACGACCTGCCCTACGTCGACATCGGCGACGGCTCGAAGCTGAAGGTCATCCAGGTCGATGCCGCTCAGGAGCTGTGGATCGTGGAGAACGTCTTCCAGGCCGGCTACGTGGTGCAGAAGCACCGCCACACCGGGCCGGTCTACGCCTACACGACCTCCGGCGCCTGGCGGTACCAGGAGTACCCCGACGTGAACCGGGCCGGGTCGTTCCTCTTCGAGCCCACGGGGTCGGTCCACACCCTCGAGAGCCTGGAGGACGACACCCACGTCTGGTTCCAGATGTACGGGCAGAACCTCAACCTCGACGCCGAGGGCAACGTCGAGAGCGTGTTCGACGGGCCGGGCACCCTGGAGGGCTACTACCTCCTGTGCGAGGCCGAGGGCCACCCGCGCCCGAACGTGCTCGTCTCGTGACCGACGTGGCGGCCGCGCCGGCGCTGCGGTTGGCCGACCCGGCCACCTTCGCCGGCGGCGTCCCCCACGAGGCGCTGGCGGAGCTGCGCCGGGCGACGCCCGTGGCCTGGCAGGAGATGGACGGCGAGCCCGGCTTCTGGGCCGTGCTGCGCCACGCCGACGTGGTCACCGTGGCCCGCGACCCCCAGCGCTTCTCGGCCGAGCGGGGCGGCGTGGTGCTCGAGGACCTGCCGCCCGAGAGCCTCGAGATGATGCGCGGCATGTTGCTGGCCATGGACCCGCCCCGCCACGTGACCTACCGCCGACCCCTGGCCGACACCTTCAAGGCCAAGGTCATCGCCGGCATGGAGCCGCAGATCCGGGCCATCTGCCGCGAGCTCATGGCCGAGGCGGCTGCCGCGGGGCCCGAGGTGGAGTTCGTGCACCAGGTCACCGCCGGGCTGCCCACGCGGGTGATGGGCCGGCTGATGGGCCTGCCCGAGGCCGACTGGGACCTCCTCCACTCGCTGGCCGAACGCCAGACGTCGGGCCAGGACCCCGACGTGGTGCCGCCCGAGGAGGCCGCCGACGCCACCGCCTCGGCGTCGATCGACATGGCGATGTACGCCATCGAGCTCGCCGGCCGGCGACGGCTGGAGCCGCCCCGGGACGACCTCACCACGCTCGTGCTGGAGGGTGACTTCGACGGTCAGCCCATGACCGACATCGACTTCGGCAGCTTCTTCGTGCAGCTGGTCCCCGCGGGCAACGACACCACCACGACCATGCTCTCCTCGGGCCTGCTGGCCCTCCTGCAGCATCCCGACCAGCTCGCCGACCTGCGGGCCGATCCGTCGCTCGTGCCCGGTGCGGTGGAGGAGGTGCTTCGGTGGGCCAACCCGCTGCACTACTTCCGGCGCACCGCCACCGTCGACACCGAGCTGGGCGGCACGGCCGTCGCCGCCGGCGACAAGGTGGCGATGTACTACACGGCGGCCAACCGCGACGAGGAGGTGTTCGACCACCCGCAGCGCTTCGACATCGGTCGGTCGCCCAACCCGCACCTCTCGTTCGGCATCGCCGAGCACTTCTGCCTGGGGGTGCACCTGGCCCGCCTGGAGGGCCGGGTGTTCCTCGAGGAGCTGCTGGCCGCCTTCCCCTCCATCGAGCTCGCCGGCGAGCCGGTTCGCCTGCGGTCGAACCTCAACAACAGCTACAAGCGCCTGCCGATCCGCCTCGCCGGGTACCGCCCCGCCGACGCCCGTGGCTGACCCCGAGGGCCGGGCCGGCGGCGACGAGCCGACCGGTGGCTCGGGCCGGAGCCGTCACGCCGGCGTGCCGTTCACCGACGACGACGCCACCCTCGCCGCATTCCTGGAGGACCTCTCGGTCCCCACCCTGATGGCGTCGATGGTCCACCTCACCGGCGACCCCTCCTGGATCCGCGGCGACGTCCGGCCGCTCGGCATCTACCTGAACGAGGTGCAGGGCTTCCTGCCGCCCGAGGACCAGGCCGCCGTGCGGGCCCGCGCCCTCGACGCCATCCGCGCCTACCGCGACGGCGGCTGCGTGCTGCCACCGCCGCCCGGGCCGGACCTGGTCCACGAGATCATGGACTTCCTCGTGGTGGACCACGTGCCCGACGAGTACCTCGGGCTGGTGCTCGAGGAGCTCGAGCTGGACGGCACGGACCTCCGTTGGGATCCCGCGCACGTCGGCATCGGCGACCGGGCGCCCGAGGGGTTCGGCGTGGTGGTGATCGGCGCCGGCATGTCGGGCCTGCTGGCCGGCATCCGCATGGCCGAGGCCGGCGTCGACTTCACGATCGTGGAGAAGAACCCGGGCGCCGGAGGCACCTGGTACGAGAACCGCTACCCGGGGTGTCGGGTCGATGTGGGCAACCACTTCTACTCGTACTCCTTCGCACCCGACGACGGCTGGACCGAGTTCTTCGCCCAGCAGCCCGAGCTGCAGGCCTACTTCGAGCGGTGCATGGTCGACTACGGCGTGGCCGACCACGTGCGCTTCGGCACCGAGGTCACCGCGGCGGTGTGGGACGAGGCCGCCGCCCGCTGGACGGTGTCGGTGACGGGCCCCGACGGCCCCGACGAGCTGACCGCCACCGCGGTGATCAGCGCGGTCGGCCAGCTGAACCGGCCCCAGCTGCCCGACATCGAGGGGCGCGACACCTTCGCCGGCCTCGCCATGCACTCGGCCCGGTGGGTGGACGGCGCCGACCTGCGGGACGAGCGGGTGGCGGTGATCGGCACCGGCGCCAGCGCGTTCCAGATCGTCCCCACCATCGCCCCCGACGTCGAGCACCTCACCGTCTTCCAGCGCTCGGCGCCGTGGATGTTCCCCAACCCGCACTACCACGACCGGGTGGGCCCCGGGGTGCCGTGGGCCGTGCGCCACCTGCCGTTCTACGGGTGGTGGTACCGCTTCCTCCTGTTCTGGCCGGCGTGCGACGGCGGTCTGCCCGCCATGCGGATCGACCCCGACTACCCCCACCAGGACGTCGCCATCAGCGAGCTCAACGACGCGGCCCGCCAGGTCTTCACCGCGTGGATGGCCGAGCAGATCGGCGACGACCCCGAGCTGCTGGCCAAGGTGGTGCCCGACTACGTCTGCCTCGGCAAGCGGACCCTCCAGGACAACGGCAGCTGGCTCGGCGCGCTCACCCGGCCGAACGTCGACCTCGTCACCGAGGCGATCACGTCGATCACGCCGACCGGGGTGGTGACCGCCGACGGCACCGAGCACCCCGTCGACGTGATCGTGTACGCCACCGGGTTCCAGGCCAACCGGTACCTGTGGCCGATGGACATCGTGGGTCGCGGCGGCGCGGTGCTGGCCGAGCGCTGGGGCGACGAGCCCACGGCCCACCTCGGCATCACCGTCCCCGACTTCCCGAACCTGTTCTGCCTGTACGGGCCGGCCACCAACCTGGCCCACGGTGGCAGCATCATCTTCATGATCGAGTGCCAGGTCCGCTACGTGATGGGCGCGCTGGCCCAGCTCGCCGACGCCGGCGACGGTGCTGTCCTGGCCGTGCGCCGCGAGGTCCACGACGCCTACAACGAGCGCCTCCAGGCCGAGCTCGACACCATGGTCTGGGGCCACCCGTCCATCCGCAGCAGCTGGTACCGCGGCCCGTCGGGGCGGATCTTCATCCTGTCGCCGTGGCGCCTCGTCGACTACTGGGACTGGACCCGCGCCCCCGCCCCCACCGACTTCGAGCCCCTCCACCCCACCAGCTGACCCACGGGTTCTTCCCCCGTCCCCGCCCCGATCCCCGATCCCCGTCCCCTGAAGGGACAGGACCGGACCGGGTCACCGTTCTTCCGGCTGGTGGCGCGGTGGGGTGCCCCGTCCGCCATGAAGAACGGTGGGTCGGCGGTTCTTCCGATTGTGGGCGCGGTGGGGTGCCCCGTTCGCCATGAAGAACGGTGGCTGGTCTGGACGGGGTGGTGGGCCAGACTCGGCGGCGTGGTGACGCGTGAGGTGCTGGTGATCGGGATCGGGGCGGGGGACCCGTCGTACGTGACCGTGCAGGCCATCGAGGCGCTGAACCGGGCCGACGTGTTCGTGGTGCTCGACAAGGGCGAGGACAAGGACGACCTGGTGGCGCTCCGCCGGGAGATCCTCGACCGCTTCGTGGAGGGCGAGGCGGGCGACGCCTACCGCATCGTCGAGCGCACCGATCCCGAGCGCCGCCTGGGCGACGCCACCCGCGCGAGCTACGCGGCCGACGTCCAGGCCTGGCACGACCAGCGCATCGACCTGTACGAGTCGGTGCTGCGCGACGAGGTGGCCGACGGTGAGGTCGCCGCCTTCCTCGCCTGGGGCGACCCCTCGCTCTACGACAGCACCACCCGCGTCCTCGACCAGGTGGCCGACCGCGGCCACCTCGACCTGGCGATCGAGGTGATCCCGGGCATCAGCAGCCTGCACGCCCTCACCGCTCGGTTCGCCATCCCGCTGAACCAGATCGGCGGCGCCATCACCATCACCACCGGGCGCCAGCTGGTGGCCATGGACCCGGCCGCCATCGACAACGTGGTGGTGCTGCTCGACGGACGCTGCTCGTTCGCCGAGGTCGAACCGGCCGGGCTCACCATCTGGTGGGGCGCCTACCTCGGCACCCCCGACGAGATCTTGGTGACCGGCCCGCTCGGCGACGTGGCCGAGCGCATCCGCGAGGTCCGCGCCGAGGCCCGCGCCCGCAAGGGCTGGATGTTCGACACCTACCTCCTCCGCCGCCAGCCCTGACCGGGCTGCCGCGCTGGCGGACCGGAGCCCGGCCGCCCGCCTGATCGCTTCGTGTTCCCCGATCGGGCGCCGGTGTTCGGCTGGGTCAGCGGGAACGGATCGGATCCGCTGCGTGCCGGGTTCCTGCTCCGGGGTCGGGCGCGGGTGTCCAGCTGGGTCAGCAGGAGCGGCACGAGGCGGCGCCGACGCGCGGGTCGTAGCGTGGCGGCGTGACGTCGACGGTGGTGCTGGTGCTGGCCGGGACCAGCGAGGCGGCGGAGCTGGTGCGGCGGTTGGCCGAGCGGGACCGGGTCGACGTGGTCACGTCGTTCGCCGGGCGGACGACCGAGCCGGCCGACCTGCCCGGCGAGGTGCGCACCGGCGGGTTCGGGGGCATCGAGGGGCTGGCGGCCGTCCTGCAGGCGCGGCCGTACGACCTGCTCGTCGACGCCACCCATCCCTTCGCCGCCCGCATGCCCCACCAGGCGGCGGCCGCGGCGGCGCGGGCCGGGGTCCCCCGCGTGCGGCTGCTCCGACCGGGCTGGCGGGCGGCCCCCGGTGACCGCTGGCACCGGGTGCGGGACCTGCCCGCGGCCGCCCACGAGCTGGAGCGGCTGGGGGCCCGCCGGGCCCTGCTCACCACCGGTCGCCTCGACCTGGCCCCGTTCGCCGGCCTGGCGGGGGTCCACCTGGTGACGCGCTCCATCGAGCCCCCCGACCCGATGCCGTTGACCGACGCCACCGTCGTGCTGGCCCGTGGCCCGTTCGACCTCGGCGACGAGCTGGCCCTGCTGGGCGCGCACCGCATCGACGCGCTGGTCACCAAGGACAGCGGCGGCACCGCCACCGCCCCCAAGCTCGAGGCCGCCCGGCTCCTGGACCTCGACGTGGTGATGGTGGACCGCCCGCCACCACCGCCCGGCCCCATCGTCGGCACCGCGGCGGAGGCCCTGGCCTGGATCGACGCCCAGCTGCCCCGGCCCTGACCCAGCCGCCGCCCCTGGCCGGCCGCCGGCCACCGGTCCCACTGCCCCTTGAGCGCCCCGCCCCGTCCCGTCGATCTGAGGATCGGGCCGGGCCGGGCCGGGGCTGTGCCAGGCTCCGGGCATGCAGAGCAGCGAACTGCCGGGGAAGGTCGCACTGGTCACGGGGGGTGCCAACGGCATCGGCGCCGCGGTGGCCCGGCGGCTGGCCGGGTTCGGGGCCCAGGTGGTGGTGGCCGACGTCGACGACGCGGGCGGGCAGGCCGTGGCCGACGAGGTGGGCGGCCACTACGTGCGCTGCGACGTGCGGGACCTGGGCGAGAACGAGGCCATGGTGGCCGCCGCCGTGGACCGCTTCGGCGGGCTCGACCTGATCCACCTCAACGCCGGCATCAGCAGCGGCCACGGCCTGGGCGCCGACTTCGACGAGGTCGCCTACCGGCGGGCCATGGGCATCAACCTCGACGGCGTGGTGTTCGGCATCCACGCCGCGCTGCCCGCCCTCCAGGCGCGCGGCGGGGGCACGATCATCGCCACCGCCTCCATGGCCGGCCTCACCCCGGTGGCCCTCGACCCGATCTACGCCGCCAACAAGGCCGCGGTGGTGGCCCTGGTGCGGTCGCTCGCCGAGGCGCACCGCCCCGACGAGATCCTGGTGAACGCGCTGTGCCCGTCGTTCGCCCACACGGCGATCATCGGCGGCATCAAGGCCTACCTCGACGAGGTGCGCTTCCCGATCCTGGAGGTCGCCGAGGTGGTCGACACCTTCGTCTCGATCCTCGACGGTGGCGGGACGGGCGAGGCCTGGTTCGTGGTGCCCGGCCGGGTCAGCGAGCCCTTCGCCTTCCGCAACGTCCCGGGCCCGCGCGTCGGCTGACCGCCGGGTCGACCGACGGTGGGGATCTGAGCCGGCAGGCCGACGGGACCAGCCTGTCGGCAGGCCGGGTCAGCCGCCGTTGGCGGCCAGGACCGCACGGGCGTGGTCGGCCAGGGCGGCGCGCAGCGCCGGCGGGGCGAGGACCTCCACGCCGGCGATCGGCGCCAGCATGGCGACCGCCACCTCGAGCGGCTCGAGGGGCAGCTCGACGGTGCAACGACCGTCGGCGTCCGGCTCCGAACGCG
>JBBRFU010000041.1:0-24649 GCA_038241315.1 Acidimicrobiales bacterium | reverse complement strand
GAGCAGCAGGCGGTTGGCCGCCTCCACCAGCTGGCGACGGACCGCCACCGGGACCTCCCGCACCGCCACGAACGGGTCGACCCGGCAGCGGTGGAGCAGCTCCGACTTGTAGACGTTGCCGATGCCCGCGGCCACCCGCTGGTCCAGGAGGACGACGGCGATCTCGGTGTCGGGCTCGGCCACCGTGTCGAAGCGGCGGACCGCCTCGTCGAGGTCGACGTCGGGGGTGCAGAGGTCGGGCCCGAGGTGGCCGATCGGGTCCCGGGCGGTCCCGAGGGCGCCGCCAGGCTGGTCGGGTCGGTAGGTCTGGACCTGGGGCGCCGAGAAGCACACCGCCTCCCACCCGTCGACGGCCACCAGCGCTCGCACCAGGTGGCGGGGCTTCCGCCACCGCTCGCCGGTGGCGTAGAGGTGCCACGAGCCCGGCATGCCGAGGTGGGTGCGGAGGGTGAGGCCGTCGGCGAAGTGGATCAGGAGGTGCTTGCCGACCGCCTCCACGTCGCGGATGGCCACGCCGACCGTGGGCCGCTCGCCGAGGAGGCGGGGCGCCTCGAACCGGCGGAGGACGGCGCCGGCCAGGGCGGGTCGCAGGCGGTTCGCGGCGCGGTGGAGGGTGTCGCCTTCGGGCATCGACCGACGTCAGGCCCCGGTGGCCCCGCCGTCACCGCCAGCCTGGCCGCCACCGTCGCCCTCCCCGTCGCCGGACCAGCGCTCGTCCTCGGTGTCCCAGGCCTCGTTGCGGGCCTCCGCGGTGGCCTTCCAGTTCCGGGCCGCGGCCTCGTCGGGGTACGGGCCGAGGGCGTTGTCGGGGTCGTCGCGCTGTTCGGCGGTCTCGGGCTGCTGGTGCGTCAGGCACCAGTACCACTGCGTCGTGCTCATGGGGGCGAACCTACCCGGGCACCTCGTGGTCCGGACCGCCCGGGCGGGCGGACCGCGGGAGGGCCAGCGGGCGGTGGGGGCCGATCCCGACAACGTCGAACTCCGGTCCCTCCACCACGAACCCCGCCCGCTCGTAGAACGGCACGGCCGCCAGCCGGGCGTTGCACCACAGCAGGTCGGCACCGGCCCGGGTCACGTGGTCCACCGCGGCGTCGAGTGCCAGCCGACCGATGCCCCGCCCCCGCCACCCCTCGGCGGTGGCCATCCCGCGCAGCCGCCAGGGCGCCGCCGCGCCCGCGCGCCAGGGGCACGGCTCCGGCATCACGGTCACGGTGACGACCGGCTCACCGGCCGTCCCTGAGGAGGCAGCGGCACCGGCACCGGCACCGAGGAGCACCGCGAAGGTGGCCGACCCCGGCACCGGCACCGACGACCACGTGGGCTCGTCGGGCCGGGCAGTGGGTCGGAGCACCCGGCGGCGCAGGTCGGCGGTGGCCGCCAGCGGCACCTCCTCGACCCGGACGCTCGGACGATCGGCCATCGCCGCGGACCCTACCCACGGGCCTGCGGCCCGCCGTCGCTTCCGCGGGTGATCCGGACGTATCCAGCGGGCGCCGAGCCGCTCAATGGGGAGACGCCCGGTGCCATGCCGCCCCCTGCGGCGCACCGGGCGGAGCGGGATCCCCAACAGAGAAGAGCGAGATCATGAAACGCCTGTTCACCACCGCCGCCGTCGCCGCCGCCACCGCGCTGGTCCTGGTGGCCTCCGCGTCGGGGGCCCAGTCGGGTCCCTCGCCGTCGGCGGCACCACCGACCCAGGAGCTGCCCGCCTCGGCCGGGACCCGCGGCATCCCCCCGACCTTCACCGAGGACGCCCACGTCGCCCTCACGCCCTGCCGGATCGTCGACACCCGCATCGCCGGCGGCCCCATCGGCGGCGGCGCCATCCGCAACTTCCACGTGCGGGGCGCCGGGGGCTTCCCCGGTCAGGGCGGCAAGGCCGGCGGCTGCGGGATCCCCCAGTCGGCCACCTCGGTGACCGCGGCCATCACGGTGGTGAGCCCTGCCGGCACCGGCTTCCTGCGGGCCTGGCCCTTCGGCCAAGCCGAGCCGACGGCGACGTTGCTCAACTTCCAGGGCGGCGTCAACATCACCAACAGCACCGACCTGACGCTGGGTGGCGGCGCGGCGGCCATCCGCGTGAAGCCGAGCGCCACCACGCACGTGGTGATCGACGTGCTCGGCTACTACGCCCCGCCCATCCACGCCATGGTCGCCAGTGACGGCTCCCTGTCCTCGAACACCTCGCGCGTGGTGTCCTCCGTGAGGACCGGTACCGGCACGTACGAGATCACCGTGGACCGGAACCTCACCGGCTGCTCGGCGGTGGCCTCCACCTGGCCGGCGCAGAACCACGCCGGCGCCTACGTGTCGGGCAGCAAGATCTACGCCTACACCACCAACGGCGCCGTCACGCCCCCGGCGGCGGCGGACCTCTACTGGTACCTCAGCGTGCACTGCTGACCCACGCCCCAAGGTTGCGTGCGAGGGCCCGGCCGGGATCGGCTGGGCCCTCGGCCGCGCGTGGACCTCCGCCGATCGCGGACCGACCACCGCGGATCAGCGGGAGCGGAGGACCAGGCCCTTGTAGCCGTCGACGAAGCCGGCGGCGCGGAGGGTGTCGGCGTGGCTCGACTCGCGGGCCGGTGCGCCGTCGATCCGGGCCAGCTCCAGCGAGCGACGACGCCCGGAAGCCACCACGTGGGCCAGGGCCCCGCTCCACCGGGGGTCCAGCAACGCCGCCGGGAACGTGAGGAGGCTCCGGCCGCCGCGCTCGACGTGGACCGCGGCCTCCCCGTCGACCAGCACCACCAGCGCGCCGGCGGCCCGGGCCGGGCGGCCGTCGGTGGGCGGCCACGGGAGCGACGCGCCGTACGGCTGGGCCGGGTCGGTGGCGGCCAGCACCACCACGTCGTCGCGATCGTTGCCGCCCCGACCGTCGCGCCCGCCGAGGGCATCGGTGCGACGAGCGTCGCGGGCCGACCGGAGCCGGTCCACCGCCCCGGGGAGCGCGAACTGCGCAGCGCCCAAGCCGGCCACGAAGTACCCGCGCCGGACGGCGCCGCGTTCCTCGAGCGCCTTCAGCACCGGGTAGACGCCGGCGAAGCCGCCCTCGATGCCCTCGCCGAGGGCCGCCTCGCGCGTGAGCACGCCGTAGCGCTCGAGGAGCTGGGTGGCCCGGGCGTGGGCCACCTCGGTGGGGGTGGGGGCCGCCTGCCCCGGGAGCGGCTGGCGCAGCGGCGCCACCAGCGACCAGCGACCGGCTCCGGCGGGCGGCCCGAGCCTCGAGAGGCGGCCCGGTCGGGGGCGGGCCCGGCCCGCTCGCTTGGCGGCGGCCCCGCCCCGCTTGCTGGAGGCCCCGGCCACGAAGGCCCGCAGCGGAGCCAGCGAGTCGTTGGTGACCTCGCCGGCCCAGACCAGGTCCCAGAGCGCGGCCAGCACCGTGGGCTCGTCGTAGTCGGCCTCGGCGGCGGCCGCGGCTCGCACGAGATCGTCCCAGAAGGAGGCGCCGCGCGCCGCCAGGTGGGCCCGGAGGGCGTCGTGCACCGGGCCCTCGGGCCGGTCGTCGTCGGACGGCTCGGGCACCAGCACGTCGACCTGGTCGCGGAACACCAGGCGCACCCGCCCGTCGCCCGACCCGAGGGGCCCGGCCCCGAGCCACACCACCTCGCCCGACGTGCAGAGGGCGTCGAGGTCGGCCCGCGAGTAGGTGTGCATCCGGGCGGGGAGCACGTCGGTCTCCAGCACCGAGGCCGGGATCGAGGCGCCGGCCAGGGCACCGAGCGCCTCCACCAGGCCGTCGGGGCCGCGCCGGGGCAGGCCCACGCCCTGCCACGGCGGCAGGAAGCGACCGAGGGCGGCACCGTCGACCGGTTCCACCTCGGCCCGCAGCACGGCGAGCGAGCGCCGCCGGAGCTGGCGCAGCACCTCCGGGTCGCACCACTCCCGCTCGGCCCCGCCGGGGCGGAACTCGCCGCGCACGAGCGACCCGGCGACCACCAGGGCGTCGAGCACGGGGCGGACCCGATCCACCCCCACCCCGAGGCGCCCGGCCACGTCGCGCGCCACGAACGGCCCGTGGGTGCGGCCGTGGCGGACCACCAGGCCCTCGAACGGCGCGGCCACCGACTCGGTGTAGGCGTGGGGCAGCCCGATGGGCACGTTGCAGCCGAGCGCGTCGCGCAGGCGGCCGGCATCCTCGGCGGCCGCCCACCGCTCCTCGCCGGCGATGCCGACGGTGATGGCCCGTCGTTCGCCGAAGAGCTTCTGCAGCGCCTCGCCGACGGAGGGTCGCAGCTCGTCGGTGCAGCGGGCGGCGGCCTCCTCCACCGTGAGCGGGCCCAGGATGCGGAGGAGGTCGTGGACCTCGTCGGGGTCACGTGCCCGACGGCCCTCGGCGAGGTGCTGGAGCTCGTCCTCGAGGTCGGCCAGGACGTCCGCGTCGAGCAGGTCGCGGAGCTCCTCGGCGCCGAGCAGCTCGCGGAGCAGGTCGCGGTCCAGCGCCAGGGCTGCGGCGCGGCGCTCGGCGAGCGGCGCGTCGCCCTCGTACATGTAGACGGCGACCCACCCGAACAGCAGCGACGACGCCATCGGCGAGGCCTGCTGGGTGTCCACCGCGACCACCCGGACCTTGCGCGAGCGCAGGTCCCGCAGGAGCCCCCGCAGGGCGGGCAGGTCGAACACGTCGTTGCAGCACTCGCGGGTGGCCTCGAGCAGGATCGGGAAGCTCGGGTGCTTGGCCGCCACCGCCAGGAGGTCGGCGGCCTTCTGGCGCTGCTGCCACAGCGGGGTGCGACGGTCGGGGCGGCGACGGGGCAGCAGCAGGGCCCGCGCCGCGGCCTCGCGGAAGCGGGCCGCGAACATGGCGGTGCCCGGGAGCTGGCTGATGATGATCTCGTCGATCTCGTCGGGGTCGATCAGCAGCTCCTCCACCGGGAGGGTGTCGACCGCCTCGGGGAGTCGGAGCACGATGCCGTCGTCGCTCCACATGAGCTCGACCTCGAGGCCCCAGCGCTCGGCCAGCCGGGACCGGAGGGCCATCGCCCACGGCGCGTGGACCTGGGCGCCGAAGGGGCTGAGCACGCAGATCCGCCAGTCACCGATCTCGTCGCGGAAGCGCTCCACCACGATGGTGCGGTCGTCGGGCACGGCCCCCGTGGCCTCGGCCTGCTCGGCGAGGTAGCCCAGCAGGTTCGTGGCGGCCCAGTCGTCGAGGTCGTGGCGGGTGGCCAGGCGCTCCCGGGCCTCGGGCTCGGGCAGGGCGCGGATCTCCCGGACGAACTCGCCCAGGGCGGCCCCGAGCTCCAGCGGCCGGCCCGGCCCGTCGCCGTGCCAGAACGGCATCTTCCCCGGCTGGCCCGGCGCCGGGGTGACGATCACGCGCTCGTGGGTGATGTCCTCGATGCGCCAGGTGGACGCGCCGAGCAGGAAGGTCTCGCCGGTGCGGGACTCGTAGACCATCTCCTCGTCGAGCTCGCCCACGCGCGTGCCGTCGGGGAGGAACACGCCGTAGAGGCCGCGGTCGGGGATGGTGCCCCCGCTGGTGACGGCGAGGCGCTGGGCGCCGGCCCGGCCCCGGACCGTGCCGCCGGCGCGGTCCCACACGATGCGCGGCCGCAGCTCGGCGAACTCGTCGGACGGGTAGCGGCCGGCCAGGAGGTCCAGCACCGCCTCCCAGACCTCCTGGCTGAGCTCGGCGAACGGCGCGGCCCGCCGCACCATGGCGGCCAGGTCCTCCACCGCCCACTCGTCGAGGGCGCACGCCGCCACCACCTGCTGGGCCAGCACGTCGAGCGGGTTGCGGGGATAGGTGGTGTGCTCGATCAGCCCGTCGTGCATGCGCTGGGTGACCACCGCCGCCTCCACCAGGTCGGAGCGGTGCTTGGGGAAGAGCTTCCCCCGGCTCGGTTCGCCGACCTGGTGGCCGGCCCGGCCGATGCGCTGGAGCCCGCGCGAGACGGCGCCGGGCGACTCCACCTGGATGACGAGGTCCACCGCCCCCATGTCGATGCCCAGCTCCAGCGACGACGTGGCCACCAGGCCCTTGAGGCGCCCCGACTTCAGCTCGTCCTCGATGATGAGCCGGCGCTCCCGCGACAGCGAGCCGTGGTGGGCCTTCACCAGCTCCTCCACCGGTGGCACGCCGATGGCCTCGTTGCCGGCGAAGCGGGCGCCGTCGGTGCTGCCGGGCAGGGCGCCGGCGGTGACCGCGGCCTGCTCCGCCGCCAGCTCGTTGAGCCGGGTGGCCAGGCGCTCGGCGAGCCGGCGGGCGTTGACGAAGATCAGGGTGGACCGGTGCTCCTGCACCAGCTCGAGGAGCCGGGGGTGCATGGCGGGCCAGATCGACCGCCGCTGGGGCCCGGCCGCCGCGGCCCCACCGACGGGCTCCTCGATGATGGTGCCGAGCTCGCCGAGGTCCTCCACCGGCACGATCACCTCGATGTCGAGCACCTTGCGCATGCCGGCGTCGACGATGGTGACCGGTCGCCGTCGGGGTGCCTCGCCCTCGGCCGGCGTCTCGAACCCGCCGAGGAACGTGGCGATCTCCTCCAGGGGGCGCTGGGTGGCGGACAGGCCGATGCGCTGCGGGGGCTTCTCGCACAGCTCGTCGAGGCGTTCGAGGGTGAGGGCCAGGTGCGAGCCCCGCTTGGTGGCGGCCAGCGCGTGGATCTCGTCGATGATCACCGCCTCGACGTTGGCGAGTGTCTCCCGGGCCGCCGACGTGAGCATCAGGTAGAGCGACTCGGGGGTGGTGATGAGCAGGTCGGGGGGGTTGCGGGCCAGCTTGCGCCGCTCGTCGGCCGGCGTGTCGCCGGTGCGCACCCCCACCGACGGGTCCTGGGCCGGCAGGCCCAGCCGGGCGGCGGCGTGGCCGATGCCGGTGAGCGGCGCCCGCAGGTTCTTCTCCACGTCCACGGCCAGGGCGCGCAGCGGCGAGATGTAGAGCAGGCGGGTGCGGGCCCGCCCCTCGGGCGGCGGCGTGGTGAGGAGGCGGTCGATCCCCCACAGGAAGGCGGTGAGGGTCTTGCCGGAGCCGGTGGGCGCCAGGATCAGCGTGTGCTCGCCGGCCGCGATGGCCGGCCAGCCCAGCTCCTGGGCCTGGGTGGGCGCGGGGAACGACGACGAGAACCACGCCCGGACGGGCTCGGAGAACAGGTCGAGCGAGCTGATCCCCGCAGCCTACGGAGCCCCCCTGACAGCCGGGCCGGGCCCCGGGACGTCACCCGCCGGGGTGGGTCACCCGGCCGAGAGCTGGCAGGTCTCGTCGACCGCCTGCAGGGTCTCCTCGAGCTCGGCCGACGGCTCCCGCTGGGTCAGGGCCTCACCCAGGAACCGGCGGGCCAGGTCGTCGTCGAACTCGGCGCGCAGGCAGGCCAGCTGCTCGGCGTCGAGCCCGTCGGAGACGACGTCGAAGTACTGGTCGTAGACGTCGATCTCGCACTCGACCAGCGCGTCCACCATCGCTTCACCCTGCTCGGCCTCGAGGCGGACCTCCGACGGCGTGAACGACGGCTCGGCCACGTCGGCCGGGGTCAGGTCGGCCTCGGTGAAGGCGTCGACGCCGATGATCGCGGCCCACTCGGGGGCCGCGCAGCCCGCCTGCTCGGCGGAGATCTCCAGCTGGCCGTCGGCCATCCGGCCGGCATCGAGGTTGGCGGCCAGCGCGTCGGCGTAGGCGGCCTCGTCGGCCACCTCGTCGGCCCCTCCGGCGGTGGTGGAGGTGCCGGTGCCGTCGCCCGACCCCGGGGCCGCCGCGACGGTGGTGGTGGTGGCCTCGGCGTCGCCGCCCTCGTCACCGCCGTCGTCGTCGCCGCAGGCCACGAGCCCGAGGACGAGGAGGAGGGCGAGCAGGGCCTTCGGCAGCGTGGACATGAGCAGATCGGGCTTCCGGTGCGGGGTCGGCGAGGGGTTCGACGCTACCGCCGACGGCCCGCCCATCGGCGGGCCGGGGCCCCGTTGCTCCCCGCCCCTTCCTCGCCCGGGCGCCGTAGACTCCGGGCCGTGGCCAACGAATTCCAGACCCGCGAGTACCACCCGGCCTTCGAGGAGTACTGCGAGGCCATCTTCGAGCTGCACGAGGACGACGTCGACGTCATCCAGGCGCGCATCGCCGAGCGCTTGGGCGTCTCGCGCCCGGCGGTGTCCGAGATGATCCGCCGCATGGAGCACGAGGGCCTGGTGGAGGTCGAGCGAACGGTGCGGCTCACCCCCAGCGGCACGCGCCTCGCCGAGCAGGTGGTGCGTCGCCACCGCCTCGCCGAGCGGCTGCTCACCGACATCCTGGGCCTGTCGTGGGCGGAGGCCCACCAGGAGGCCGGCAAGTGGGAGCACGTCATCTCCGACAACGTCGAGACCGCCATCATCCGGCTGCTCGAGGACCCCACCACCTGCCCCCACGGCAACCCCATCCCGGGCTCGGCCTACCAGGCGCCCGACACCGTGGCCCTCTCCGACCTCGGGGTGGGCGACGGCTTCACGGTCATGCGGATCCCCGAGGAGCTCGAGTTCACCCCCGGGCTGCTGGAGTTCCTCGAGGACGCCGCCATCCAGCCCGGCCACAGCGGCTCGGTCACCGCGTCGTCGCCCGACGGCACCACCACCGTGGTCATCGACGGGCGCCACATCGGCGTCGGCTCCTTCGCCAGCTCCCGCATCCTGGTTGCTGCGCCCTGAGCACGCCGTGACGACGCCCTGAGCACGCCCGGGGCCGCCGAGCCGCTCCGGCCGATCAGCCCACGGGCTGGGGTTCGGGCTCGGGCGCCTCGGTGGGACGGAGCACCTCGGGAAGCTCGCCCGGGTGCACCACGGTGAGCAGCTTGGTGGCCCGGGTGAGCGCCACGTAGAGGGCCCGCAGGCCCTGGGCCTCCTCGGTGAGGATGCCGGCCGGGTCCACCACCACCGTGGCGTCGAGCTCGAGGCCCTTGACGATGCCCACGGGCACCACCGTGACCTGGTGGTTCAGGCCCTGCTCGATGGCCACGCCGTGCTCGATGCCCACGGCGGTGAGCGCCGCCGACGCCTCGTCGACGCGTGACGCCGGGCAGATCACGGCCACGTTGCCGTTGCCCACCTCGGTGATCTCCGCCTGCACGGCGGCGCCGATGGCCCACGCCAGGTCGTCGGGATCGACGCGCTGGAGGCGGGGCGGGCGCCCGTCCTGGCGGACCGACCGCGGCGGCGTGAGGTCGGGCGCCGAGACGGCCAGGACCTGGGCGGCCAGCGCCATGTTCGGCCCGGGGATGCGGTAGCCGACGGTGAGCTCCTCGCGCCGGGCCGGGCGCTTCTGGGGCAGCAGCGAGAGGATCTCGTCCCAGTCGGCGTGGGCCCAGGCCCCGGTGGACTGGGCGATGTCGCCCACCACGGTCATCGAGCCGTTGAGCGAGCGGCGCGTGAGCATCCGCAGCTGCATGGGCGAGAGGTCCTGGGCCTCGTCGATCACGATGTGGCCGTAGGTGCGGACCTCGTCGTCGTCACGCTTGCGCTTCCTCGGCCGGGGCCCGAGCAGCGCCCGGGCCTCGTCGAGCAGGGGCACGTCGTCGTGGGTCCACACCACGTCGTGCACCGAGGCGGCTCGCGGCCGGTGGAGGAGGCGCACCTGCTCCTCGGTGAGCTTGCGGCCGCCGGCCAGGCGGAGGAGGGCTGGTGAGCCGAACAGGTCGTGGAGCAGCTCGGCGGGCGTGAGCACCGGCCACATGGTCTCCAGCGCGGCGCGCACGTCGGGGTGCTTGCGGATCTGGCGCCACAGCTCCTCGGGGTCCACCGGCGTCCGGGCCGACTCGGCCAGGTGGTAGGCGACCTCGCGCTCGACGAAGCGACGACCGGCGTTGTGGAGGCGGTACCGCCGGCGGGCGTCGCGCACGATCGCGTCGGACGTGGCCACGCTCAGGCTGAGGGTCTGGAGGCCGACGCCGAGCCGCAGCGCCGTGCTCAGCGGGCGCTTGCGATCCCGCACCGCCTTGGCCAGCACGTCGCTCATGACCTGGTGGCCCTTGAGCCGGGCCACCGCCTCGGCGTCGCGGCCCTTGATGTTCACCCCGTCGACCAGGTCGGCCAGCACCGCCAGCTGCACGCCGGCCTCGCCCAGCGACGGCAGCACCTGCTCGATGTAGGCCAGGAACAGCCGGTTGGGGCCCACCACCAGCACGCCCTGGTCCTCGAGCGGGAACCGGTGCGTGTAGAGCAGGTAGGCGGCCCGGTGCAGGGCCACCACGGTCTTGCCGGTGCCCGGCCCGCCCTGCACCACCAGCACCCCGGCCAGCGGTGAGCGGATGATCTCGTCCTGCTCGCCCTGGATGGTGGCGACGATGTCGCCCATCTTCCCGGAGCGGGAGGTCTCCAGGGCGGCGATCAGGGTGCCGTGGCCCTGCAGGCCGGCGCTCTCGCCGAGGTCGATGGCGTGCTCACCGAAGAGCTCGTCCTCGATGCCGAGGAGCTGCCGGCCGCGGGTGGCGAAGTAGCGGCGGCGGGCCAGGCCCATGGCCTGGCGACCGGTGGCCCGGTAGAACGGCTCGGCCACCGGCGCCCGCCAGTCGACCACCACCACCTCCTGGCGGCCGTCGGAGACCGACATCCGCCCGACGTAGAAGGTCTCGCCGCCCTCCTCGGGCTCCCGGTCGATCCGGCCGAAGAGCAGCGACGCATCGCCGAGGTGGAGCTGGCTGAGCCGGTTCAGCACCGTGTCGAAGATGACCTCGCGCTCGAACCGGGCCTGCTCGGTGCCGCCCTGACCCACCTCGACCATGCCCTTCAGCCGGTTGGCGGACGTGCGCGCCGCCTCCAGGCAGGCGTAGGCGTGGTCGATGTAGGCCTGCTCGGCCTCCAGGTCGGGGTGGATCGCCATGGGCTCGTGCCGCGGTCCTTCGGATCGGTCTGCCCCCGAAAACGGGGATCTCCAAGCGTAGCCCCCTGTCGCGGCGCTGACGCGGGTCGGCCCCAGGTCGGTCGCCGGCATCGGCGCCCACAGCCGTTCGGTCGCCGGTCGGTCGGGCACCGGTCGCCCACCAGCCGGTCGGTCGGTCAGTCGCCGGCGTCGGCGCCCACCTCGCGGAGCGCGTCCCGCAGCGCCATCCGGATCCGGCGGGCCTCGGCGGGCAGGAGGTGGGCCACCAGGCCCTCGCCCGGGCGGCCGATCTCGTCGACGGTCAGCACCACCCGGGGCTCGGCGTCGTCGTAGTCGTCGGAGATGGCGACCGCCCACGACACCGGCGTCAGGTCCGGGTCGTCGGCCACCGTGGGGTCGAGCAACGGGTCGAACGGGTGGTCGTCGATCGAGCGGCGCATCCGACCATCCAAGCAGCCACCGCCACCGCCCCCGCCGGCTGCGGGAGGGCGGGAGGGCGCCGGTACGCTCCCGCGATGGTCAGCGCCGACGCCCCGTTCCTCCGTGCCTGTCGCCGGGAGCCCCACGACCGGGTGCCGGTGTGGTTCATGCGCCAGGCCGGCCGGTCGCTGCCGGAGTACAAGGCCATCCGCGGCCCCGGGTCGATCATCACCGCCATCCGCACCCCCGACCTGGCCACCGAGATCACCCTCCAGCCGGTCCGGCGCTACGGCACCGACGCCGCCATCCTCTACTCCGACATCGTCACGCCCATCGAGGCCATCGGCTTCGGCGTCGACGTGGCCCCCGGCGTGGGCCCGGTGGTGGAGCGCCCCTTCGAGACCGCCGCCGACCTCGACCGCATCCGGCCGCTGGACCCCGAGGCCGACACCCCCTACGTCCTCGAGACCGTCCGCAACCTGGTCCGCGAGCTCGGCGACGTCCCGCTGATCGGCTTCGCGGGGGCGCCGTTCACGGTGGCGTCGTACCTGGTCGAGGGCCGGCCCAGCCGCACCTACGAGAAGACCAAGCGCCTCATGTACGGCGACCCGGAGCTCTGGTACGCCCTCCTCGATCGCCTCGCCGATCTCGCCCTCGCCTCGCTGCAGAGCCAGGTGGCCGCCGGTGCCTCGGCCGTGCAGCTGTTCGACTCGTGGGCCGGCGCCCTGTCGCCCAGCGACTACCGCCGCTACGTGATGCCCGCCACCCGCAAGGTGCTCGGCGCCATCAAGGCCACCGGCGTGCCCCGCATCCACTTCGGCGTCTCCACCGGCGAGCTGCTGCCCCTCATGCACGAGGCCGGCGCCGACGTGGTGGGCGTCGACTGGCGGGTCGACCTCGACGATGCCCGCGCCCGCCTCGGCGACGACGTGGCCCTCCAGGGCAACCTCGACCCCGTGGCCGTGCTGGCCGGCACCGACGTGGCCCTCGACCGCAGCCGAGACGTGCTGCGCCGGGCCGACGGGCACCGCGGCCACATCTTCAACCTGGGCCACGGCGTCCTGCCCGACTCCGACCCCGACGTGCTGAAGCGCATCGTCGACCTGGTCCACGCCGAGGGGCAGGTCCGATGACCGACCCGTCCAGCGGCCCCCCGACCAGCGCCGACGCAGGGGAGGCGGCGACCCCCGACGGCACCGTCGGCGTGGTGGTGATGGCCTACGGCACGCCGGCCAGCCCCGACGACGTGGAGGCGTACTACACCCACATCCGCCGGGGCCGCCCGCCGACGCCGGAGCAGCTCGACAACCTGCGGATGCGCTACGACGCCCTCGGCGGCACCTCCACGCTGGCCGCCCGCACGGCCGACCAGGTCGCCCGTCTCACCGAGGCGCTCGACGCCGCCGCCCCCGGGCGGTTCGTGGTCGCCCTGGGCCAGAAGCACGCCGTCCCGTTCATCGAGGACGGCGTGGCCACCCTGGTCGAGGCCGGGGTGGTCCAGGTGGTCGGGCTGGTGCTCGCGCCGCACTACTCCGGCTTCAGCGTCGGCCAGTACCACCAGCGCGCCGGCGAGGCGTCGGCCGCCGCCGGCCTCGCCTTCACCGGCATCGAGCGCTGGCACGACGAGCCGGCCTACCGGGCGTTCCTCGGCACGGCCGTGGCCGACGCCCTCGCCGACCTGCCCGAGCAGACCAAGGTGGTGTTCACCGCCCACAGCCTCCCGGAGCGGGTCCTCGCCGGCGACCCGTACCCCGACGAGCTGTGGGACTCGGCCCAGGCCGTCGCCCTGGCCGCGGGGCTGAACCGCTGGGCGGGCTGGTCGATGGCGTGGCAGAGCGCCGGCGCCACGCCCGAGCCGTGGCGCGGCCCCGACATCCTCGAGGTCATCCGCGACCTCGCGGCCACCGGCCGGGCCGACGGCATCCTCGTGTGCCCCCAGGGGTTCGTGGCCGACCACCTCGAGGTGGCCTACGACCTCGACATCGAGGCCCGGAAGGTGGCCGACGAGGCCGGCATCGCGTTCGCCCGCACCCGCGTCCTCAACGACGACGCCACCGTGCTGACCGCCCTCGCCCACCGCGTCATCGCCGCCGCCGACGCCCCGGTCGCGTGACCCGGGCCCGACCCGACCACGTGGTGGTGGTGGGCGGCGGCATCGCCGGGCTCACCGCGGCCTACCGGCTGTCGCAGGCCGGCGCCGACGTCACCGTGGTGGAGCCCGACCGCCTCGGGGGCAAGCTCCAGACCTCGGTGGTGGCCGGCCGCGCCGTCGACGAGACGGCCGACGCCTTCCTGCTGCGGGTGCCGTGGGCCCTCGCCCTCTGCCACGACCTCGAGCTCGACGGGGAGCTGATCTCCCCCGCGGCCCGGACGGCCACGGTCTTCGTCGACGGCGCCCGTCGGCTGCTGCCCGAGGGCCACGTCCTGGGCGTGCCCACCGACCTCGACGCCCTGGCCCGCTCGGGCATCGTCTCGGCCGCCGGCGTCGAGCGGGTCCGCGCCGACCTCGACCTCCCGGCCGTCGCCACCGATCCCGGGCCGACGGGCCCCGACGTGGCCCTCGGCCCCTACCTGCGCGGCCGCCTCGGCGACGAGGTCGTCGACCACCTGATCGACCCGCTGATCGGCGGCATCAACGCCGGCGACACCGCCACGCTGAGCCTGGCGGCGGTCGTCCCCCAGCTCGACGCCGCCGCCCGCTCGGGTGACCCGAGCCTCGTCCGCTCCTGCCGGGACCAGCGCGACCGGCTCCTCGCCCTCGCTCCCGACCGTGCCGCCGACCCTGCCGCCGACCCCGCGCCCATCTTCGCCACGCCGATCGGTGGTATGGCCCGGCTCGTCGACGCGCTGCTCGCCCTCATGCCCGGCGTCGACCTGCGGGTGGGCGTGGCCGCCACGGGCATCGAGCTGCCCGGCCCCGGCGGCCCGGCCGCCCGGGTGGCCCTGTCCGACGGCACCGTCCTCGACACCGACGCCGTCGTGGTGGCCTGCCCCGCCCACCGGGCCGCCCCGCTGCTCGCGGCGGTGGCCCCGGCCGCGGCGGCGGTCCTGGGCGCCCTCGCCCACTCCTCCATCTCCATGGTCACCCTGGCCCTCGAGGCCGGGTCGGTGGCCACCGAGGCCGGCGTGAGCGGCTGCCTGGTCCCGCGCGACCAGGGCACCTTGGTGACGGCGATCTCCGACGCCACCAGCAAGTGGGCCCACCTGCGCGACCCCGATCGCGACGACGTGCTGCTCCGGGTGTCGGCGGGGCGCTTCGGCGACGACCGCCACCTGGACCTCGACGACCACGACCTCACCGAGCGGGTCCTCGTCGACCTGGACCGCGTCCTCGGCCTGCGGGGCGCCCCCACCGAGGTCCGGGTGGGCCGCTGGCCGGCGTCGTTCCCCCAGTACGCGCCCGGCCACCTCGAGCGGGTCGACGAGCTCGAGGCCGCCCTCGCCCCCCTGCCGCTGGTGCTCGCCGGGGCGGCCCTCCGCGGCGTCGGCGTGCCCGCCTGCATCCGCACCGGCGAGGAGGCGGCCGCCCGCCTGGGCGCCACCTGGTCCACCCGCCGGTCGATCTCCTGAGCGCCGTCGCTCCTCGCGGGCCGGCGTTGGTCGGCGGGGGCCTGCCGACCCTGGTGCCCGCCCCGCGGTCGACCAGACTCTCGCCTTGATGGCCGCGCCGACCACCACCGACGAACCGGCCGACCCGGTGCCCGCCCCGCACCGGGCCGGCGACGGCGCCGCGTCGGTCAGGGGCCGGCTGGCGGCGCTCACCCGTCGCCCGGGCCTCCGTGCCGTGGCCGCCGGGGTCCTGCTGGCCGGTTCGCTCCCCCCGTGGGGGTGGTGGCCGCTCGCCTTCGTCGGCCTCGCCCTCCTCGACCGCCTCCTCGCCGACGTCGGGTGGCGGGCCCGCCTCGCCCGGGGCACCGTCGTGGGCCTCGCCCTCTTCGGCCCCACCATCGTGTGGATCACCCAGCTCACGGCCCCGGGGTACGTCATCGCCGTCGCCGTCTTCGCCGCGCTCACCGGGGCGTCCTGCACGCTGGTCCCCCCGGGTGCGGGGCGCCGGCCGGCGCTGGTGGGCGCCTGGGTGCTGGCGGAGGCGCTGCGGATGGCCTGGCCCTTCGGTGGCGTGCCGCTGTCGCTCCTGGCCGTGGGCCAGGTGGGCGGGCCCCTCGCCGGGATCGCCCGGGTGGGCGGCGTGCTCGGCATCGGGCTGGCCACCGCGGCGGTGGGCGTCGGCCTCGCCGCGGCAGCTGACCGGCGACCCCGCTCGGCCGCCCTCGCGGTGGCGGCCGTGGTCGCCCTGCTGGCCGTGGCCGCGGTGGCGCCGCGCGGCCACGACACGGGCACCGAGCTGGACCTGGCCTTCGTGCAGGGCGGCGGCGAGCAGGGCACGCGGGCCATCAGCTCCGACAGCCGCGTGGTCTTCGAACGCCACCTGGAGGCCAGCGAGGAGCAGGTCCCGGTCGGCGTGGACCTGGTGCTGTGGCCGGAGAACGTGGTGGACACCGACGGCGACGTGCAGGACGCGAAGGAGGGCCGTGAGCTCGAGGAGCTCGCCGAGGCCCTCGACGCGCCGGTGCTGGTGGGCACCATCGAGGGGGTCAGCGACACCCGGTTCCGCAACTCCCAGCAGGTGGTGCGGCCCGACGGCACCTGGGGCGATCGCTACGTGAAGGTCCAGCGGGTCCCCTTCGGCGAGTGGGTGCCGTTCCG
The DNA here is from genome assembly GCA_038241315.1 of Acidimicrobiales bacterium. GTDB lineage: Bacteria > Actinomycetota > Acidimicrobiia > Acidimicrobiales > Iamiaceae > Aquihabitans. The sequence continues at coordinate 8,742 of JBBRFU010000041.1, read as the reverse complement.
CTCGTTCATCGAGCGCTTCGCCCCCGACACCCTGGCCCGCCGCGACGCCACCATCTCGCGCCAGTCGGGCCTCCTGCGCACCGACGCCGGGCCGCTCGCCACCGCCATCTCCTGGGAGATCTTCTTCGGTCACCGGGCCCGGGCCGCGGTCCGCGCCGGCGGTCAGCTCCTCTACAACCCCACCAACGGCTCCACCTACACCGGCACGTTCGTGCAGACCCAGCAGGTGGCCTCGTCCCGCCTCCGGGCCATCGAGACCGGGCGCTGGACCGTCCAGGTGGCTCCCACCGGCTTCAGCGCCTACATCAGCCCCGAGGGCCGGGTGCACCAGCGCACGGCCACCTCGGAGCGGGCGGTCGAGGTGCGGCGCGGCGTGCCCCTGCGCAGCGGGGAGACCTGGTACGTCCGCTGGGGCGATCAGCCCGGCCGGCTGCTCGCCGCCGCCCTGGTGGCCCTGGGCTGGGCCCGGCACCACCGCGCCGGCCGGCGGCGCGACCCCGTCAGCTGACGGCCGGGCCGACCTCGAGCAGCAGGGTGACGGGGCCGTCGTTGACGAGCTCGACGGCCATGTCGGCACGGAAGCGTCCGATGGCCACCGAGGCCCCGAGGGCGGCGAGCTCCCGGGCGACGGCCTCCACCAGCGGCTCGGCCGCCTCGGGCGGAGCCGCCGCCACCCACGACGGCCGGCGCCCCTTGCGCGTGTCGCCGTAGAGCGTGAACTGGGAGACCACCAGCACCTCGCCACCGACCGCGGCGACGGGCCGGTCCATCCGCCCCTCGTCGCCCTCGAAGATGCGCAGGTGCCAGACCTTGGCGGCGAGGGCCCGGGCCTCGTCCGGCCCGTCGCCGTGGGTCACGCCCACCAGGAGGCACAGGCCGGGCCCGATCGCCCCCACCACCTCGGCGCCGACCGAGACCGACGCCCGGGAGACCCGCTGGACCAGCGCACGCATGCGGCCCATGCTGGCCGATCGCCGGCGCCGGGCGGTGATCGTCCGGGCCACCGTCCCACCCGTGACGACCGTCACCCGTGAGGGGGAATGGGGGGTGCGGAGGACGGGTTGCTACCAAGCTGAGCCAACGCTCGCTTGACCGGATGGTCAATGACCCGAAAGTCTGGTGCGCTCATGGCTACTGACGACCGACCCCTGCGCATCGCGCTCCTCGCCTATCGGGGCAAGCCCCACTGCGGTGGCCAGGGCGTCTACGTCCGCCACCTGGCCAAGGCCCTGGTGGACCTCGGCCACCACGTCGAGGTGTTCGGCGGCCAGCCGTACCCCGAGCTCGACGAGCGGGTGCCGCTCACCAAGCTGCCCAGCCTCGACATCTACAACGAGTACTTCCCCCTGCGCATGCCGGGCGTCTGGGAGCTCAAGCACTGGACCGACGTGCTCGAGGTGGCGTCGTTCAGCACCGGCACCTTCCCCGAGCCCCTCGCCTTCACCATGCGGGCCTGGGACGCGCTCAAGGACCGCAAGGACGAGTTCGACCTGGTGCACGACAACCAGTCGCTCGGCTACGGCCTCCTCGCCATCCAGCGGATGGGCCTCCCGGTGATCGCCACCATCCACCACCCCATCACCGTGGACCGCCGTCTGGAGATGGAGCACGCCACCACCCGCTACAAGCGGCTCACCCTCCGACGCTGGTACGCCTTCACCAAGATGCAGACCCGGGTGGCCAGCCGCCTGGCTCGCGTGATCACCGTGTCGGAGAACTCCTTCAAGGACATCACCGCCGACCACGAGGTGCCGGCCGGGCGCATGCACGTCGTCCCCGTGGGCGTCGACCCCGAGCTCTTCCAGCCGGTGCCCGGCATCACCCGCACGCCGGGCATGTTGATCACCACGGCCAGCGCCGACGTGGCCATGAAGGGCCTGCGCTACCTGCTCGAGGCGGTGGCCAAGCTGCGCACCGAGCGGCCCGAGATCACCCTCACGGTCATCGGCCGACCCAAGGAGGGCGGCGAGTCCGAGCGCACCATCCGTGAGCTCGGCCTGGAGGACGCCATCTCGTTCGTCTCCGGCGTCACCGACCAGCGGATCGTGGAGCTCTACGCCGAGGCCGAGGCCGCCGTCGTGCCCTCGCTCTACGAGGGCTTCTCCCTGCCGGCCATCGAGGCCATGTCCTGCGCCGTGCCGCTGGTGGCCACCACCGGCGGGGCCATCCCCGAGGTGGTCGGCCCCGACGGCGTCACCGCCTTCTCCGTCCCGCCCGGCGACAGCGGCGCCCTGGCCGCCAAGATCGCCTGGGTGCTCGACAACCCCGACGCCGCGGCGCGGGTGGGCGAGGCGGGCCGCCAGCGGGTCATCGACCACTGGAGCTGGCGCCACACCGCCGAGAAGACCGTGGAGCAGTACCGCGCCCTGCTGGCCCGGTAGAGAGGCCACCCAGATGCTCACCGTCGACTTCGACCGTCTCGACCTGCGCGCCGGCCACCTGGTGCTCGACATGGGCGCGGGCGCCGGTCGCCACGCCTTCGAGGTGTACCGCCGGGGCGCCCACATCGTGGCCCTCGACTACTCCCTCGCCGACCTCAAGGACGTGTCCGGGCTGTTCACGGCCATGGGCACCGCCGGCGAGGCGCCCGAGGGCACCAGCGCCACCACCGTCAACGGCGACGGCACCCGCCTGCCGTTCCCCGACGACACCTTCGACCGGATCATCTGCTCCGAGGTCATGGAGCACATCCCCGACGACCACGCCGCGGCCCGTGAGCTGGCCCGCGTCCTCAAGCCCGGCGGCACCATCGCCGTCACCGTCCCCACCTGGTTCCCCGAGCAGGTGTGCTGGAAGCTCAGCGACGAGTACCACGCCCCGTTCGTGGCCGGCGGGCACGTGCGGATCTTCACCAAGGACGCCCTCCGTGAGCGCTTCCGCACCGCGGGCCTGGTGCCCGGTGCGGTGCACCACGCCCACGCCCTGCACTCGCCCTACTGGTGGCTGAAGTGCGCGGTGGGGCCCACCAACGACACCCACCGCCTGGTGCAGGCCTACCACCGGCTCCTGGTGTGGGACATCACCAAGGCGCCCAAGCTCACCCGCTGGGCCGAGAAGCTGCTCGACCCCGTCCTGGGCAAGAGCCTCGTCCTGTACAGCCGCAAGCCGGAGGCCGCACGTGCCTGAGATCTCCACCCCCGCCGTCGACGGGGTGCTCACCTCGCAGCAGGTGCAGGCCACGGTGGACGCCATCGCCGAGTGGCAGCTGCCCTCGGGCATGATCCCGTGGGTGCCCGGCGGCCACGCCGACCCGTGGAACCACGTGGAGGCGGCCATGGCCCTCGCCACCGGCGGCCGGGTGGCCGAGGCGGAGCGGGCCTACGACTGGCTCGTGGGGCTGCAGCGGGGCGACGGTTCCTGGCACCAGTACTACGTCGAGGACGGCATCGAACAGGACAAGCTCGACGCCAACGTGGTGGCCTACGTGGCCGCCGGCGCCTGGCACCACTGGCTGCTCACCGAGGACCGCGGCTTCGCCGAGGCCCTGTGGCCGGTGGTCGAGAAGGCCATCGACTTCGTCCTCGACCTGCAGGAGCCCCGGGGCGAGATCCTCTGGGCCCGCCACGCCGACGGCACGCCGTGGCCCTTCGCCCTCCTCACCGGGTCGTCGAGCATCTGCCACAGCCTGCGCTGCGCCATCGCGCTCGCCGAGCTCCTCGGCCACGAGCGACCCGACTGGGAGCTCTCCGCCGCCCGCCTGGCCGACACCATCCGCCACCACGAGGCCGATGCCTTCGCGCCCAAGCACCGCTGGGCGATGGACTGGTACTACCCCGTGCTGGGCGGCGTCCTGCTGGGCGAGGCCGGGCGGACCCGGCTGGCCGACCGCTACGACACCTTCGTCGACGAGGGCCGCGGCGTGCGCTGCGTCAAGGACCGGCCCTGGATCACCGTGGCCGAGACCTGCGAGTGCATGCTCGCCCACCTCGCGGTGGGCGAGCGCCGGATCGCCGAGGACCTCTTCGGCTGGGCCCAGCAGTACCGGGTCGAGTCCGGTCGCTACTGGACGGGCACCGTCTACCCCGACCTGGCCCGCTTCCCGGCCGACGAGCAGTCCACCTACACCGCCGCCGCGGTGGTGCTGGCCGCCGACGCCCTGGAGGGCAAGAGCCCCACCTCGGGCCTGTTCGTCGACCACGACGCCGTGCTGCCGCCGCTCATCGACATCGCCGACGACGACCCCGCGATGCGCGACTGATCCTGGTCCCGGCGCGGCGGGGTGCGGCGCCGGCCCGCCGTGCGCGGCCCGGCGCCCAGGACCCGCGGCGCTCGGCAGGAACCGGGCGCCGGCGCGTCGAAGTGGTGGTCGGGTCACGTGACGTGACCCCCGACGGCTCCCGCCGCCGTCGGAACCCTCCAACCCGACCGGTCGTCGGGGCCGGCCGCTCCCCCCGCGGTCGGGCCCGGCGGCCCGGTCACCCGCTGCTGCGGGCCGGCACCGCCGCACCTGGGCCGGCCCGCAGCCACCGGCTCGGGGGACGGGTCGCGGGGAACGGGGACTCGGGACCGCGGTCGCCGGGGTCGGCGCTCGGCCGGGCCGGGCCGGGCCGGGCCGGGTCGGGTCGGGTCGGGTCAGGGCTGCTTGGTGAGCACCCGCAGCGAGCCGACCGCGCGGCGCTCGACGAAGCCGTCGGTGAGCGCCCGCTGGTAGATCTCGAAGGGCGGGCGGCCGCCGTCGGCGGGGTCGGGGAACACGTCGTGGATGCAGAGCGTGCCCCCGGGGGCCACGTGCGGGGTCCACTGCTCGTAGTCCCGGTGCGCCGGCTCGGCCCCGTGGCCACCGTCGATGAAGAGCAGGGCGAGCGGCGTGGTCCAGAACCGACCGACGGTGGGCGAGTCGCCCACCAGGGCCACCACCGACCCCTCCAGGCCGGCGTCGAAGACCGTGCGCCGGAACCGGGGCAGCGTGTCCATGCGGCCGATCTCGGCGTCGACGAGGTCGGTCTCGTGGTGCTCCCAGCCGGCCTGGTTCTCCTCCGACCCCCGGTGGTGGTCGAGGGCGAACAGCACGGTGTCGTGGGCGGCGGCCGCGGCGCCCAGCCAGATCGACGACTTGCCGCAGTAGGAGCCGATCTCCAGCAGCGGGGCGTCGGGCACCGCCGCCGCGGCCTCGTTGGCGGCCACCCACAGCGCATCGCCCTCGTCGGTGGGCATGAAGCCCCGGGCGACGACCGCCGCAGCCAGCAGGTCGGCGGGCATGGCGGGTACGACGGGTGCGGCGGGCACGGCAGGATCGGTCACGGCGGGGACCCTACGGCCGAACCGGGCCCGGGCCCGAGCCGGTGGTCAGTCGCCGACGATCGGCGACGAGGCCTGGATCGGCTCGGCGGGGGCGAGCGGGTCCGCGGCCAGCACCGCCTCCTCGAGCTCGATGTCCTCGTCGTACGGGGTGTGGTGCTTGGGCCCGAACATGATCTTGTCGAGGAAGAGGTACTTCAGCACCCACAGGACGCCGAAGCCGGCGATGTTGGCCACCTGGACGGCGATCTTGTTGCCCTCCTTCAGCGACTCCACGTCGGGGTCCTTGGTGAGGTTGACCACCACGATCACCGCCAGCGTCGACAGGATCCACCCGGCGATGGTGAACAGCCAGAACGGCAGCACCTCGCGCCGCATGTGGGCCCGGCCCCGCTTGCCCCAGACCCAGTACTTGTTGAGCAGGAACGCCGGCACCGAGATCATGCTGACCGCCGTGAAGTTCGACGGCACCGGCTTCCACTCGAAGACGTGGAGGAACAGCACCAGCAGGATCTGGGTGGACACGACCCCGAACCCGGACGTGGCGACGTAGCGGATGGCGCGTCGACCCGCATCGGTGCGGGCGTGGGCGAAGAGGGCGGTCGGCGTCAGGTCCACGGAGATCCGATGGTACGCGGGGGGAGGGGCCCCGGCGAAGTCTTCGGACCCTAGGCGAGCGCTCCACCGGACGCTCGGGGTCCGTCCGGCGTGCGACCATGGGGCGTGCAACAAGCAGCCGTCGACGAGCTCGTCCACCTCCTCGACCTGGAGAACATCGAGGTCAACGTGTTCCGGGGCGTCAGCCCCGACATCGACGTCCAACGGGTGTTCGGCGGGCAGGTGGCCGGCCAGGCGCTGGTGGCGGCCTACCGCACGGTGGACCCCGATCGCACCATCCACTCCCTCCACGCCTACTTCCTCCGCCCCGGCGACCCCCGCGTGCCGATCCTCTACGAGGTCGACCGCCTCCGCGACGGCCGGTCGTTCACCACCCGGCGGGTCGTGGCCATCCAGCACGGTCGGCCGATCTTCAACCTCTCCGCCTCGTTCCACCGCCCCGAGACCGGCTACGAGCACCAGTTCGAGATGCCGGGTGACCTCACCGCCCCCGAGGAGCTCGCCGACTTCGAGACCCGGTGGCGGCCCTACGCCGCCTCCCTGGGCGACTGGTACACCCGGCCCCGCGCCATCGACGTGCGCTACGCCGACTGGGACCCGCCCGACCGCGCCGAGCCGCTCCCGCCCCGCCACCGGGTCTGGGCCCGGGCCAACGGCACCCTCCCCGACGACCCGGTGCTCCACGCCTGCGTGGCCACCTACCTGTCCGACATGACCCTGCTCGACAGCACCCTGCTCCCCCACCCCGGGACCTTCATGAACCAGCAGATCCAGATGGCCAGCCTCGACCACGCCATGTGGTTCCACCGGCCGTTCCGCGCCGACGAGTGGCTCCTCTACGACCAGGACACCCCGTCGGCCTCGGCCGGCCGGGGCATCGCTCGCGGGCTCTTCTTCACGCACCAGGGCGACCTCGCCATCTCGGTCGTCCAGGAGGGCCTCATCCGTCCCGCCCGCACGGAGGCGTCCTCGTGAGCGCTCGCACCCCCCGCACCGCACGACCCGATCGCGGTCGCCGTCCGGCCCCTGGGCTGGTGGCCACGGCCGCCACCGCGGCGCTCGCGCTCGCCCTCGCCCTCGCCGGCTGCGGCAGCGGCGAGGACACGGGCGGGGCCCCGAGCTCGGCCACCCAGGCCCCCGCCACCCAGGCCCCGGCCGGCGGGGACGCACCGGCGGCCACCGCGCCACCGGCCGACCCCACCGCACCTCCTCCCCCCGAGGTGACGGGCGTCCAGGTCGGCGGCCTCGACAACCCCGTGGCCCTCCTGCCCCGGCCCGGTGACGACCACCTCTGGGGCGCGGAGCGCACCGGCGCCATCCGACGCCTCGCCGTGGGCGACGACGGGTCGACGCTCACGGTGGTGGGCGAGGCGGCCCTCGACCTCTCCGACCAGACCGTGGCCGAGGGCGAGCGCGGCCTGCTCGACATCGCCTTCTCGGCGGCGGGCGACGAGCTCTACGTCAGCTACACCGACCTGGCGGGCGACACGCGGCTGGTGGCCTACGCCCTCCAGGGCGACGTCGCCGACCCCGACAGCCGTCGGGTCCTGCTGGCCGAGGACCAGCCGTACCCCAACCACAACGGCGGCAACGTGGAGCTGGGGCCCGACGGCCTCCTCTGGTTCGGCTTCGGCGACGGCGGGGCGAGCGACGACCCCGAGAACCGGGCCCAGGACCCCGACACCGTGCTGGGCAAGATCGTGCGCCTCGACCCGGCCGCGCCCGAGGGCACCGAGCCCGAGATCGTCGTCAGCGGCGCCCGCAACCCGTGGCGCTTCTCGTTCGACGTCGACGGCAGCCTCTGGGTCGCCGACGTCGGGCAGAACCAGTGGGAGGAGATCAACCGCCTCCCGGCCGATGCCATCGACGGCGCCAACCTCGGCTGGAGCGCGTTCGAGGGCACCAACCCGAACCCCAACGTCGACCCCGAGGGCCGGCAGGGCACCGATCCGGTGCCGCCGGTCTTCGAGTACTCCCACGAGAACGGCAACTGCTCGATCACGGGCGGCTTCGTCTACCGGGGCCCGGGCGTGCCCGACCTCCAGGGCGCCTACGTCTTCGCCGACTACTGCGCCGGCCGGGTGCGAGCGGTGCGCCTCGCCGACGACGGCACGCTGGCGGCCGAGTACGACCTCGGCGTCGACGTCCCCGGGGCGGCCGCGTTCGGCACCGATGCCGATGGCGAGGCCTACGTGCTGTCCACCAACGGCTCCATCACCCGGCTGGTGGCGAACGGCTGAGCGCCGGGTGGCGCATGGGGCCTCTGACGGCCGGGCAGGCTGGGGGCGTGCCCAGCCCCGATCAGCCTCCCCGCCGCCCCCGCATGCCCCCCGCCGAGGGGGCGCGGCGGTCGTCGCGGCCCGGCTCGACGGGCGGCTCGGCGGCCGCCGGGCCGGCCGGGGAGGGCTGGGACGACGGTCGGGGCAACCGTGGTGGCGGCCGATCGACGCGCCGACGGCCCCACGAGCGCCCGTCGGCCGGCGGCCTGCGCTCCCGCCTGCCCCGATGGGCGATCCCGGCGGCCGTGGCCGCCGTGCTGCTGCTGGTGCTCGTCCTGGTCCTCGTGCTGGGCGGCGGCGGGGGCCGCACCGATGCCGGGCCCTGCCTCACCGAGCTCAGCGCCCACCTCCCGGAGTCCACCACCACCGCCTACGGCAGCGACCTGGTCCAGGCCCGGAACGCCGGCTACGACGACGACGGCGACCTCGAGGCGCTGGGCGCGTCGCAGCGCGAGACGGGGGTGCTGCCCGACGCCCTGGCCCAGCAGTTCCGCTACCGCCAGCTGATCAGCGCGGAGGCCTTCACGGCCCGCACCGGCGTGGAGCCCTCCGACATCGAGTGCTCGCTGACGGCCGATCAGCGCTCCATCATGAGCGGCACCTTCGA
>JBBRFU010000040.1:0-26412 GCA_038241315.1 Acidimicrobiales bacterium | reverse complement strand
GCGCCCTTCTGGCGCAGGGCGTCTCGCTGCTCCACACCGAAGCGGTGCTGCTCGTCGATCACCACCACGCCGAGCGATCGGAAGGCCACCTTGTCCTCGATGAGGGCGTGGGTGCCGATGAGCAGGTCGACGGACCCGTCGTCCAGGGCTTCGGCCAGCTTGCGGCGGTTCGCCGCCGTGGTGCGGTTGGTGAGCAGCTCGACGCGCACGGGGCGGTCCGCGGCCAGCCCCTCGAAGAGCGAGCCCTCCTGCTCGTCGCCCGCCACGCGGAGCCCGCCGAGCAGGTCGCGGATGCCCAGGAAGTGCTGTTCGGCCAGCACCTCGGTGGGCGCCATGAGCGCGCCCTGGTGACCGCCCTGGATGGCGGTGAGCAGGGCCGAGACCGCCACCACGGTCTTGCCGGCGCCCACGTCGCCCTGCAGGAGCCGGTGCATGGGGTGGGGCCCGCCCAGGTCCTGGGTGATCTCCCGGATCACGCGCTGCTGGGCCCCGGTGAGCGGGAACGCCAGCGCGTCGTGGAACCGCCGCACGAGGTCCCCGGAGGTGTCGTGGACCAGGCCCGTGGCGGTCCGCTCCAGGGCCCGCTTGCGCAGCACGAGGGCGAGCTGCACCCGGAGCAGCTCGTCGAACACCAGCCGCTTGCGGGCCGCCGAGACGTCGCCCATGGCGTCGGGCGCGTGCATGCCGCGCAGGGCATCGGCCCGACCCAGCAGGTCCCAGCGCTCCCGGTACCGCTCGGGCAGGGGCTCGGCCAGGCCCCGTCGCTCGGTCTTGGCCAGGGCGGCCTGCACCCAGGAGGCGAGGTCGTCGCTGGTGATCCGGGGCTTCTCGGACTGCGGGTAGAGCGGGATGATCCGGCCGGTCTTGTCGCCGATGAAGTCGACCACCGGGTTCGCCATCTGCTTGCGGCCCTGGAACGTGTCGACCTTGCCGAAGAAGACCGCCTCGGTGCCGGCCGGCAGCTGGTGCTCCCGCCAGCCCTGGTTGAAGAAGGTGATCTGGAGGTAGCCCGAGCCGTCGCCCACCTCGGCGGTCACCAGCGTCTTGGCCGGCCGGCCGCGCGTGCGGCGGCTGGAGATCCGGGCCACCTTGGCCAGCACCATCGCCTGGTCGCCGGGCAGGAGGTCGCGGATCAGCTCCTGGCGGGAGCGGTCGATGTGGCGCCGCGGGTAGGTGGTGACCAGGTCGAGCACGTTGGCGATGCCCAGCTCGCCGAGGCGGGCGACCTTCTTGGGGTGCGGCTTGAGCGCCCCGATCACCGACAGGTCGTACCCGGCCAGCTCGGCGTAGGTGATCGGCCCGTCGTTCATCCCGCCCGAGGATAGGCAGCGCCACCCGGCGCTCCGGCCTCCCGACGCGGCAGGAGGGCGCCCTCCACCACCACCGCGAGGTGCAGGATCAGGCCGATCCGGAGGGCGACGGCCGCCACGATGGCGAGGCGGCCCAGCTCGGGCGTGGCGCCGTGCCAGCCGGTCAGCAGGGCGGCCAGCGACAGGCCGATGAGCGCGAGCGACACCGCCCAGCGGCGGTCGCGGTGGCGGTACCGGGCGACGCTGGCGCCGAGGGCGAGCGCCAGCGCGGCCACGACCGTGCCGGTGGCGCCCGGCCCGAAGAGCACGGCTTCGAGCACCTCCGGGATGACCGGGCGCGCCATGCCGTAGCCGTCGGCCGGCGACAACATCGTGACCTGCGGTGCCGGCTCGTCGCCGTAGGACCGCCGCACGCCGACCAGGTCGTCGAGGGGCTCGGTGAGGGTGTACCAGGGGTGGCTGGCGAGGTACGTGAGGTAGGTCCGGCGCCCCTCCCCCGCCACCCACCGGGAGAAGGCCGGGTCCTCGGTGAGGCTGGTGACGTCGAGGGCGCCCGAGGCCGGCACGGGCATCCCGTGGTCGCGGAACCAGGCCAACCGCTCGGCATCGGGGACGACCCGGTTGGCCACGATCACGGTGAGGTTGGTGCGGACCACCTCCTGGTTGCGGGTGTAGGACCACGACGCCAGCACGGTGAGCACGAGCAGCGCGGCCGCCGTGGCGGCCATCGGCCGCCACGCACCGGCACGGCGCCGGGCGAGGACCGCCGCGCCGACGGCGACCGCCACCACCAGCCAGGCGGTGGGCAGGAGGCTCTGGCGCACGAAGAGCCACGGGAGGGTGAGGGCCACCACCGCGGCCGCGGCCCACCAGCCGGGACGACGGACGAGCTGCAACCACGCCGCCACCAGCGCCACGGTCAACGAGAGCGCGAGCGACTCCGAGAGGATCGCCGTGTCCCAGTTGGTGACCGAGGTGGTGAGCCCGAGGGCGGCCACCGTCGCCGCCGCTGCCAGGCCGACGCGGCGGACGGGGAACCAGGCGGCCACGGCGACGGCCAGCGCCGTCCACGCCAGACCCCCGACCAGCGCCTGGGCCACGACCTCGCCCCGGTGCTGCCCCGGCACGAGCTCGTAGAGGAGCGGGGTGGCCCACGGGCGCCGCGACCGGCCGGTGAGGTCGAGCACCAGGTACTCGCCCGAGTCGACGTAGACGTAGGGCCGGAGGCCGACGACCGCCAGCAGCCGCCCGGCCACGAGCACGACCGCCAACCACGGCGCCCACGGTCGCAGGCCGGCCCACGACCCGGCCCACGAGGCGGCCCGCCGCTGGGGCCCGCCGGTCCCCGTCATCGGGTCGGGCTACTCCACGCCGAGGAAGTAGGGGTACAGCGGCTGGCCGCCGTGGTGGATCTCGGCGGCCACCTCGGGGCGGTGCTCGCTGAGCCACTCCGTGATGCGACGGGTGTCGCCCACCGTGGCGCCCTCGCCCTCGATGACCGTGAGGATCTCGTGGTCCTCGTCGAGCAGCTCCTCGAGCAGCACGATGGCTGCCTCGGCCGCGGTGGCCGCCACGGCCCGGATGCCGGCCCGGGCGATGCCGAGGTAGTCGCCCTCGGCGATGGGGCCCACCTCACAGGTGGAGCTGCGCACCGCGCGGGTGACCTCGCCGGCCACCACGTGCGACGCGGCGCCGGCCATGGCGGTGGCGTTGGCCTCGCTCGCCGCCTCGGGGTCGTAGGCGATCAGCGCCGCGAACCCCTCCGGGATGCCACGGGTGGGAACGACCCGCACCGTCTTGGTGGTGGTGGCGTGGACCTGTTCGGCCACGGCGATGATGTTCTTGTTGTTGGGCAGGATCACCACCTCCTGCGCGTTGGCGGCCTCCACCGCGGCGAGGATCTGGGCGGTGGACGGGTTCATCGACTGGCCGCCGGTGATCACCTGCTGGACGCCCAGCGAGTGGAAGATGCGCTTGATGCCCTCGCCGGTGGCGATGGCCACGACGGCGGTGGTGACCGGCTCGGACGCGGCTGCCGGCTCGGACTCGGCCTCGCGCACCCAGCGCTCCTCCTCGACCTCCTCGAGCAGGTCGGTCACCCGGATCTTGGCGGGCTTGCCGATCTCGATGGCGGCCTCGATGGCCGCGCCGATGTCGTCGGTGTGGATGTGGCAGTTGAAGATCCCGTCGCCGCCCACCACCACGATGGAGTCGCCGATGCCGGCCCACACGTCCTTGAAGGCGGGGATGGCGGCGTCGGGTGCCTCCAGGAGGTACATCACCTCGTAGCGCAGGTCGGCCAGGCCGGGCGTGCCCTCGCCGTGGGCCTGGTGGGCCAGCACCTGGAGCTGGTCCACCGAGCCGGCATCGGCGACGGCCTCGGTGACGGAGGCTTCCGGCACGGCCCGCCCGTCGATCTCGTGGAGCAGCGCGTGGAGCAGGAGCAGGAGGCCGGTGCCACCGGAGTCGACCACGCCGGCATCGGCCAGCACCTGGAGCATCTGCGGGGTGCGGGCCAGCGCGTCGACCCCCGACGCCAGGGCGGCGTCGGCCACCACGAGCAGCTCGGCGGTGTCCTGCGCGGCGGCGGTGGCCCCCTCGGCGGCCTCGCGCACCACGGTGAGGATGGTGCCCTCCACCGGGTTGCCCACCGCCTCGTAGGCGCCCGCCGCCGCCGCGGTGAGCGCCTCGGCGAGGGCGGCGCCGTCGGCCACCTCGGCGGCCCCCAGGACCTGGGTGAGGCCTCGGAGGATCTGCGACAGGATGACGCCGCTGTTGCCGCGGGCGCCCATGAGCGATCCGTGGCCGATGGCCTTGCAGACCACCGCCAGGTCGGTGCCGTCGCCCTCGATGCCGTCGATCTCGGTGACCACCGACTCCATGGTGAGCGCCATGTTGGTGCCGGTGTCCCCGTCAGGGACCGGGTACACGTTCAGGCGGTTGATGCCGTCCTCGTGGGCCCGCAGGGCGTCCCGGAACCCCGACACCACCCGTCGGAGATCGTCGGCCCCCAGTCGGTCGAGCGTCGTCATGGCGGCGCAGCCTACTGACCAACCCACGGTCGCCCGGGCGAGGGCCACCGGGGCGGCGGGGCGGGCCGCCCGCCGGCCCCGGGCTTGTGAGTGGAGGGTGTGGCGCCCTAGCTTTGTCCCTCGGCCCCACCGGGCTTGGACGTGTGACGAGATGATGGAGCGCAGTGATGGCCTCGACGTGTGACGTGTGCGGCAAGAAGCCGTCGTTCGGCATGAGCGTGAGCCACTCCCACCGGCGCACCAAGCGCCGCTGGAACCCGAACATCCAGCGGGTCCGCGCCATCGTCGCCCCCGGCACCATCCGCCGGGTCGACGTCTGCACCGGCTGCCTCAAGGCCGGCAAGGTCCAGAAGGCCACGCGGGTCTGAGCCCCGGGCGTCGCCCGTCGACGCCCGCCCCAGCGCCTCCCGGCGCCCCGGATCCCCCGCCTGCCGCCCAACTGCCGCGCCCCGACCATCGCCGTTCGGCATCATCCGGCGCGGCGCATCTCTTCGAGCGATCACGCCCATGCCCAGCTGGTATGACGAGGGGCGCTCGCCCGTGTGCGCCCACGAAGGGTGGCAAAGTAGGGTGCGTTCACCGCACGGACAGGTGGAGGGTGGCGTTGTGCAAGGTGTGATCAAGTCCTACGACCCCGGAACGGGTGACGGGATCATCATGTGCGACACCGACCTCGCCGACTACGACCTGGCACGGGGGTCGCTGGCCGGCTCGCCGTTCCGCATGCTCCGCCAGGGGCAACGGGTCATCTTCGTCCTCGACGACTCGGGACGGGCCACGTCGCTCAGCCTCGGGTCCGAGGTCGACATGGGCACCCCGGGGTTCGCCCCGCCGCCCGAGGTCTGACGCGGCCGTTCCTCTGCATCGGAGACACCATGACTGCCAGCACCAGCAACGAGAAGCTCCAGGCCTGGGTGAAGGAGTGGGCGGAGATCTTCCAGCCCACGGACATCCACTGGTGTGACGGCTCGGCGGAGGAGTACGACACGCTGTGTCAGGCCCTCGTCGACGGTGGCACCTTCGAGCGGTTGGCCGAGGCCAAGCGGCCCAACAGCTACCTGGCGCTGTCGGACCCGGGCGACGTCGCCCGCGTCGAGGACCGCACCTACATCTGCTCGGCCGACGAGGTCGATGCCGGCACCACCAACAACTGGCGCGACCCCGCCGAGATGAAGGACGTGCTCCTCGGCCACTACCGGGGCGCCATGAAGGGCCGCACCATGTACGTGGTGCCCTTCTCCATGGGCCCCCTCGGCTCGCCGATCGCCCACATCGGCGTGCAGCTCACCGACTCGCCCTACGTGGCGGTCTCCATGCGGATCATGACCCGCATGGGCCAGGGCGCCCTCGACGTGCTGGGCGACGGCGAGTGGGTGCCGTGCCTCCACTCGGTGGGGTACCCGCTGGTCGACGCCGACGGCGTCGAGCGGGCCGACGTGCCGTGGCCCTGCGACGCCGACAACAAGTACATCTCCCACTTCCCCGAGACCCGCGAGATCTGGAGCTACGGCTCGGGCTACGGCGGCAACGCCCTCCTCGGCAAGAAGTGCTTCGCCCTGCGCATCGCCTCCACCATGGCCCGCGACGAGGGCTGGATGGCCGAGCACATGCTGATCATCGGGGTCACCAACCCGGCCGGTGAGAAGAAGTACGTGGCCGCGGCGTTCCCGTCGGCCTGCGGCAAGACCAACATGGCCATGCTCATCCCGTCGCTGCCGGGCTGGACGGTCGAGACCGTCGGTGACGACATCGCCTGGATGAAGTTCGGCGACGACGGTCGGCTCTACGCCATCAACCCCGAGGCCGGCTTCTTCGGCGTGGCCCCCGGCACCGGCGAGAAGACCAACCCCAACGCCCTGCGCACCTTCGACGGCAACTCGATCTTCACCAACGTGGCCAAGACCGACGACGGCGACATCTGGTGGGAGGGCCTCACCGAGGACGTCCCCGCCCACCTGATCGACTGGAAGGGCAACGACTGGACGCCCGAGTCGCCGGCTCCCGCCGCCCACCCCAACGCCCGCTTCACCGCCCCAGCGGCGCAGTGCCCCACGATCGCCCCCGAGTGGGAGGACCCCAAGGGCGTCCCGATCTCCGCCATCCTCTTCGGCGGCCGCCGGGCCACCAACGTCCCCCTCGTCACCGAGGCGTTCGACTGGCAGCACGGCACCTTCCTCGGCTCGATCATGAGCTCGGAGAAGACCGCCGCCGCCGCCGGCACCATCGGCGAGGTGCGCTTCGACCCCTTCGCCATGCTGCCGTTCATGGGCTACAACGCCGGCGACTACATGAAGCACTGGCTCGACATCGGCCAGGCCACCGACCCCGAGAAGCTCCCGAAGCTGTTCTGGGTCAACTGGTTCCGCAAGGGCGACGACGGGTCGTTCCTGTGGCCCGGCTTCGGCGACAACAGCCGGGTCCTCAAGTGGGTCTTCGACCGGGTGGCGGGCACGGCCGACGCGATCGACACCGCCATCGGCCGGGTGCCCACCGCCGACGGCATCGACCTCGAGGGCCTCGACCTCGCCCCCGAGGTGCTGGCCCAGCTGCTGGCCGTCGACAACGACGCCTGGCGGGGCGAGATCCCGCTCATCGACGAGCACTTCCGCTCGGTCGGCGAGCGCCTCCCGAGCGAGCTGGCCGACGAGCTCCACGAGCTCGAGAAGCGCCTCGCCAACTAGGCCGTCCGCTCCTGCGGGAGCCGCCGCCGTCGAGATCGGGGCCCGCCCGCGAGGGCGGGCCCCGTCGCGTCCCCCGAGCGTCCCCGCGCCGTGGAGGCCGGTCCAGCGCCCTCGCGACGCGCCCTACGATGGCCGCGAGCACGACGACCAGGGACGAGCACCATGACGGTTTCCGCCTACATCCTCATCCAGACCGAGGTGGGCAAGGCGGCTGCGGTCGCCACCGAGGTGCGCCAGATCCCGGGCGTCGTGGCGGCCGACGACGTCACCGGCCCCTACGACTGCGTCGTGCGCGTCGAGGCCCCGTCGATGGACGACCTCGGCCGGCTCGTGGTGAGCCGCGTGCAGATGCTCGACGGCATCACCAAGACCACCACCATGCCGGTGGTCAACCTCTAGCCCGGCGCGCTGGTCCGGCCGTCGCCCGAGCGGGCCGGGCGGCGGGCGCGATCAGCCCGATGCGGGCCCGAGGACGAGGGAGCGCAGCCCCAGGCCCATCAGGAACACGCCGCCCGCCCCGTAGAGCAGGTAGCGCTGGGCCTGGAGCTGGCCCCGGTAGCTGTAGAGGATGGCCACGGTGAAGGCGGCGGCGAAGCCGTAGAGCATGTGGAACTGGTACGGCTCGGTGTCGCGGCCCTGGATCAGCAGCACGCCGAGCACCACCTGCACGAACACCGCCACCTCGGCGACCGCGACGAACCACCAGAGGGCGGCGACCCGGAGCACCTCGAAGCGGTGGGCGGCGAGGGACCAGGCGCCGGTGAGGCCGTTGGTGACGATGACCACCCAGGCCCCGTCGAGGTGGAGGGTCCGGACGGTCTCGTTCACCGCCAGGACAGCGGGGTTCAACGGGTGGAGGGGTCCGACCCGCCGGCGACCTCGAAGGCCCACAGCTCGGCCTGGGTGGAGACGGGCGGCTTGGGGGCCTCACCGGCCTCCGCACCGGCACCGGGACCGCCACCCGCACCGGCGGGGGCGCCGGCGGGACGGTGGCCGTGGCCGAAGGCGGCCGACGACATCCACGCCTCGAACGCGGCCTCGTCGCGCCAGCGGGTGAGGACGAGCCACACCTCGCGCCCGTCGGTGGGCTTCAGCAGCTCGAAGCCCTCGAAGCCGTCCTGGCCGTCGACGGCCCCGGCCCGGGCGGCGAACCGCCGGGCCAGCTCGTCGCCGCTGTCGGCCGGCACGGTGATGGCGTTGATCTTGATCACGGTCACGGGCTCACCCTCGCGCACCCGGCCGAGGGCCGGCCAGTCCCCGTGCCGCCGGCCCGACGGGCCAGCCGGCCCTCAGGTGGGCGCGGCACCGGTGGGCTGGAACAGCTCGGTGAACACCGCGGGCGCCGGCGTGGGGGGTGGCGGGTCGACGATGAACCACTCGGTGCCGAACACGAAGGCGAACGCCTCGTCGGGCATGGCGGCCATGAAGTGGTCGGGCCCGATCTGGCTGCCGTGGGCGAGCATGGAGGCCCGCTTGCGGTCCAGCACCGAGACCGTGTCGACCACGTGGGTCAGCTCGGCCTCGGGCTTGCCGAACGTGGAGGTGTCGATCTGGGGGGTGCTCGCGACGGTCGGGGTGGCCGCCTCGGCGATCTCGGCGACGACCTCGTCGGGCACCGTGACGCCGAGGTCGGCGGCGTGGGACATCGCCCGGGCCATGAGGTCCCGGTTCATGGTGCCCTGGGCCACCACCGGCACCCCGGCGAGCTCGGCGGCCCGGCGGCCCACCCGGTGCACCTGGATGTGGTCCGGGTGTCCGTAGCCGCCGTTGTCGTCGTAGATCGTGAGCACGTCGGGGCGCTCCTCCTCCAGGATCGCCGCCAGGCGTCGGGCGGCCTGCTCGACGTCGGCCTGCCAGAAGCACCACGGCACGTCGTTGGTGCGCTCGCCGATCATCCCGGAGTCGGTGTAGCCCAGGAACTCGACGCGCGCCGCGCCCAGGATCTCGGCCGAGGCGTAGGTCTCCGCCGTCCGGCGCAGCGTGAGCTGCTCGCCCTCGCCCAGCACCCCGGGGACGGGCTCGCCGAGCTCGCCCCGGGTGGCGAACACCAGGACCACCCGGTGCCCCGCATCGGCGGCCCGGGCGAGCGTGCCCCCGGTGCCGATCGACTCGTCGTCGGGGTGGGCGTGGAAGCTCGCGATCGTTCCCATGCGCGCACGCTACCGGTGGCCCGGCAGGCCCGGCCACGGGCCCGGCAGCAGACCGCACGCCCCGTGCCACCCTGCCCGGTACGCATCTGAGGTAGCCGGGGAACACCGGTACGGCGTGCGCCCGATGTGCGGACGAGGGCCCCTCCGTACCGTGGGAGAGCCACCCACCCGAGCGGAGAACCCCCATGGACGAGCACCGCATCCTCGCCGAGCACCTCACCCGCGACCGCCTCGCCCGTGCCGCGTCGGGCCGGGGCGGGAACGGCCGGCGGAACCGCCGCGCCGGCTGGCGCGTGCGGCCCGGGCGTCCGTGACCGACGGGGCCAGGCGGAACTCGCTCGCCGGGCCGGACCGCCCGGCTGCCATCATCAGCGGGGTGCGGACCTGGACCACCCCCCTCCTCGGGCGCGAGCCCGAGCTCGGCGCCCTCGTGGCCGCCTGGGAGCAGGCGCGGCGCGGCGCGCCCTCCGTCGTGCTGGTGGGCGGCGAGGCCGGCGTGGGCAAGTCTCGGCTGATCGACGAGCTCCGTGGCGTGGTGGAGGCCGGCGGCGACCTGGTGGTCGTGGGCGGCACCCCCACGAGGGGCACCGTGGCCCAGCCCTTCGCGCCACTCACCGCCGCGCTGCGCAACCTGCTGCGCGCCCTGGGCCCCGACGAGGTGGACCCGGTCATCGGACCGGCCCGCACCGATCTGGCCCGGCTCCTCCCCGAGCTGGGCCCGGCCGGCCACACCCCGGCCGCGTTCGACCAGCTCACCAGCGAGCCGGCCCGCCTGTTCGAGCTCGTGCTCGGCGTGCTGAGCCGCCTGGCCGCCCGGCGACCGTTCGTGTTCGGGATCGAGGACCTCCACTGGGCGGAGCCCTCCACGCTGGACCTGGTGGACTTCCTGGCCCGCAACCTCGACGGCATCGCGGTGCTGGTGGTGCTCAGCTACCGGACCGACGAGCTCCACCGCAGCCACCCCCTCCGCCCGGCCCTGGCCGAGCTGCGGCGGCTCCCCACCGTGTCGTCCGTCGCGGTCGCCCCGCTCGGCCAGGACGACGTGGGTCGCCTCGTGGCCGCCCTCACCGGCGGGCCGGCGGCCACCGACGTGGTCGAGCGGCTGACCGAGCGGTCCAGCGGGCTCCCGTTCTTCGTGGAGGAGCTGGTGGCCGCCGACGAGTGCGCCACGAGCGGCGAGGTGCCCGCCGGGCTGCAGGACGTGCTCCAGCTGCGGATCGACGCGCTCGATCCCGACGTGGTGGAGGTGGTGCGGGCGGTGAGCGCCGGCGCCACCACGGGGCCGGTGTCGGACCAGCTGCTGGCCGACGTGACCGGCCTGGTGCCCGGTGAGCTGGCCCGCCGGGTGCGCGAGGCCACCTCGCACCAGGTGCTCGTGGTGTCCGACGGCGGCGTCGACTTCCGCCACGCGCTGGCCCGGGAGGTGGTGGAGGCCGACCTGCTGCCCGGCGAGCGCACCGCGCTCCACGCCGCCTTCGCCGCCGGGCTGGAGCAGGAGGCCTGCGCCGCCGAGGACCCCTCGAGCACGGCCCGCATCGCCCGCCACTGGTCCGAGGCGAACGACCAGGGCCGGGCTGCGGCGTGGTCGCGGCGCGCCGGGCACGCGGCCCGGCGGGCCTACGCCTACACCGAGGCCGCCGACCACCTCCAGCGCGTGCTCGCCTGGTGGGACGCCCTCGACGACCCGGCCGAGGCCATCGGCGCCACCCGCCTCCTCGTGGCGGCGGAGGCGGCCACCAGCCTCGTCCTCGGGGGCCGCCTGGGCCGGGCCCGCTCGCTCATCGACGCCGAGCTGGCCCGCGACGAGGCCCGGCCCGACCCGCAGGTCTCCGTCGACGACCGCTCCGACGGGCGGGCCGCCCTCACCGCCCTCCTGGGACGCGTCCTGCGGATGACCGGCGGGACCAGCGCCTCGATCGGCATGCTGCGGACGTCGCTCGCCACCTTCTCCGACCGCCCCAGCGCCCACCGCACCCGCGTGCGCGTCGAGCTGGCCCACTCGCTGGCCCTCAGCGGCCGACGGGACGAAGCCATGGTGGAGTCCGAGGCCGCGCTGGCCGAGGCCCTCGTGGTCGGCGAGCCCGCCACCATCGGCCGGGCCCGGCACAGCCTCGGGCTCGACCGGGTCATGGCCGGCGACGTCGAGGCCGGCGTGGCGCTCATGGAGGACGCGTTGGCCATCGCCGTGGCCACCGACGACGTCGACTGGGTGAGCCGCGGCCACATCAACCTCTCCGACGCCCACCGCCTCGCCGGCCGCTACGAGGCCTCGGTGGCGGCCGCCCTCGAGGGCTACGCCGTGGCCCTGCGCAGCGGCATCCGGCGCCTGGCCTTCGTGCGGATGAACGCCGCCGAGTCGATGATCCCCCTCGGGCGCCTCGACGAGGTGGAGGCGATCGTGGCCGACACCCCCGAGCACGAGAGCCACATGGCCGGCATCCACAGCGCCCTCACCACCGCGTGGCTGCGGTTGCGGCAGGGCCGCACCGACGGCGTGGCCGAGGTCCTGGAGCGGCTGGGCCCCGTGGTGGGCGCCGACGACAACCTCCAGTTCGAGGGCGCGCTGGTGCGGAACCGGCTGGAGCTGGCCTGGATCACGGGCCGCCACGACCACCCCTGGGACGTGGCCGCGGTGGTGCTGGACCGGGACCGCCTGAGCGACCACCGGCAGTGCCACGCCGAGACCCTCGCCCTCCTCGCCCGCATCGAGGCCGACCGGTCCCTGGACCCCACGGCCGGTGCCCCGGCGCGGGAGGAGGCCCTCGCCGGCGCCGAGCGGGCGGTCGAGCTCGTCGCCGGGCTCGGGGGCCAGCGGATCTCCACCATGGCCATCCCGCTCGCCGAGGCGCTGGTCCGGGCCGAGGCCTCACGCGCCACCCGGCGCCCGGACGCGCCGGCGTGCTGGGCCGCGGCACGGGCGGCCGCCACCGCGGCCCACGACCGCTGGCACGAGGCCTACGCGGGGTGGCGGGAGGCCGAAGCCCTGGCCGAGGCCGGGGAGCGGGCCGCCGCCGTGAACGCCGGTCGTGCGGCCCACGAGCAGGCGCGGGCGACGGGCGCCGGCGCGCTGGTCGACGAGGTGGCGGGCCTGTTCCGGCGGGCCCGGTTGGGCGAGGTCGGACCGGTCGAGGCCGCCGAGCCCGCTGCGCCCGCTGGCCACCACGGCGGGGACGAGGCGGCCAGCACCCACCCGGCCGGGCTCCCGGCCCCGCTCGTGGCCCTGCAGGGCCTCGGCATCACCGCCCGCGAGGCCGAGGTCCTGGCCCTGGTGGCCGAGGGCCGGACGAACGGCGAGATCGGCGACGCGCTCTACATCAGCACCAAGACGGCCAGCGTCCACGTGAGCAACATCCTGGCCAAGCTCGCCGTGCGGTCACGGACCGAGGCTGCGGCCGTGGCCCACCGCGCCCTCCCCCGCTGACGGCGCGCCGGGCCGACCTGGCCGTTGACGGCGACCCGGCCGATCGCTGACCGCGCACCGAGGGACCGGCGCGGGGCCGAGCGGGCCCCTGCTCGTGACGAGGCCGGGTCGGTCGCCACCCCGGACCGGGCGGGGATCAGCCGGTGTAGGTGGGGGTGCCGCGCACCGCGGTGGCGGGCGATGCGACGGGCGCGACGGGGGTCGTGCCGGGCGTGGTGGTCGGCGGCACCGCGGCGGCCACGTCGACGTCGGCGGCCTGGACGTCGTACAGGAAGCCGTCGGCGAGCGGATCGCCGCACACGGCGTACCCGAACACGACGCCCTGATCGAAGCCGGCGGTGTCGGTGAAGGACCAGGCGCCGTCCCCGCCGGGGGTGACGACGGCCTCCACGTACTCGTCGTCGGCCAGCGCACGGGTGGCGCCGCCCGCGGCACCGAGCGAGCGGGGCCCGACCGGGATCGACCGGGCGGTGTCCCGCTCGCTCCGGCGGGCCACGAACGGGCCAGCAGCAGGCCGGTCGGCGAGCCGATCGGCCCTCGAGGTCATGGCGGCGTCGAGCGAGCCGAACTCCTCCTCGAGGTCCCCGAGCGAGATCGTCTCCAGCGCGAGCGACACGTCCCCCTCGGTGCAGGCGCCTCCAGCCAAGGTGGCGGCTCGCGAGCCCGTGGGGATGGTGAGGTCGATCTGGTCCACGGGCGCCGAGCCGGTGACCTCGACGGTCTCCGGTTCGTAGAGCAGCGAGAGCCCGTTCCCGTCGGAGCAGTAGGCAACGGCGGTGTAGGTGCCGGGGACGAGCTCGGACGGCTCCTCGGTGCCGCTGATCGACTCGACCCCGTCGGGGCCGATGTCGAGCTCGAGCGACGCCGTCCCGGGCGCCAGCAGGGTCGAGACCGAGAACGACGACCCGGAGGTGAAGCCGAAGCCGGAGGCCACCGAGTACTCGAAGCTGCGCCCGGAGGGATCGTCTCCCGGGAAGACGTCGACGCCGGCGACCTCGGCGCCCGGCAGGTCGCAACCCGAGCCGTCGACCCCGAAGCCCTGGCCGACCAGGACCGAGGTGCGGCTGAAGGTGCGGGTCTGGGTGGGCGCCCCGGGCCCGGCGAGCACGTCGAAGGCCACCGGGTCGGCCGGCGTGACGGTCTCGGTCTCGGTGTCCACCTCGAACGAGAAGCAGGACGCCTCGATCACGGCCGGCTCGGCCGGGTCGAGCCAGTCGGGCACGACGATCCGGGCCGTCCCCTCCTCGCCACCGCCGGCGCCGGCCACCACCTCGTTCGGCGCGGTGCCGGAGATCAGCAGCGCCTGCACGAAGGCGTACCGACCGGCACCCTCGTCGGTCACGCAGTCCGGGATCGTCACCTCGACCACGGTGCCGGGGGCGCCGGCGGCGGCCGACAACGTCGGCGGGGCCGCGGCGGCCGGAGCCACGTCGGTGACGATCGCGCCCAGCGGGGCGATCAGGAGCGCGGCCAGGGCCACGCGTGCGGTGCGCTTCATCGATGCTCCCAGCCCGCTGCGGCTCCGCCCAGGCTGCGGGCCCGCCGGGGTCCGGTGATGATGGCACACCGCCCGCCGGGAGCGAGCCACCTCGGGCACCGGGGATCAGGCGATGGCGCCAGAAGCACGCAGCCGGGCGACGCGGTCGGTGTCGAGGCCCCAGTCGGCGAGGACCTCGTCGGTGTGCTGGCCGGCGTGCGCCGGCGGGCGCTCGATGGCGCCGGGGGTGCGGCTGAACCGGGGCACGGGGGCCGGCTGGGTGACCCCGGCGACCTCGGTGAAGGTGCCCCGCTCGGCGATGTGCGGGTGCAGGGGCGCCTCGGCCATGGCCAGCACCGGGGCGAAGCAGACGTCGGTGCCCTCCATCAGCGCGCACCACTCGTCGCGGGTCTTCTCGCGGAAGATCGCCGCCAGGCGCTCCTTCAGGGCCGGCCACTGGGCCTTGTCCTGCTGGTGCGGCAGCTCCTCGCCCTCGAGGCCGGTGAGGCGGAGCAGCTCCCGGTAGAACTGCGGCTCGATCGAGCCGATGGAGACGTACTTCCCGTCGGCGGTCTCGTAGGTGTCGTAGAAGTGGGCGCCGGTGTCGAGCATGTTGGTGCCCCGCTCGTCGCTCCACATGCCCATGGCCCGGAACGACCACGTCATCGTCATCAGGCTGGCCGCGCCGTCCACCATTGCGGCGTCGATCACCTGGCCCTTCCCGGAGGTGCGCACCTCGAGGAGCGCGGCGCACACGCCGAAGGCGAGCATCATCCCGCCGCCGCCGAAGTCGCCGATGAGGTTGATGGGCGGGGTCGGCTGCTGGCCGGCCCGGCCCATCGGCTCGAGGGCGCCGGCGAGGGCGATGTAGTTGATGTCGTGCCCGGCGGTGGGCGCGTAGGGCCCGTCCTGGCCCCACCCGGTCATGCGGGCGTAGACGAGCCGGCGGTTGCGCTCGAGGCAGACGTCGGGGCCCAGGCCCAGGCGCTCCATGACGCCGGGTCGGAACCCCTCCACCACGGCGTCGGCGCCGGCCACCAGGTCGAGCACGGTGGCCACGCCGTCGGGGTGCTTGAGGTCGACGCCCACCGATCGGCGGCCCCGGGCGAGGAGGTCGCCGGGCGGCGTGGCGGGGTCGCCACCGGTCACGTTGCCGGCCCGGTCGATCCGGATGACGTCGGCACCCAGGTCGGCCAGGAGCATGGCCCCGTAGGGGGCGGGGCCGAGCCCTGCGAGCTCGATGATCTTGATGCCGGACAGTGGGCCCATGGTGGTGCTCCTCGGGTTCGGGTGGTGCTCGGGGCGAGCGGGCGCCGCAGGGCGGCAGCCGGGGTCAGCGGGAACGGCCGGCCACGGCCGAGATGGCGTCGGCGATGCGGGGCCAGTGCGCCACGGGGAGGTCGTGGGCCATGTCGTCGATGGCCAGGAGGTCGGCGCCGGCCACCAGCTCGGCGGTGCGCAGCCCGCCGCTGAGGTCGACCAGGCGGTCCTGGCGACCGTGGACCACCAGGGCCGGCAGGTCGAGGCGCGCCAGGCCGTCGGCACGGGGGCCCGAGCACAAGATGGCCAGCAGCTGGCGGGCCACGCCCAGGCGGTTCAGGCCCCGCTCGTGGTCCACGGTGGCCCGCTCGAGGGCCCGGGCCTCGTCGAAGTGCGCCGGGTGGCTGATGGCCCGGGACACGTCGACGCTGAAGGCGATCGACGCGTCGAGGTCGTGGGGCCGCTCCGCCAGCAGCACGCCGAGCAGCTCCGGCGCCGGGGCGCCCACCGTGGGCTCTCCCGTGGTGGACATGATCGAGGTGAGGCTCCGCACCCGGGTGGGGTGCTCGATCGCCAGGGTCTGGGCGATCATCCCGCCCATGGAGGCGCCCACCACGTCGACCCGGTCCAGGCCGAGGTGATCGAGGAGCCCGATCACGTCGTCGGCCAGGTCGCGTAGGTGGTACGGCGCGACGGTGGTGTCACCGGCCAGCGCCGATCCCAGGGCGGCCGCCACGTCGAGGTCGGGCGTGTCGATCCAGGTCGAGCGGCCGATGTCGCGGTTGTCGAAGCGCACCACGTGGTGGCCGCGGGCCACCAGCAGGGCGCAGAAGGCCTCGTCCCAGCCCGTCAGCTGGGCACCGAGCCCCATGACGAGCACCACGGTGGGGTCCGCGGGGTCGCCGAAGGCCTCGTAGGCGAGCTCGATCCCGTTGGTGGCGGCGGAGGGCACGGGCGCCATCGTGTCACAATTGACCGAGCGGTCAAGAACCGCCCGGGGCGGCGGTGAGCCAGCGGTGGGAGGCCTGGTCGAAGCGGTCCCGGCGCCCTCGCCCGAGCGGCTCGGCCAGCGCCGCGTCGAGGGCCCGGCCGAGGGCGGCGACCGTCCGGTCGGCGTCGTCGGGCACCACCTCGTCGGCGATGCCGAGGTCCAGCAGGTCGGCGCTGGTGAGCTTCAGCAGCGGGGCCACCTCGGACGCCCGGGCGGCGTCACGCTCGAGGATGGCCGCCGCCCCCTCGGGCCCGATGACCGAGAACACGGCGTGCTCCTGGATCAGCAGGCGATCGGTGGCGGCGAGGGCCAGGGCGCCGCCGCTGCCCCCCTCGCCCACGCAGACCGACACGGTGGGCACCGCCACCTCGGCCAGCGCTGCGAAGGTCCGGGCGATCTCGCCGGCGATCCCCCCGTTCTCGGCCGCCGGGCTCGGGTCGGCTCCCGGGGTGTCGACGAAGGTGACCAGCGGCAGGCCGAGCCGCCCGGCCAGGGCGATGCCCCGCTGGACCAACCGGAACCCGTCGGGGCCAGGGCGGCCGCCGGCGGCGTAGCGATCGGAGGCCACCACCACCACCCGTCGGTCCCCGAGGGTGGCGAGGGCGGTGCGCAGCGCCGGATCGGTGCCCTCCCCCAGCTCGGTCCACGAGGAGGTGGCCGCCGCGGCCAGGTGGAGGCCGGTCGGTCGGCCCAGCGCCCGGCTGGCCTGCACCTCGGCCCAGGCGCCACCGGCGCCGGCGCTCGCGGCGGCCGCGGCGCGCAGGGGCGTGGGCGGACGGTACGCCCGGAGGGGTCGGGCCTCGGTGCCCAGCGCGCCCCGGACCCAGGCCAGCACCTCGTCGGGCGCCAGGACCACGTCGACCAGGTGGTGGGCCCGGGCGGTCTCGGCCCGGTGGGAGGCCTCGTCCACCACCGCCCCCGTGGTCTGCTCGATGACCCGCGGGCCGGCGAAGCCGATGGTGGCGCCGGCCTCGGCCGCCTGGAGGTCGGTGAGGGAGCCGTACGAGGCGAACACGCCTCCGGTGGTGGGCGACCGGTGCACGGTGAGCGAGAGGAGCCCGGCGGCGCGGTGACGTGACGCGGCCGCCGCGGTGCGCGCCAGCTGAACCAGGGAGAGCATCCCCTCCTGCATGCGGGCGCCACCCGAGCGGGTCACCACCACCACGGGGAGGCGCTCGGCGACGGCGCGGTCGAACGCCCGCACCACCTTCTCGCCGTGGACGAGGCCCATCGAGCCGCCGATCACGTCGAAGTCGCCCTCGATGAGCACGAAGCCGTCGGCCCGGCCCGTGTGCACCGACTCGTGGTCGAGGGAGGCCAGCTTGTCGGCGTAGCCGGGGAACGCCAGGGGGTCCCCGCTCCGGAGGTCGGTGTCCCAGTGCTCCTGGAGGTCGACGAGCATCCGGAGAGCCTGCCAGCGGCCCCCACCGCGCTCCCAACCGGGCCCCGGGCCGGGGGCGGGCCACGGCCGCCACGACGGATCCGGCGGCGAGCGGCGGCCTCGGCGAGCGGAGCCGTCGCCCTGTGGGGTTCACAGCGCCGTAATGCCCTGGACCCTACGATGCCGGCACCGGGTCGAGGCGACCCGGACAAACCTGCCATCGGAGACCCCTACATGCGCACCTTCACCACGCGTCCGATCCTGGCCGCCGGCCTGGCGGCCGCCCTGCTCTTCGGCACGGTCGCCTGCGGCAGCGACGACGACGGCGGTTCCGAGGGCGGGAGCGGCGCGACCACCGAGCCCAGCGGCGATGCGGCCGTCGAGAGCCTCGACGACCTCGCCGGCGAGCGCATCGGCGTCCAGTCGGGCACCACGGGTGAGACCTACGCCAACGAGAACGTCCCGGAGGGCGCCGAGGTGGTGGCGTTCGGCGACACCGACGGGCTCTTCGGCGCCCTCGAGTCCGGCGACATCGCCGGGATCCTCCAGGACCTGCCCGTCAACGCCGGCCGAGTGGCCGAGGACGACACCGTGACCGTGGTCGAGACGTACCCCACCGACGAGCAGTACGGCTTCGCCGTGGAGACCGACAGCGAGCTCAAGGCCGAGCTCGACGAGGCGCTGGCCGCCGTCCGGGAGGACGGCACCTACGACGCCCTGTACGAGAAGTACTTCCCGCAGGACGGCGCCGAGGCCGGCCCCGGCCCCGACCCGTCCGACGTCGAGGGCGCCCGGACCCTCACCGTCTGCTCCGACATCCCCTACGCCCCGATGGAGTTCGAGGGCGAGGGCCCCCGTGGCCTGCCCTACACCGGCTTCGACATCGACCTGATGGACGCCATGGCCGCCACCATGGACGCCAAGCTCGAGGTCATCGACTCCGACTTCGACGGCATCCTCGGCAACCTGGCCGCCGGCACGTGCGACGTGGTCGCCTCGTCGGTGACCATCACCGACGAGCGTGAGGAAGAGGTCGACTTCACCGAGCCCTACTTCGACGCCGACCAGTCGCTCCTCGTGAAGGTCGGCTGAGCGGCTCCAGGATCGACCGAGGTCGACGTCCGGCGATGAGCGACCTCACCACCGACCAGCTCGGGCCCGGGAAGACCCCCGTGCCCGAGCTGTACCGGTCCGGGCGCGCCAAGCGGGCGCGCTCCCGGGCCTACCGGCTGGCCGCCTACGCGATCGGCCTCACGCTCCTGGTGGCGTTCGGCCTCACCGCCGACTGGGCCACCATCGGTGAGAAGTACTTCGACCTCGAGCGGGCGAAGGAGCTCTTCCCCGAGATCGTCACGGTGGCGGCGAAGAACACCCTCATCTACACCGTCCTGGCCTTCGTGCTCGGGGTGGTGCTGGGTCTCAGCGCCGCCCTGCTGCGGCTGAGCTCGATCCGGCCGTACCGTTGGGCCGCGGCGATCTACATCGAGATCTTCCGGGGCCTGCCGGCGCTGCTCACCATCGTCTTCGTCGGCTTCATCACCCCGATCGCCCTCGGCATCCGCTTCCCCGAGGTGCTGGGCGTCTCGTCGGCGGGCATCGTGGCCCTGGGGCTGGTGGCCGGCGCCTACCTGGCCGAGACCATCCGGGCCGGGATCGAGGCGGTGCCCCCGGGCCAGGTGGAGGCCGCCCGCTCGCTCGGGATGACCCACGGTCAGACCCTGCGCAAGGTGGTGGTCCCCCAGGCGTTCCGCATCGTGGTGCCGCCCCTGACCAACGAGCTGGTGCTGCTCCTGAAGGACACCGCGCTCCTCGCCGTCCTCGGGGTCACGATCGACCAGAAGGAGCTCACCAAGTTCGGTCGGGACGCCGGCGCCCAGGGCTTCAACGGCACCCCGCTCGTCGTCGCCGGTCTGCTCTACCTCGCCATCACCATCCCGCTGACCCGCCTGGTGTCGGTGCTCGAGAAGCGCAACCGGGTGAGCCGATGACCACGCCGACCCCCACCCCCGCAGCCGACGGCCACGCGCCGGCGATCGAGCTCCGCGGGCTCCGCAAGTCGTTCGGCACCAACGAGGTGCTGCGGGGCATCGACCTCGCGGTCGAGGCCCGCCAGGTCGTCTGCGTCATCGGCGCGTCGGGGTCGGGCAAGTCCACCCTGCTGCGCTGCGTGAACCGCCTGGAGGAGCCCACCGGTGGGTCGGTCCTCATCGGCGGGATCGACATCACCCACCCCGACTGCGACCTCGACCTCGTGCGTCGCAACATCGGGATGGTGTTCCAGCAGTTCAACCTCTTCCCGCACCTGAAGGCGATCGACAACGTCACCCTCGCCCAGCGCCAGGTGCTGGGCCGCTCCGCCAGCGAGGCGCGCCAGGTGGGCCTGGCGGTGCTCGAGCGGGTGGGGCTCACCGAAAAGGCCGACGCCTACCCGGCGCAGCTCTCCGGCGGCCAGCAGCAACGGGTGGCCATCGCCCGGGCCCTGGCCATGAACCCCGACATGATGCTCTTCGACGAGGCCACCAGCGCCCTCGACCCGGAGCTGGTGGGCGACGTGCTCGAGGTCATGCGCCAACTGGCCGGTGAGGGCATGACCATGTTGGTGGTCACCCACGAGATGGGGTTCGCCCGGCGGGTCGCCGACCACGTCGTGTTCATGGACGAGGGCGTGATCTGCGAGCAGGGCCCGCCCGAGCAGGTGCTCGAGCACCCGGCCACGCCCCGCCTCCAGCAGTTCCTCGAGCAGGTCCTCGAGCACTGACACCCGCGGGCGGCCGTGCATCCCGGTCGGCGGACCGCCCCGTCTCGCCGGTCGCCTCCGTGTCCGCCGGCGCGTTCGAGCGGCGGCCTGCCCGGGTCTCGTCGCCCGTCTCACGAGGCTCCGCGGGTGTGGTCAGGCGGGGCGGGGGGTGACGACGGCCGAGGCGCGGACCTCGTCGTCGACCACCAGCCAGAGCGACAGCCGCCCGTCGTCCCCGTCGGCCGAGCGGAGGGCGACGGCGTCGTCGGGGCCGATGGCGTCGGGGTACTCGAGCTCGGCCACCGCCGCCTCCAGGCCCCGTCGGGCCAGCTCGTCGTCCACCGCGGCCCAGGTGGCGGCGTTGTTGACGTGGCCGAGGCCGTCGAGGTCGGTGGCCCGCAGCGGCCAGGGCCGGGACGAGGCGTCCACCGGCGGGGCCGGGTGGCGGAGCCGGGCCGACACCTGCCGGCCCCCGGCGGCCTCGTCGTAGGTGGCGTGGAACTCGGGGGTGAGGCGGGCCGGCCGCCCCGACACCGGGTCCACGAACACCCACAGCGACGCCGCCTCCACCCGCCCGCCCTCGGAGCCGGCGATCGAGGTGCGCCGCTCGGCCCACCGGCTGCCGTGGCCGCCGCTGAACGTGGTGACCGTGACGACCTCGCCCAGCGCCACCGGGCGGTCCACCGAGAGGACGGTGCGCCGGACCACCCACGGCGCCATGGGGTCGTGGCCGGCGTCGCGGGTGTCGTCGTTGGCGATGTCCTGCAGGTACCGGGCCGTGGCGTCGAGGCGCAGGTGCCGGTGCTCGTCGGTGTCGCCCCAGCGCACCCGGCGCGTGGCGGTGAAGCGCCGGCCCCGCTCCGGCAGGGGTACCAGCTCCGGGACGTCGGTCGGGTCGGCCATGGCGCCCGAACCTACTGTCGGGCCATGGCCGCCTGGACCTGCCCCGACTGCGACCGCCGCTTCGCCCGACGGGGCCAGGGCCACGAGTGCGCCCCGGCGCTGAGCGTGGACGAGTACTTCGCCACCGGTCCCCCGTTCGAGCGCCCGATCTACGAGGCGGTGACGGCCGCGTTGGCGTCGGCCGGCCCGATCCACGTCGAGCCGGTGTCGGTCGGCATCTTCTTGAAGCGGGCCCAGACCTTCGCCCAGCTGCGCCCCATGACCCGGTGGGTCGCCTGTTCGTTCTCCCTCCGCCGGGAGGTGCGCCACCCGCTCATCACCCGGAAGGTGATCCCGCACGGCGACCGGTACTTCCACGTGGCGAACCTGGCGGGCCCCGAGGACCTGGACGAGCCCCTCGTGCAGTTCCTCCTCGAGGCCTACGCCGACGCACCGGACTGACGGCGCACCCGGCGGTGCCCGCGCCGCTGCTCCCCGGGCCGCCGCGGCCCGCGCCGTTGGTGGAGGCTCAGGTGGGGGCCGGCTCGAACCGGAGGCGGTCGAGCTCCCAGAAGGCGCGGAGGCTCTCGATGGCACCGCCCGGGTCCACCCGGTAGATCGCCACCACGTCCACCAGCGCCCGGGAGCCGTCCGGGAAGGCGGTGGCGATCGTCAGCACGTTCGCCACCTCCGAGCCGCCGGCGTGCGAGGCGTGCACCTCCATGGTCACCGGGTTGGTGGCGATCACCGTGTCCCAGAACGCGGCCCGGGCCGCCGGGCCCCGGTGGCCCTCGCCCGCCGGGTCGAGCGGCGAGGCACCGACGGGGTCCTGCACCACCGCGTCGGGGGTGAACAGGGCCAGCCACGCCTCGCGGTCGCCCGCCTGGACGGCGGCCCGTGAGCGCAGCGAGGCGGCGCGGGCGGACCGGTCGTCGTCGGCCGGGAACGGGAGGTCGAGCGGTGCGGTCACGCCGGCACCTCGCCTCGCAGCGGGGCGATGACCTCGTCGGCGAAGCGGCGGACGCAATCGTCCTGGAACGCCTCGTCACCGGGGTCTCCCCCGCCGAGGAAGTACCACGGGACGGTGATGACCCCGGTGAGCCCCAGGTCGGCCAGGTCGGCCATGGCCTCGGCCGTGGCCGGCACCAGCGGCGTGGCCTGCGCCTCGAAGCCGTCGACCGGCCGGTCGGCGTCGGCCAGCGCCCGGTGGAGCCGGCCGACCACCTCGGCCAGCCCGGCGCGATCGAGCTGGGCGCCGAGCCACCCGTCGCCCAGGCGGGCGGCCCGGCGGAGGGCGGCGTCGCTGTGCCCGCCCACGTGGATCGGCACGCCCGCACCGGGTGCGGGGTCCATGCGCAGCCGCCCGAAGTCGTAGTGCTCGCCGTGGTGCTCCACCCAGCCGCCGGCCAGCAGGGCCCGGATCACCTCGATCTGCTCGTCGAGGCGGGCGCCGCGCGTGCGCTTGTCCTGTCCCAGCCAGGCGAACTCCTCGGGCATCCAGCTCAGCCCCACGCCGAGCGCCACCCGCCCCGGGAACATCGCCGCCGCCGACCCGACCGCCTTGGCCACCAGGAGCGGCTCGCGCAGCGGGGTCTTCAGCACGTTGGTGACGAAGCCGATCCGCTCGGTGGCCGCGGCCATGGCCGGGATGGCGACCAAGGGGTCCACGAACGGCGCGTCGGCCGGCCAGAAGCGCTCCCCGTCCGGGGTGAAGGGGTAGCCCGCCGACACCACCTCGGGGTAGAAGACCGAGTCCGGCACCGCGATCGCGTCCCAGCCGGCCTCCTCGGCCACGCGGGCCAAGGGCACCAGCCGCTCCGGTGGGGTCATCGCCAGGGCGAGGGTGAACCGCATGGCCCGAGTCTGACGCATCGTCAGATGACGTGCGGCGCCGAGCCGTCGCCGGCTCCCCGCGCCCAGGTATCTCGAGCCGTCCCGGGCCTCTCGGTGGCTTTGCACGTGCCCCGGCGCCGATCCGGCCCCCGAGTTGCATGGTCCGCCGGCACGTGGGTACCTCGCGCCCGTGTCACGACGATCCTGGACCGACGAGCAGCTCATCGACTTCCTCCGGCGGGCGGCCGACCACGCGGGCCAGCCCCTGCGGTACGGGGCCTACCGCGAGTGGGCGGCCGGGCACGAGGATCGCCCGTCGCCCGACACCATCGTGCGAGCCCTGGGCTCCTGGGTCGACTCCCTGCGCCGCGCCGGTCTCCAGGTGGACCGTCGGCGCGGCGTCTACCGCCTGCCGCCCGAGGACCTGGTGACGCCGGACGGCTCGCCCGCCGGGCCTACCGGGCCAGGTGGACCAGCAGCGCCGTGATCGTGACCACCCCGAGGTAGCGCCCGGCGTTGTCGGTGACGATCACCGGGACCGACGGGTCCGCCCCGGTGGTGGCGATGCGGTGGGCCACCTCGGCCGGGGTCGACGAGACGTTGGCCCGGAGGGCCTCCACCCGCACCCCGGTGACCGAGCTCGACTCGTCCACCAGGCCGTGGGGCCGCTGGTCCGCGTCCACCACCACCACCCACGGCTCGCCGTCCCAGGACGGCCCCGCGGGGACCGGATCGCCCACCAGGGCCGACGGTGCCAACGAGAGGAGGTGGCGGAGACCGGGATCGGATCGGGTGCCGCCGGCCTCCAGCTCCCCGGCGACGCCGGGTGCGAGCGGGGCCCAGGCCGGCGCCGGCCGACCGAGGAGGTAGCCCTGCGCCAGGGGCACGCCGATCGCCTGGAGGCGCCGGGCCTCGGCCACGGTCTCCACCCCTTCGGCCAGCAGCCAGGCGTCCACCCGGTTGGCGAACACGCCCAGCATCTCCACGAGGGCCGCCTTGGCCTCGTCGCGGTCCAGGCCGGCCACCAGGGCGCGGTCCAGCTTGAGCAGGGAGGGCCGCAGCTCGAGGATCTGCTGGAGGCCGGCGTACCCCGCCCCGGCGTCGTCCACCGCGATGAGGGCCCCGTCGCCCCGCAACCAGTCGAGCGCCGGCTCCAGGGCGACCGGATCCCACGGGCGGTGCTCGGTGATCTCCACCACGATGCCGCTCAGGTTGCCGGTGGCCGCCAGCGCGGCGCGGACCTCGGGGTGCGCCAACGAGTGGGGGTCGACGTTCACCGAGAGGAAGCAGTCCGGCGGGAGGTCGGCCCGACGGGCGAGGGCCGAGCCGATCGCCGCGGCGTCGAGGCTCGGGCCCAGCCCGCGCTCGGTCGCCGCCGCGAACCAGTCGTCGGGGCCCCGACCCGGCGCCGCCGGGTGGTCGAAGCGGCTCAAGGCCTCGTAGCCCACGACCGTGAGGCGGGCGAGGTCGACGATCGGTTGGTACACCGTGCGCAGGCCGACCCCCGCGAGCACGTCGCGGAGGGCCTCGTCCCAGGCCGGGACGATCTCGGCCTCCACCGGGGCGGGTGTCACCGCGGGCTCAGACGAACGTGATCTGGCGCTGCACCTGGGCGACGACCTCGGCGGGCACCTCGGTCATGCCGTGGACCTCCCGCGCGTGGGCGGCGACCTCGGCCAGGATCTCGTCGTCGCTCGAGCACACGAACCGGGCACTGCAACCCGGCACCACATCGCCACATGCGAACTGCTTCACCTGGGAGCTCCTCGTCGTCGGTCCACCGCCCTCCACGCATCGGCCGTCGAGCCGCCGAGCTTGAGACCCCGGACGGATGATTCACCCCGGCCCGGGTCACCGCGCTGCCCAGCTTCCGGCTCCCGCCCCTCCCGAGCCCGGTCCGGAGCTGTTTCGATCAGGCGAGCTGCGGGGTCTCGTGGTTCGGTGGGTGGGTGTCCTCGTGGTTGTCATCTTGGCGGGCGCGGTTGTGGGGGCCGCAGAGGCGTTGGAGGTTGGCGAGGACGGTGGGGCCTCCTTCGGCGTAGGGCTCGAGGTGGTCGTACTGGAGGAAGGCGGTGGCGTGGCAGCCGAGGTGGGCGCACTCCTGGCTGATCTCGTCGAGGACGCGTCGTTGGCGTCGGGTGGGGAACCGGCGCCTGGGGCTGGCGTCGATTGGTCGGCGCTCGGTGTCGTGGAGCAGCAGGGAGACGAAGGCGTCGGGGAGCAGGGCGGCGACGGCGTGGTCGCCGAGTGGGGTGCCGTCGGGGAGGGTGGCGCCGTCGGCACGGACGTGCACGACCAGCTCGGCGGTGACGGCGCCGCCTCCTTCGGTGACGGCAGCGACCAATGCGTCGGCGCGTTGTTGGGCCAGCGACGCGCCCGCGGGCGCGTGGGTGCGGGTGACCGCGGTGTCGATGACCGCACAGACGGCGCCGGCGGTCTCGGGGGTGAGGCGGGCGGTGAGGACCACGGTGCCGTCGGGCTCGGTGCGCCACGACACCGAGCGGGCCTCGTGTTGGCGGCGCCGGATGTCGTCGGCGTCCTCGTGGCGCCGCGACCACGCCGCGATGGCGGCGCCCAGGCGTCCGGCGGGGGTGGTCTCGGCGATGGCCAGCAGCGCTGACGCATTGGCGTCGGTGAGGCAGGTGGCCAGCACGCGGGCCTTGGCGTAGGAGACGTCACCCGACGCCATCGCCGCATCCAGGTCGGGAAACCGGCGCAGGGCACGGGCCACGCGAACCTGGGTGCGGGCAGTCGAGACCTCGATGTCGCAGACATCGGCGAGCCACGCCGCGCACGACAGCGACCCCCACGTGGCCCACGACCCCCGCTGGTCGAGCTCACCGACGAGCACCAGCAGCTCGTAGGTGCCTGCGGCGAGCCGGCCGGCGAGGTCGATGACCTCGGCCTCGAGCCGCTCGGCGGGTTGGTCGAGAAGCTGGGCACGCGCCCGCGGGCGCGTCGAGCGAGGAGCTGTGGGGGCGTCGTCGGTGGGGTCGGGGGCCGGGTGGTGAGCGGTCGTGGTTGTGGCGAGGGAGGGCATGGGGTCACCTCGGTAGGCTGATCGCAGGGGGGGGAACTGGTGTTCGATCAGCCTACCGAGGGAGGGTGACATCGAAGCCCGGCGAGCACCAGCCCAGCGCGAAGGCTCAGGTCAACGGCTCGCCGACGCGCCCGCGGGCGCGTCGGCGTCCCCGCGACCCCGCGACCCGCGACCCCGTCACCCCGGTCACCCCGGTCACCCCGGTCACCCCGGCGAT
>JBBRFU010000039.1:0-26460 GCA_038241315.1 Acidimicrobiales bacterium | reverse complement strand
TACGAGCCGGTTGCCGACGACCTCCGCCCGCGAGACCGGGCTCGGCTCGTGGTGCCGGGCGTGGTCGACGGCGATACGAAGAACCGCATAGATCATCGCAGTACGGCGCAGAACGCACCGGTGCACGGCGACACGGCCTGGGACTCGGGTCGGGGGTGCGTCAGGGCCGTGACCTGGGCCGAAAACGACGAACCCCCCTGCGTAGCAGGGGGTTTCGCTCCGAGCGGACGACCGGATTCGAACCGGCGACCCTCACCTTGGCAAGGTGATGCTCTACCAACTGAGCCACGTCCGCGTGGGCTGCTCACTATAGCGGCCGACCCTCTCCGCCACGAACCGGGATGGGTCGGGCCGCTCGCTCGAGCGAGTGTCCCGAGAGCGGTGCCGGCCCCGCCGCCGATCACCGGTCGGCCGCCCTGCCGGCCACCGCGTGGGTGGTCAGCGGTCGATCGGTGGGCGACCGAGTGGTCAGCTGCCGGTGCGGTAGCGGATGCGCTGGGCCAGCTCGACGGCGAGGGGGCGGTCGGTGATCTGGTCGACCACCAGCTGCCGGCCCGAGGCCACGATGGTGAGGCTCGCCGTGCGGTCGTCCTGCCAGCCCTGCACCTGGAGGGTGGCGTCGAGCGGGAAGCGCTCGGTGGCCGGGCGCCACGTGCGGTCGTCGACGAGCACCAGGGAGCGGTCGGTGAGGGCCAGCACCGCGCCGTTGCCCTCGAAGCGACCGACGACGAGCGCCTCCACCACCTCGTCGTCCTGCAGGACGGCGCCGGCGACGGCCAGGGCGGTCCGGGCCTGCTTCAACGGACCCTTGCCGGATCGGCCGGCCGCGGCGCCGAGCCCGTTCGGGTCGGCGGGACCGATGGGCGCCTGCGGGGCGTACCCCTGCGGTCCGGTGGGCGCGGCGGGGGGCTGACCCCAGGCCGGGGCGGCCGGCGCCGCAGGTGCACCTGGCGTGGCCCACGCAGGGGGGCTGGCGGGGCCGGGCGGGGGCCCGGGCGGGGCTCCCCACGCGGGAGCGGGGGGCACCGGGGCCGGCGGTGCGGGCGGGGCGCCCCACGCCGGCGGGGCCGGAGGAGCGGCGGTCGGGTTCCAGGCCGCCGGGGCGCCGCCCGAGGGGGTGGCCGCTGGTGGGGTGGCTGCCGGTGGGGTGGGCCATGCGGTCGGTGCGGGCGGAGGAGGCGGGGGCGAGTCGGCTGCGGGCTGGCCCCAGGACGGCGGGGGCGGCGTCGCATCGCCGGGGGCGGGCGGGTCGGCCTCGCCCGCGGACGGTGGGGGCGGCGTGGCGTCAGCGGCCGACGACGGGGGCGGGGTGGGGTCACCCATCGGCGACGACGGCGACGAGGGGGCGAAGGGCGACGGCCGATCGGCCCCGGGCGCACCGGTGATGTCGGCGCCCTCGGTGTCGTTCGGTCCCGACTGGTCGCCGGGCGAGGCGGTCTCCCCGCTGGGGGCCTCGTCGATCGTGGGGGCGCCCGCCGGTCCGTCGGCGGGAGCCGCCGCCAGCGGCGCGCCGCACGTCATGCAGAACCTGGAGCCTGCATCGTTCTCGGTGCCACATGCCGCACACTGCATCGGTCGGGGTCCTCCTCGGGGGGATCGTTGCGTCGAGATGGTACGTGACCGTCGCGCCACTCCGTGCGACCAGCCCGCACGCCCGTCCCACCAGCACCGGGACGGCCGACCGGCGCCCGCGCCGGCCCCACCGCACCGGCCCCGAGCCGCCCCGAGCACCCACCGAACCGACCAGACCCACCAGACCGACCAGGACCGACCGGACCGACCAGGACCGACCGGACCGACCGGACCGACCGGACCGACCGGGCGACCAGGCGACCAGGCGACCAGGCGAGGTCCTGCCGCAGACGACCGCCGGCCGCACGGTGCCGTGCTGGGGGCGGCCCGGCTCAGGATCGACCCTGCGCCCGAACGGCGGGGTGGACGGGGCCGGGTGTCGGCGGGAGGGCTCAGCCCGGTGGCGGGGCCAGGGCCGCGGCGAGGAGCGCCCGGGCGTGCTCGGAAAGGTCGAGGCTGGACACGGCGGCGAGGCCGGCCGGCGACATCTTCTGCGCGGTGCGCCGGAGCACGCGGATGATGTGCTCGTCGCCCAGCTGGACGGCCACGTCGGCGAGCTGCAGCTCCAGGAACACCAGGCAGAGCGCGTCCTCGTGGGTCTGCACGTCGGGGTCCGAGCCGAGGTTCCGCTTGGCCACGATGTCGGCCACACGCTCGATGGTGGCCTCGTCGTAGCCGATCCCTCGCAGGAGCTCGCTGATCTCCGCGGCCTGGCGGCTCTTCTGGTCGGCGCGCCAGCGGAGGTAGGCGGCCCGGCCCTCCGGGTAGCTCGACCGCGGCGACGCCCATCGGCGGAGGTGGTGGGCCCGGGCGGCGATGCGCTGGGCCTCGGACGCCTCGGGGGCGAGGACCTGCAGCCAGTGGGTCATGCGCTCGGCGTGCACGACCTCCTTGGGCCGCAGGACGCCGTCGACCTCGACCTGCACGGGATCGTCGGCGTTGACCCGATCGATCGTGTCGAGGGCGCGGGTGAGGAGGTCGGTGCCCGAGCCCTCAGTCACCACGGGCATCGGGCGGGCGCAGGTCGACCCGCAGCGTGAGGATGCCGTCGTCCAACGAGGCCTCGGCGTCGCCGATGATGGCGAAGTCCTGGAAGTCGGACTGCGCCTGCTCGATGAGCCGGGTGCGCTCCGGTCCGGCCACCGGTGGGAGGTTCCGCCGCTTCACCGCGCCGGCGCGGTCGCGGAACCGCTGGAGCATCGCGTCGATGTCGAGGGCTTCGGCCATGGGCACACGGTACCCCCCAGCCGGATCAGCTCCGGCCGGCCGCCTGGTAGGCCGCCGCGCGCTGCTCGCGGGACGGCCGGGGGCTCCGCGTGGCCGCGGGCACCTCCACCCGGTCGTGCTCGCCGGTGCCCCGGGGCTCCCAGGCCTCGTCGGCCTCGGCGTGGTCGGCACCGGCGACGGCGCGACGGGAACGGCGCCCCGGCGCGTCGGATCCCCGCGGGGGCGCCTCGGTGGCGACCACCAGGTCGTCGTCGAGGTCCGCGGGCGCCGACGCGGCCTCCGGCCGGGTCTGGTGCCAGTAGCGCAGGGTCAGCAGCGAGAGGGCCACCGCCACGGCGATGAGCGCCGCCACGACGAACCAGATCTTGCGGTTCTCGTCGGCCACCCGACGGCTCCCCACGCCCGACTCGGGCTCCTCGTCGGCGGCCGCCGGTTCGGTGGCGTCGGGCTCGGTGGCCGGCGCCGTGGTGGCGGTCGTGGCCGGCGCAGTGGTGGTGGTCTCGGGATCCTGTGCCGGGGCGACCGGCACCGCCGGGACCGCCGTGACCGCCGGCGCCGACGGCACCGCCGGCGCGGCCGAGGCGGGCGTGGGGCCGGCGGCGGCCAGGCCGAGCACCACCAGGACGAGCAGCACGAGGACCGCCGTGCGACCGGCGCGGGCCGGTCGGTGCGCCGGCGTCACCGGGAGGGGTCGGGGGCGCGGAGCGGTCACGGAGTCGAGATCGTACCGGTCGGGGTGGCGGGGGTGGTGACCGGGCACCGCCCGGGCGTGGACCGTCACCGCTGGTGGCTCGGGCACGAGTAGGTGGTCCGGCCGCCGATCGTGCGGCGCAGCAGCGGCGCACCGTCCCGGGGGCAGGTGCCGTCGCGCCGTCGGGCCAGGTGGAGGTCGCCGGTGTGGGACCCGCCCCGGTCGAACAGGGCCCCGACGGTGCGGCGGATGCCTCGCTGGAGGCGAGTGAGATCGGGCCCCTCGACCGACCGGGCCGGCCGGGCCGGGTCGAGGCCCGCCCGCCACAGCGTCTCGTCCACGAGCAGGTTGCCCAGGCCGGCCACCCGGGACTGGTCGAGGAGGCGAGCCTTCAGCGGCGCGGTCGAGCCGGCGAGCGCCGTCCGGAGCTGGCCCGGGGTGATCCGCCAGGCGTCGGGGCCGAGGGCCTCGAGGTCGGGGTCGAGCTCGACGCCACCGAGGCGGCGAGGGTCCGAGATCCGGAGGCGGCTGCCGTCGTCGAAGCGGAGGCCGAAGCGGTCCCAGGCGGGATCGTCGCGACCGGAGGTGTACTCGAGCTGGGTGATCGGGGCCTCCCCGTCGAGCACCAGCCGACCGGTCATCCCGAAGCGGAGCCCCACCTGGGGGCGGTCCTCGTCGAGGTCGAGGAGCAGCAGCTTGCCGACGCGATCGGTCGCCACGATGGTCGCGCCGGTGACCGCGCTGACCACCACCTCGGGGGTGAGGCCCCGCTTGAGGAACCAGGCGTCGGGGGCGTCCACCGCAGCCACGCGCCGGCCCACCGCCTTGTCGGCCAGCCGCCGGTAGACCTCGACCTCGATCAGCTCCGGCACGGCGGCAACCTACCGAACGGGTCCCCGACCCGATGGTCACTCGCCGGGGTAGCGGACCCCGAGCGCGGCGCGGACCGCGTCCAGGGTGGTGGCGAGGGCCAGGCTCTCGGCGAGGGGCAGCAGGGCGCTCTCGCGCGCCCCCACCGCCAGGCAGCGTTGCACCTCGAGCGCCTCGTGGTGCAGCCCGATCCCGGTGATCGGCGCGTCGACCACGCGCGCACCCTCGAGGTTGCGCACCACGAGCGAACCGGGGTGGTGCATGAAGGGCGGCAGCTCGATCGTCCCCGCCGTGCCGGTGATGGTGGCGCCGCAGCGCAGGGCGGCGGTCAGCGAGGCCTTGGCCACCGTCAGGCCACCGCCCGGGTGCCGGAGGGTCGCCGCCACGTGCTCGTCGACCCCGGAGCGTCCGAGGTGCCCGGCGGCCGACACCTGGTCCGGCGCGCCCAGCACCAGGTGGCCGAGCTGCACGGGGTAGATGCCGAGGTCGAGCGTGGCCCCACCGCCCAGCGCGGGGTCGAACAGCCGGTGCCGGGCGTCGTAGGGCATCACGAAGCCGAACTCGGCGTCCACCAGCCGTGGCTCGCCGATGACCCCCTGGGCCAGCAACGCCCGCAGCTCGGCGTAGGCGGGCAGGAAGCGCGACCACAGGGCCTCCATGAGGAACCGGTCGGCCGCTCGGGCGGCGTCGATCATCTGGCTCACCTGGGCCGCCGAGAGGGCCAGCGGCTTCTCGCAGAGCACGTGGCGACCGGCGCCCAGGAACAGCAGCGTCAGCTCGAGGTGGCTGCTGTGGGGCCCGGCCACGTAGATCACGTCGACGTCGGGGTCCTCGGCGAGGGCCTCGTAGGAGCCGTGGGCCCGAGCGATCCCGTGGGTGGCGGCGAAGGCCTTCGCGGACGCCGCGGCGCGGGAGCCGACGGCGACCACCTCGGCCCCGGGCACCAGCGCGAGGTCCTCGGTGAACCTCGTGGCGATGCCTCCGGTGCCGGCGATCGCCCACCGCCACGAGCCCTGCGTGGTGTCGGCCATGGTCGCCGAAGCTAGCGCCGGGCGGCTGCGCCGGAGCTGGTGGGTCCGGCGCTCAGGCGGCGGGCGGTGGCGGGGCGGCCGCGGCGTGGTCCAGGGCCTGGGCCAGGTCGGCCACGAGGTCGTCGACGTGCTCGAGGCCCACCGACAGGCGGATGGTGCCGGGGCCGATGCCGTTGGCCTCGAGCTCCTCGGGCAGGAGGTTCACGTGGGTCGTGGACGCGGGGTGGGTCACCAGCGTCTCGGGGCCACCGAGCGAGGTGGCGAGCTGCGCCACCCGCACCGCCTCCACGAAGCGCCGACCGGCCTCCACCCCACCGACCACGTCGAAGGCCACCAGCCCGCCGCCCGACGACATCTGCCGCATGGCGAGCTCGTGCTGCGGGTGCGACGGCAGGCCGGGGTAGCGGACGTCGGCCACGTCGGGGCGGGTCTCGAGGAACCGGGCGAGGGTGAGGGCGCTCTCGGACTGCTGGCGGATGCGGATCGGCAGCGTGCGGATCCCGCGCAGGGCGTTGTAGGCGTCGTGGGGCGAGGCCGAGGCGCCCTGCAGGACGGCGAAGCCCCACAGCCAGTCGATCAGCTCCCGGCTCCCCGCCACCACCCCGAGGGTGGCGTCGTTGTGGCCGGCGATGCCCTTGGTGGCCGAGTGCAGGACGAGGTCCACGCCGTGGGCGAGCGGCTGCTGGAGGATCGGCGTGGCGAAGGTGGCGTCGACCACCGTGACCGGCCCGGCCACCGCACCCAACTCGTCGAGGTCGATGACGTCGAGCTTCGGGTTGGCGGGCGTCTCGGCGAACACCAGCGTGGTCTGGCCCGGGCGGACGGCGGCGGCGAACGCGCCCGGCTCGGTGCCGTCGACGAAGGTGACCTCGATGCCGAAGCGGGGGCACACCGCCTGGAAGAGGAGCTGCGTGGCGGCGTAGAGCTGGCGCTGGGCAACGATGTGGTCTCCCGTGGAGCAGAGGCCCAGCACCACGCCCGACACCGCGCCCATGCCCGACGAGAAGGCGCGGGCGGCCTCGGCCCCCTCCAGGTCGGCGATGGCGTCCTCGAAGCCGGCCACGGTGGGGTTGCCGTAGCGGGTGTAGAAGCGGTCGGCGCCCACGGTGGTGGCCATGCGCCGGGCGTCGTCGACCGTGGGCGTCACGAACGTCGACGTGGGCCACAGCACCGGCGCCAGCGACGTGGCGTCGCCCTGGCGACCGGCGCGGATGGCCCGGGTCTGGGCGTGCAGGGCGGGGGTCGGATCGGCGGCCGGGGCGTCGGTCATCAGCGGTCTTTCTCGAGGAAGGGGACGAGGGCGGCGGCGACCTGGTCGACGTCGATCAGGAAGGCGTCGTGGCCGTGGGGGCTGTCGATCTCGTGGTAGGTGGCGTCGCCGCCGGCCGCGCCGATGCCGGTCACCAGGTCCTGCTGCTGGTAGGCGGGGTACAAGATGTCGGAGGTGATGCCCAGCGACAGCGTGGGGGCGGTGATGCGACGCAGGGCGGCGTGGAGGCCGCCCCGGCCACGGGCGATGTCGTGGAGGTCCATGGCCTTGGTGAGCAGCAGGTAGGAGTTGGCGTCGAAGCGCCGGCTCAGCTTGGCGCCGTGGTAGTCGAGGTAGCGCTCCACCTGGAACCGCTGCCACATCTCGAAGCGGCCGGCCAGCGGCTCCACGGGCTCTCGACCGAAGCGGTCGGTGAACACGTCGTCGCTGCGGAAGGTCACCTGGGAGATCTGGCGGGCGAGGGCCAGCCCGGCGTGCGGACCGTCGCCGGGCTGGGCGTCGTAGTAGTGCCCGTCGCGCCACTTCGGGTCGAGGGCGATGGCCCGTCGGCCCGTGCTCCACCAGGCGATCTGCTGGGCGGTGGCGGCCGTGCACGTGGCGATCGCCACCAGCCGACCCACCCGCTCGGGGTACATCACCGCCCACTCCACGGCCTGCATGCCGCCCATGGAGCCACCCACCACGGCGCGCCAGTGGGCGATGCCGAGGGCGTCGGCGAGGCGGGCCTGGGTGCGGACCATGTCGCGGATCGACACCACGGGGAAGTGCGGCCCGTAGTGGCCGAGCCGGTCCGGCAGCGGCGAGGCCGGCCCGCTGGTCCCCTGGCACCCGCCCAGCACGTTGGCGCAGACCACGAACCAGCGGTCGGTGTCGATGGCCTTGCCCGGCCCGATGGCGTCGTCCCACCAGCCGGGCGACGGGTGACCGTCACCGGCCGGCCCTGCCGCGTGGGAGTCGCCGGTGAGGGCGTGGCAGACCAGCACGGCGTTGTCGGCCTCGGGCGACAGCTCGCCCCACGTCTCGAAGGCCACGGTGATGTCGTGGAGGATCCCGCCGCCCTCGAGCACGAAGGGCCGGTCCACGGCCATCCGCATGAACTGGCGCTGCCCGAACGGATCGCCGGGGCGCCAGGCTCCCGTGGCCGGCAGGGTGCTGGCGTGGGGCTGGATCCACGGTGGCGGGGCCAGCAGGGAGTCGTCGTACGCCCAGTGGGTGCCGGTGATCTCGCTCATGGATCCTCCTCACGCGCTCGTTGCGGGAGGACACCTTCGGCCTGCGTCGGGCCGGAGCCCGGACACTTCGTTGCCGGCGGCTGCCGGCCACATCCCCACCCGGAGGTGAGAGGGCACCTTGGGTGTCCGTCCCAGGTTGCCGGACCCGGTCGCCCGGGCCACTCATGATGACGTGGGCAGCGTACGCCATGTCCGTCCCCGTCGGGCAACCACCCCTCGGTGGATGACGAGGGGGCGCGGGTCAGGCCTCGATGCGCCCGTCGCTGATGTGGACGGTGCGGTCGGCGTAGTGGGTGATGCGGTCGTCGTGGGTGACGATGATCGCCGCCGTGCCGCGGGACTTCATCTCCTCCCGGATCAGCCTCACGACCTGGTCGCCCAGCGTGGAGTCGAGCGCGGAGGTCGGCTCGTCGAAGAGCACCAGGTCGGGCTCGTTCATGAGCGCCCGGCCGATGGCCACCCGCTGCTTCTG
Source organism: Acidimicrobiales bacterium (assembly GCA_038241315.1). Taxonomy (GTDB): domain Bacteria; phylum Actinomycetota; class Acidimicrobiia; order Acidimicrobiales; family Iamiaceae; genus Aquihabitans. The sequence goes on along the minus strand of JBBRFU010000039.1, from coordinate 18,095 downwards.
CCCGCCCGACAGCTGGCCGGGGAGGTTGGCGGCCCGGTCGCTCAGGCCCAGCTCTTCGAGCAGCTGGTCGGCGCGGTCCTTGGCCTTGCGCCCGGTCCGCGGGCCGAGCTCGTCGACCACCAGGAGGTTCTCCCGGGCGGTGAGGAACGGCACCAGGTTCACCGTCTGGAAGACGAACCCCACCGACTCGCGGCGGAACTCGGTGAGCTGCTTGCCGGAGTACCCGGAGATGTCCTGACCGGCCACCACCACGCGGCCGTCGGTGGGCGACAGCAGGCCGCCGGCGATGGAGCACAGCGTGGTCTTGCCCGAGCCCGAGGGGCCGACCAGGGCGACGATCTCGTCGCTGCCGACCGTGAGGTCGGCGTGGTCGAGGGCCACCACCTCCTCGCCGCCGACTTCGTAGGTCTTGCGGACGGCCTCGAGGCGCAGGGCGGTGCCCGCCTCGGTGGCGGTGCGGGTGGGGGCGGTCACGGCGTGCTCCAGAGCGGTCGGGTGCGGGGGCGGCGGTGGACGGGGCGGCGGTGGGCGGCGCTCACTGGGCACCACCGATCGCGGCGGCCGGCTCCACCTTCAGCACGCGCCGCAGGGAGAAGGCGCAGCCCACCACCGCGGCCACCAGCATCACCGCCACGCTCGTGAGCAGGCGGGAGGGGGTGGCCACGAACGGCAGGGAGCCGGCCGGGATGGCGGCGTCGAGCGCCACGGAGGCGGCCGCGCCCACGGCTGACGCGATGAGGGTGACCACCACCGACTGGAGCACCACCCCGGCGAAGAGGGTGCCGGAGCTGGCGCCCACCGCCTTCAGGACGCCGTAGAGCGAGGTGCGCTCCACGGTGAGCAGGGCGAAGAAGAGGGCGACCACCACGATGGCGACCAGCACGGTCACCCCGATGATCTGGTTGAAGGTGCTGCGTTGCTGCGAGACGCCGGGCAACGCCTCGATGGCGGCGTCGATGCTCAGCGAGCTGGTGGCACCGTCGGTGGCGCCGTCGATGGCCGAGGCCAGGTCGCCCGACCGAGCGGGGTCGTCGCGGACCACCAGCGCCTGCACCACGCCCGCACCGGCGCGCTCGCCCGGCCGGTTGGCGTCGAGCACCTCGCGCCACGTGTCGAGCGAGCCCCAGAGCGTTCCCTGCCCGGAGTACTGGCTGTCGTCGAGGAAGCCGATGACCTCCACCGGCGTGCGGGCCGGCCCGAGGCGGATCGTGGTGCCCTCCTCGATGCCCTCGGCCCGGAGCGCCTCGTCGGCGTAGACCTGGCCACGCGCCGGGACCTCCTCGGGGAGCCCGGTGAGCGCCAGCTCGTAGCCGAAGAGGACCACGGGGACCAGGTCGCGCACGCCCCGGCCCTCCAGGCGCCCACCCAGCTGCACGCTGCCGAGGCCACCCACGCGCTCGTCGCCGACGATGCCCGCCACCTGCTCGCGGACGGCCGGCTCGAGGCGGCTCCGCACGAGCGAGTCCTGCGACGTGGACGAGTAGACGATCACGTCGGCGCGCTGGGCCCGGAGGGCGCCGGTGCTGCTCGCCTCCAGGCCGTCGAGCAGGCCGCCGAGGAACATCAGCAGCAGCGCGATCAGGGTGAGGATGACCGTGGCCACCGCGAAGCGACCGGGTCGACGGCGGAGCTCTCGGAGGGCGAGCTTCATCGGGCCCCTCCCCCGGTGGTGGCCTCGATGGGATCGATGGCGAGCACCCGGCGGGCCGCCACCACGGCGCTGCCCAGGCCCAGGCCCAGCAGCAGCACCGACCAGAAGAGCACCGCGCCGACGTCGAAGCGGAGGTTGATGGAGCCGACCTCCACCTGGGACAGCGGCGCGTAGAGCGCGGTCCCCACCACGAGCCCGCCGCCGATGACGATCACCACCTGCACCAGCAGCGACCGGACGAGGGTGCCGGACCGGGCGCCGATGGCGCGCAGCAGGGTGAGCGCGGCCGCCTTCTGGAAGGTGACGATCAGGAAGAACAGGCCGGTCACCAGGGGCACGACGAGGCCGTAGAGGAGGAAGATCACCTGGAACGACTGGCGGACCTGGGCCACGCCCGGGGCCTCGTCGGCGGCCTGGGCGCGGGTGAGGGCGTCGGCCTCGTCGCTGACGTCGTTGACGCGTGAGACGAGCTGGTCGTCCGAGACCCCGTCGTCGGGCCGGAGGGCGATGGCGCCGGGCAGCACCGTGTCGGCATCGGGGTTGGCGGCGAGGACCGCCGCCTCGTAGTCGCTCCAGCGCACGAACAGCGTGGGCGTCACCTGGATCTGGGCGTCCTCGGCGAGGCCCACCACGGTGACGGCCGGCGCATCGGCCGTGCCGACCACCTGCACCCGGTCGCCCACCGAGAAGTCGGTGTCGCTGCCGACGGCCTCACCGGCGCCGTTCGGCAGCCGTCCCGCGCTGAGCCCGTCGGGCCCCCCGAGGGCCTGCTCCTCGTAGCCGAAGAAGGCGGCGTCGGTCTCGTCGGCATCGCCCACGGTGACGGTGAAGGTCGACTGGCCGATCCGGCCGGCGGCGGCGACGCCGTCGACCGCCGCCACCTGCTCGGCGAGCTCGGGCGTGACCACGCTCCCCTGGAGGGTGCGCTGGCTGTCGACGGTGTAGACGAGCACCGGCGCCGACTGCTTGCGGATGGCGCCCACGAAGGAGGTGACCAGCCCGTCCTGCAGCGCCTGCTGGGTGAGGATGAGGAACACCAACAGCCCGACCGCGGCGATCAGCAGCCCGAACCGGACCTTGGCGCGACGGAGCTCTCGGAGGGCGAGGAACATCGGGTCCTTTTTACGACGTGGCGTCGTAAACGTGCAAGCCGGGGAGCCAGCCGCGATTCTGCCCCACCCGGCGGGGTGTCAGACCCCTGCCGCCACCACGTTGCCACGGTTCGATGTCGACGATGGCCCGGGCGGCGCGCTGTGGTTCACTGACCGACGATGCCCCGGATCCGAGCCGAGAACGTGGTCGCCCACCGCGAGCTCATGCTCACGCGCCTGCTCGACGCCTTCGGCGAGCTCATGGCCGAGCGGGGTTACGCCGCGCTCACCCTGGCCCAGGTGGCCGAGCGGGCCGGCATGGCACGCAACACCACCTACAACTACGTCACCGACAAGGAGGCCCTCCTGATGGCCTTCGTGGCCCGGTCGGTCGACCGCTTCGTGACCGACGTCCGCGCCGAGCTGGCCACCGAGCCCGACGCCGCCTCGCGCCTCGCCGTGCTCGTCCGCCGCCAGATGCACCAGTTCCGCCAGGAGCCCGGCGCCGGGTCGGAGAGCGGCATGCTCGAGGGCGCCACCCTCGCCCCGGCGAGCCACGGCGAGCTCAAGACCCGCTTCCGTCCGCTCCACGTCCTGATGGCCGAGGTGGTGGCCGAGGGGTCCGCCGCCGGTGAGTTCCGGACCGTCGACCCGGACGAGGTCGTCCCCATGGCCTTCGCCGTCATCGCCTCGGAGCGCCTCCCGGTGGGCCAGGGCCACCACGACCCCGACGAGGCCGCCACCCGCGTCACCGACTTCCTGCTCCACGCCCTCATCGAGGGCTGAGCGAGCGGCGTCAGCCGCGGTCGGCGGCGGCGAGGATGGCGGCGACGGACCGGTCGACGTCGTCGGCGGTGGTCTGCCAGTTGCACACCGAGATGCGCATGGCCGGGCGACCCTCCCAGGTGGTGCCGCTCAGCCAGCAGGTGCCCTCCTGTTGGACCCGCCGCACCACCTCGTCGGTGGCCACCCCCGTGGGGAAGCGCACGAGCACCTGGTTCAGCACCACGTCGTTCAGCACCTCGACGCCGGGGGCGTCGCCCAACCGGTCCGCGAACCGACGGGCCCGCTCGCAGCTGCGCTCGATCAGGTCGGCGACCCCGGCCCGGCCGAGGCTGCGCAGCGCCGCGTAGACCGGCACGCCCCGGGCCCGCCGGGAGAACTCCGGGTTCCAGTCCATCTGCTCGCGCGCGGCTCCCTCGTCCCGCTCCAGGTAGGCGGCCGAGGTGGCCATGGCTGCCCGATGGGCCTCGGGGTGGGCGCAGAGGGCCAGGCCCGAGTCGTAGGGCACGTTCAGCCACTTGTGGGCGTCGGTGGCCCAGGAGTCGGCGTCCTCGAGACCCGCCACCAGCGGTCGCCGAGACGGCGCGGCCGCGGCCCAGAGGCCGAAGGCACCGTCGACGTGCACCCAGGCGCCGTGCTCGTGGGCCACCCGGTTGATCTCGCCGATCGGGTCGATGGCACCGCTGTTCACCTCGCCCACCTGGGCGCAGACGATCGTCGGTCCGGCCGGGCCGTCCGCCAGGACCCGCTCGAGGTCGGCCACGTCCATCCGGGCCCGGGCGTCGGACGCGACCACCTCGACGCACGCGGTGCCGAGCCCCAGGAACCGCAGGGCGCGGTCGACGGTGACGTGGCGGTGGGCGCCGGCGATCACCCGCACCGCCGGGGCGCCGATCAGGCCCCGTTCCTCGACGTCCCACGAGACGGCGCCGAGCACGTGGTGGCGCGCCGCCGCCAGGGCGGTGACGTGGGCCATCTGGCACCCGGTGACGAACCCGACCGAGGTGTCCGGACCGAAGCCGAAGAGCTCGACCAGCCAAGCCGCGGCCACCTCCTCCATGACGCCGACGGCGGGGCCGCCGACGTAGAGCCCGGCGTTCTGGTCCCACGCCGACACCAGCCAGTCGGCGGCCAGGGCGGCCGGGTGGCTGCCCCCGATCACGAAGCCGAAGTACCGCGGCGACATGGTGCCCACCACCCCGGGCGCCGCCGCGTCGGCCAGGGCCGCCACCACCTCCCCGGCGTCGGCCGGCTCCTCGGGGAGCGGGCCGGCCAGCGCCGACCGCAGCTCGTCGAGCGTGGCCTCGGCGTGGACCGGACGGTCGTCGTGGCCCTCGAGGTGGCGGATCGACCGCTCCGCCGTGTCCCGCAACAGTGCACCGGCGTCCATCGTGACCTCCTGGGTCGAGCCTCCGCCCGGCATCCTCCCACCGGGGCGTCCGGGGTGCTCAGGGGGGCCAGGGGGCCCGCGCCACCCACCACTCGTCCACCTCGGCGCTGGGCCGGAGCCCGTAGGCCGCCGCCATGGCGGCCAGGAAGGCCTCGCGGTCGAGGCGGCGGAGGGCCTCGGCGCCGGCGCGCCAGGCCTCGGCGTCGACCGGCAGCGGGAGCCCGACGACGGTGGCCACCCGGTGGCGGATGGCGTCCCCGGCCCGGGCCGAGCCGGCCGTGGCGGCGAGGGCAGCGATGGACCCGACCGGCGAGCACACCACGGCGGCGACCTCCCAGAGCCGGTCCGGCGCGGCCACGACCGCCACCGTCGGGGTGGACGCGACCCACCGACCGGTCCCGTCGACGGCGGCCTCCCCCACCCGGGTCTGCGTGGCCACCACCACCTTGGGCACGGCGAGCGACGCCACCCACGCCGCCGCCCGACCGCCGCCGGCCGCGAGCGAGGCGAGGTCGACGGCCGGTCGGTCGTAGCGCGCCTTGGCGAAGCTGGCCGGCCGCTCGCCCCAGGCGCAGCGCCCGGGGTCGACCAGCCCCGAGGTCACGAGCGGCGACCAGCCCTCGGGCAGGTCGGCGCCCCCACCACCGGCGTCGCCGTCCACCGGCGGCGCCTCGGCCACGTGCCCGACGAGGCCGTAGTACTCGTCGCGGAAGCCGGCGCGGGCCACCGCGATCGAGCCCAGGTGGCCCGACGAGCGGGCCGGCGGGTCGGGCACCCCGAGGGCGGCCAGGGCGTAGCGAGCCCAGCTCCCGCGCCCGTCGGCCGACCGGCCGGCGCCCACGACCGACCCCCGCGTGGCCGCAGGGAGCACCTGCAGGTCCCGTCCACGCCACCGACGGACCGCTCCCCCGCCGCCGTCGACCAGCCCGTCACCGACCGACCCGTCACCGACCGGCGCGGCCCCGTCGACGATCGCGCCGTCGCCGACCGGTCGGCGCAGCACCACCGCGCAGACCTGGACGCTGGCGCCGAACACCAGCTCCCCGGCCACCCAGAGCCCGGTGAGCTCCGCCACCTCGGCGGCAGCCGCCCGGGCCGCCGCCGCGTCGCGCGCCGCCAGGACCGAGCTGGGCAGGATCATCACCAGCTGCCCGCCGGGCGCCAGCGCCTGCGCACCCGCCACGAGGAAGAGCGCCGCGGTGTCGGTGTAGGGCTGCACCACGGCGCGCCCCCACCGTTCGCGCAGGGCGGCGGTGACCTCCGGTGGGCGCACCGACCCACCCGAGAGCTGGCCCTGGAACGGCGGGTTGCCGAGGACCACGTCGAAGCCCCCGACGGCGGCGACGCCCACGGGGTGCCGGGCCGCCCGCCGGGTGACGACCTGGAGCAGCGGGTCGGCCACCGCGAGGTGCTCCCCCGGCCCGACGGGGTGGGTGACGCCGCGGCGGTGGGCCCACCAGCGCAGCGCCGCCTCGGTCACGGCCACCGCACCGGGATCGGTGTCGGTGCCCCAGAGCTGGTCGGCCAGCACCGCCGACGGCGCGTCGCCGTCGGCCACGAGGGCGTCGGCGGCCGCGAGCAGGAAGGCACCGCCACCGCACGCCGGGTCCCAGACCCGACGTGCGGGCCGGCGGGCGACGCCCCCGGGAGACCGGGGTGTGGCCGGGATGGTCGAGATGGCCGGAACGGCCAGGGCGGCGAGGCGACGGGCCACGTCGGCGGGCGTGTAGTGGGCCCCGGCGGCGCGGGCGTCCGGCTGCAGCGCCACCTCGTAGAGGGCCCCGAGCAGGGCCGGCCCGGCGAGGGGGGCGGGCACCTCCAGGGCGAGCAACGCCCGGGCCGGCCGGGCCCGCGCGGCCCGGAGGTCGGTCGGTGGCTCCCAGCCGCCGGCCCGGGCCACCACCGTCACCAGGGCGGCGGCCACGCCCGAGGGGCTGGCCCCCACCGCGAGCTCGGCGACCGCGTCGGTGAGGGTGGGTGGGAGCTCGGCGAGCGGCGGCTCAGAGCCCGTCGTCGGGGTTCCAGCTGGTGAGATCGGCCAGGACGGGGTTGTTCGAGAAGACCTCGTGCATGGGCTGGTCGACCCCGAGGCGCTTCTGCAGCCGCCGCACCTCGAGCTCCTGGTCCCAGAGCAGCAGGGTGACCACCAGGCCGGACTCGCCGGCGCGGGCCGTGCGCCCGGAGCGGTGGAGGTAGGCCTTGTGGTCCTCCGGCGGGTCGTAGTGGATGACCACGTCGATGTCGTCGACGTGGATGCCGCGGGCGGCCACGTCGGTGGCCACGAGCACGTCGAGCTTGCCCTCGGTGAAGTCGGCCAGCGACTTCTCCCGGTGGCTCTGGCGCAGGTCGCCGTGGATGGCTGCGGCGTTCACGCCCTCGCCGGCCAGCTGCTCCACGAGCTTGTCGGCCATGCGCTTGGTGCGGGTGAACATGAGGGTGCGGTTGCCGCTGCGGGAGATGGCGGCGGCCACCTTCATCTTGTCCATCTGGTGGACCCGCAGGAAGCGCTGGGTCATCTCGGCCACGGTGACGCCGACCGACTCCACCTCGTGGCGGACGGGGTCGCGCTGGTAGCGGTCGATCAGGACCTGCACCACGCCGTCGAGCGTGGCGGAGAACAGCAGCGTCTGGTGCTCGCCGGGGATGTGCCGGAGGATCCACTCGACCTGGGGCATGAAGCCCATGTCGGCCATGCGGTCGGCCTCGTCGAGGACCACGATGCCCACGTCGGTGAGGTCGAGCTCCTTGCGGTCGATCAGGTCGATCATGCGGCCGGGCGTGGCGGCGATGACCTCGACGCCCGCCTTGATCTTCTTGATCTGCTTGTCGATGTCGGCGCCGCCGTAGATGGCGGCCACCTTGATGTCGCGCACGGCGCCGAGGGGCTCGAGCTCCTCCTTGACCTGCGTGGCGAGCTCACGGGTGGGCACGAGGATGATGGCGCGGGGGCGCCCGGGCTCGGCGGCCTTCACCGACTGCAGCACGGGCAGGCCGAAGGCGAGGGTCTTGCCCGAGCCCGTCTTGGCCTTGCCGCAGACGTCGCGCCCGGCCAGGGCGTCGGCGATGGCGAGCTCCTGGATGGCGAACGCGCTGTGGATGCCCTTGGCGGCGAGGGCGCCGGCGAGGTCGGGGTCGACGCCGAGGGCGTCGAAGGTGGTGGTCATGGAGGTTCTCCGGATCGTCTACCTGGTGGAGGGTCGCCCTCCGGCTCTCGTGTCAGGTGAGACGAACGCGTTGCGAGGTGACCCGCGGGACCGCCCGGTGGAAGGACAGGGGCGCCGTACCCGCTCCCACCAGGGTACCGGCCCCGCCGCGCTCCTGCGCCATCCCCCGGGGGCCGCCCGAGGCACTCGGGCCGGTCCCGGGCCGGGCTCAGGCGGGGAGGTTGGCCTCGATGAGCGCCGTCACCTCGTCGGCCTCGGGGTCGGTCATGGGCCGGAAGCGGGCCAGGACCTCGCCACCGGGGGCCACGAGGAACTTCTCGAAGTTCCACTGGACGTCACCGGCGGTGCCCTCGGCGTCGGCCACGTCGGTGAGCTCCGCGTAGAGCGGGTGGCGCCCGGTCCCGTTCACCTCGACCTTCTCGAACATCGGGAAGGACACGCCGTAGGTGGTGGAGCAGAAGGTGGCGATCTCGTCGCTGGTGCCGGGCTCCTGGCCGCCGAACTGGTTGCAGGGGAAGCCGAGCACCGAGAAGCCACGGTCGCCGTAGGTCGCCTGCAGGCGCTCGAGGCCCTCGTACTGGGGCGTGAGCCCGCACTTGGACGCCACGTTGACGACCAGGGTCACCTTGTCGTCGAAGGCGTGGAGGTCGGCCGCCTCGCCGTCGAGGGCGGACACGGGGTGGTCGTAGATGCTCATGGCGGTCACGCTACCGGCGGTCACGGCAGGCGGCGGGCAGTCGCGGGGCGGCGGCACCGGCGGTCGCGGCGCGGCCCGCTCAGTCCCCCACGAGCGAGGCCAGCCACCGGGCCCGTTCCTGGGAACCGGCCGGCAGGTAGTGGACCCCGTCGGCGTTGCGCATGGCGTCGAACCCCTCGACGGTGGTGACGTGGCGGTCCCAGTCGGCCACCTCGAACCGCGGGTGGCGGTCCCCCGCCTCGCGGATGGCCGCGTTGACGCCGTCGGCGGCGGCGGCCAGCGCCGGCGTGTTGGCATCCACGTTGACCCACAGGATGGGGTGGCCCGGCCCGATGGCCGCCACCACCTCGTCGATGCGCGCGGCGTACTGGTCGGCCGGCTCGGGCACGTCGTTGGTGCCGAGGGCGACCACCACCGTGGCCCCCGGCGGGAGGTCGAGGTCGCGCAGGATCGCCGCGCCCTCCGAGGTCCGCCGCCCGTACTGGGCATCGACCGTCCAGCCATCGGTGGGGAGCGACCCGTTGGACTCCACCGTGAGCGAGTCGCCCACGACCACCACGTCGGCCGCCGACCCGCTCCCGTCGTCCCGGCCGTCGATGACGATGACCGCCGCGACCACCACGGCCAGGAGGACGGCACCGAGGAGCAGCAGCCGGCTCCCGCCGGCCCGGGCGCGGCTCACCGTCGCCCCAGCCGGACGCGGCCCTGGGGCGCGGCCACGCCTTCGGCGGCGAGCCGGCGGGCGTGCTCGGCCTCGTGGCCCGGCACCAGCCGCCCCGACGCGTCGACCACCCGCCACCACGGGTACGCCCCGTCGCTGGTGGCCAGCAACCGGCCCACCGCCCGAGCGGCCCCCGGGTGACCGGCTTCGGCCGCCACCTCCCCGTAGGTGGCCACCTCGCCGGCAGGGAGCTGTCGGAGCACGGCGGCCACGGCCTCGTCGAAGGGCAGCGCGTCGTCCGTGGGGGCGGCCCGGGGCATGCCCACCGGCCTACCATGCCGCACGTGACCGATCCGTCCACCGACGCCGGTCCGGGCGAGGTCCTCGGCGCCGTCGCCACGTGGGAGGTGGCGAACGTGGCCGCCGCCGTGGTGGGCCCCGCGGGCCCGACCGCCTGGGCGGGCGAGGTGGACCGGCCGTTCCGGCTCGCCTCGGTCACCAAGCTCCTGACCGCGCTGGCCTGCCTGGTGGCCGTCGAGGAGCAGACGCTGGACCTCGACGAGCCCGCCGGGCCACCGGGCGCCACCGTCCGCCACCTCTTGGCCCACGCCGCCGGCTACGGCTTCGACACCGGGCCGCTCTCGCGCCCCGGTCGGTCACGCATCTACTCGAACACCGGCTTCGACGCCCTCGGCGACCACCTGGCCGAGCGGGCCGGGATGGCGGCCGATCGCTACGTGACCGCCGCGGTGATCGAGCCGCTCGCGATGGCGCACACCGACCTGCGCGACGCCTCGCTGGCCCACGGAGCCTGGTCCACCGCCGCCGACCTGGCCCGCTTCGTCGGCGAGTTGCTGGCGCCCACCCTGGTGGCGCCGAGCACCCTGGCGGAGGCCACGTCGGTCCAGTTCCCCGGGCTCGCCGGGGTGCTGCCCGGCATCGGCCCGCAGGACCCGAACGACTGGGGCCTGGGCTTCGAGCTCCGCGACGCCAAGCACCCGCACTGGACCGGCGCCACCAACAGCCCGGCCACGTTCGGGCACTTCGGCGGGGCCGGCACCTTCGTGTGGGTCGACCCCGAGATCCGCACCGGCCTGGTCGTGCTCACCGACCGCGACTTCGGTCCCTGGGCCCTGGAGGTGTGGCCGCCCCTCGCCGATGCCGTCGTCGCCGGGGCCCGCGCCCCGCGCTGAGCGCTGGCCCCCGGGGGCTCAGTACTCGAGGGTGACGCTGCCGTTGAGGCGGTCGAGGTAGCTCGTCCCCCGGAGCACCCGCACGATGCGCCGCAGCGGGTGGTGGCGGTGGAGGTCCCGCAGCGGCTCGGCCGGCGGGAAGGCCAGCAGCTCGCGCACGTCCCACGCCAGGCTGAACAGCCGGGCCCGGTCGAACTGGTTCGGGTGGGCGAAGAGCTCCGGGTAGTCCTCCGCCAGCCACCACGGCACCTCGGCGTAGTCCTCGGCGCGGGTGACGGCCTCGTAGTCGGCGGCCACGTGGAGGTGCGGCAGGGCCACGAACCGCAGGAGCACGTCGAGGTCGAGGTCCGGGGGCCCGGGCCGGGCCCACTCGAAGTCGAGGAGGGCGGTGATCTGCTCGCCGTCCCACAGCACGTTCTCGAACGAGAGGTCGCCGTGGACGATCGTGTCGGCGTCGAAGGGGTCCAGCAGGTGGGCGTGCAGCAGCACGTGGCTGGTCACCTCCTGCATGAGGCCGGGGTCGACGTTCGGGAGGGTCGCCGCCCGGTCGACGGCCTCGAGCAGCCGGGCCACGGCGTCGAGGCCGCGCGGGGCCCGGTCGAGGAGCTGGGGGGCGTCGTTGAGCCCGTCGAGGCGCGGGCAGCGGGTGGCGTGGACGAGCCGGAGCCGGTGCGCCAGCTGGCGCACCGCTTCGCGGCGCATCGGCGTCGACATCGTCGGCCAGGCCCGGCTGAGCGGTCCGCCGGGGACGCGCTGCAGGATGAGCCAGTCGCTGCCGACCTCGCCACCGTGCTGCACGAGGGGCGGGTACCCGACGTCCTCGGGGAGGACCTGCGAGAGGATCGCCTCCCGGTGCAGCCGGAGGCTGGCGTCACGGTTGACCCGGACCACGTAGTCGGCGGTCAACCAGACCTCGTTGGTGACGCTGTCGGCTCGCACCAGGCCGTCCGCGGGCAGGCCGACGGTCTCCAGGGCGCGCAGGGCCCGCGCCCGGCCGAGGCCGGTGCCGCTCCGTGCCGGGTTCACTCGCGTCAACGGCCTGCGTTCCAAGTGCGTCCTATCGGCCCGGGGCCGACCGTCATGAGGAGGACCACCTACGCTCCCCCGCGTGGAGAAGCTCGTCTACGCCCTGTGGCGGCCTGCGGGCACCACCTCCGAGACCTGGTCGGCGCAGCTGCTGGGCCCCGTGGCCGAACAGCTGCTGGCTGCGGGTGCCCGCGGCCTCCAGGTCAACGTCGACGACCCCCCGGTGGCCGGCGCGGTCGTGCGGTTGCACACCTTCGCCCAGCCCATCGAGGCCGTCGTGTCGGTGTGGCTCGACACCGCCGCCGACGGCCCCCGAGCCGACGTCGACCACGCCCTCACCTCGGCCGCCAGCCGGATGGCCGGCTACCTCGTCACCGAATCGGTGCCGCTCCGGCCCCCCGACCTCCCCGACGGCTCGCGGACCGACGGGCTGGCCAACGTGGCGTTCCTCCGGCGCCCGGACCACCTGGACCAGCCGACCTGGCTCCACCGTTGGCAGGACCTCCACACCCCGGTGGCGCTGGCCACCCAGAGCACGTTCGGCTACGTGCAGAACGTCGTGGTGCGCGCCGTCACCGCGGACGCGCCCGTGGTCCACGCCATCGTGGAGGAGCTGTTCCCCGCCGCGGCCCTCCGCGACCTCCACGTGTTCTTCGACACGGGCGGCAGCGACGAGGAGCTGACCCGGCGCCTGGACGCGATGAACACCAGCGTGGCCAACTTCAGCGGTGCCGACGCCGAGCTCGACGTGGTGCCGTCGAGCCGCCACGTGCTCCGTGCGCTGCGGCCCTGAGGACGGCTCGGGCTAGAGCTGCTCGGCGGTGAGGGCGAAGAGGTCGGCCTTGCCGGCCTTCACCGGTGCCACCAGGCCGTGGACCTGGGGCAGGAGGTGCTCGGCGAAGAACCGCCCGGTGACGACCTTGACCTTCGCCAGCTCGGCCTCGGGACCGCCCGACCGGACGAGGCGCTGGGCGGCCAGGGCCTGCACCGCCATGAGCCAGCCGGCCACGGTGGTGGCGTAGAGGCGCTGGAACGGGGTGGCCGCCGACAGGGCCTGCACCGGGTCGGCGAGGCCCTCCCGGAGGATCCAGTCGGCCGCCTCCTGGAGCGCCTCCACCGCCGCCACCAGCTCGTGGTGGATGACCGCCAGCTCCTCGCCGGCGCCGGCCAGCTCCTCGATGGTGGCCTTCATGCGGCTGACCTGGTCCTGGTGGACCCCGCCGGCGCGCATCGGCATCTTGCGCCCCACGAGGTCCATGGCCTGGATGCCGTTCGTGCCCTCGTAGATCTGGGTGATCTTGTTGTCGCGGTAGTACTGGGCGACCCCGGTCTCCTCGATGAAGCCCATGCCGCCGTGCACCGAGATGCCGATCGACGTGACGGTCTCGGCCACGTCGGTGCAGTAGCTCTTGGCGAGCGGGATGAGCAGGTCCAGCATCTCCTCGGCCGCGGTGCGGGCCACCTCGTCGGCGCCGTGGCGGGCCAGGTCGATCTGCTCGGCCGTCTTGTAGGCCAGCACGCGCATGGACTCGGTGTAGGCCTTCATGGTGAGCAGCTGCCGGCGCACGTCGGGGTGCTCCACGATCGACGACTTCTCGCCGCGGGCGGCGCCGGGCGCGTACCCCTGCTTGCGGTCCTTGGCGTAGGCCAGGGCGTTCTGGTACGACCGCTCGGCGAGGCCCAGCGACTCGATGCCGACGCCCAGCCGGGCGTTGTTCATCATGGTGAACATGTAGCGCATGCCGGCGTTCTCCTCGCCGATGAGGTAGCCGACCGCGCCATCGGACCGGTCGCCGTAGGCCAGCACGCAGGTGGGGCTGGCCTTGATGCCCATCTTGTGCTCCACCGACACCACGTGGACGTCGTTGCGCTCGCCCAGCGAACCGTCGTCGTTCACCAGGAACTTGGGCACGATGAAGCAGGAGATGCCCTTGGTGCCGGTGGGCGCGTCGGGGGTGCGGGCGAGCACCAGGTGCACGATGTTCTCGGTGAACGAGTGCTCGCCGAAGGTGATGAAGATCTTCTGCCCGCTGATCCGGTACGACCCGTCGTCCTGCTTGACCGCCTTGGTGCGCAGCGCGCCGACGTCGGACCCGGCGTCGGGCTCGGTGAGGTTCATGGAGCCCGTCCACTCGCCGGACACCATCTTCAGGAGGTACTTCTCCTTCTGCTCCTCGTCGCCGTGGTGGAGGATGGCGTCGATCGCGCCCTGGGTGAGCAGCGGCGCCATGGCCAGCGCCATGTTGGCGCTGTTGAGCAGCTCCTGCTGCACGATGCCCACCACCCAGGGGAACCCGCCACCGCCGTAGGCCTCGTCGAAGGCCACCGCGCCCCACCCGGCGTCGGCGTAGGCCTGGTAGGCCTCGCGGAACCCGGTCGGGGTGACGACCTCGTCGCCCTCGACGTGGCTGCCCTCGAGGTCGCCGACGGCGTTGGTGGGCGCCCACACCTCGGCCATGAACCGGCCGAACTCCTCGAGGACACCGTCGATCGACTCGCGGTCGATCGCCTGGAACGCCTCGAGCTTGGTGAGCTCGTCGATCGAGACGACGTGATCGAGGACGAACCGGATGTCGGCGAGGGGCGGGACGTAATCGGACATGGTCCGACGCTACGACAGCGGCACCCGCTCGCCCACGTCGCTGACGGGGCGTCAGATCTTGGCCACCGGCCGATCTCGATGCTCCTCCCCCGCCCGGGCCGGCCGGGCGACCGGCGGGCGGTGCCGCGGTCGGGGCGGCGTCGCTCGTAGGGTCTCCGCTGATGGCACGCAAGATCTTGGTGGTGGAGGACGAGGCGCCGATCGCCGATGCCGTGGCGGCCCGCCTCCGCAGCGAGGGCTACGAGGTGCAGCTCGCCGCCGACGGGCTCGGCGGCGTGGAGCACGCCCGGCGCTGGGAGCCCGACCTCGTGATCCTCGACCTCATGCTGCCCGGCATCGACGGCCTGGAGGTGTGCCGGCGCATCCAGCGGGACCGCCACCTCCCGGTGCTCATGCTGACGGCGCGCGACGACGAGACCGACCTGGTCATCGGGCTCGCGGTGGGGGCCGACGACTACCTGACCAAGCCCTTCTCCATGCGTGAGCTGGTGGCGCGCGTCCAGGCCCTCTTCCGACGGATCGATGCCATCGCCGGCGTCACCGCGCCGAAGGTGCTCGAGCTCGACGATGGCATCGAGATCGACGTCGACGCCCGCCGGGTCCGCCAGCACGGCGAGGTGGTCCACCTCACCCCCACCGAGTTCGACCTGCTCGTGGGGCTCGCCGAGCGACCCGGCCGGGTCCTCACCCGCGAGCGGCTGCTCGCCGACGTGTGGGGCTACCGCGACGGCTCCGGGGCCCGCACCGTCGACTCGCACGTGCGGGCCCTGCGTCGGAAGCTGGGCGACGGCGTGGTGCGCACCGTGCACGGCGTGGGCTACGGCCTCGGCGAGGACGCGTCCGGCGGCGACGACGCCGCTCCGGGCCCGGTCGAGCCGGGCCGCGCCGACGACGCGTGATCGTGGCCAACCCGCTCCAACGCCTCGGGTCCATCAAGACCAAGCTGAGCATCGTCATCGTGGCGGCCGTGGCCATCACGCTCGTGGTCAACGAGATCGGCATCGTGCTCAACTTCCGGCCGGTCTTCCGGGCCGGGGTCGCCGCGATCATCGCCCTGGCGATGGTGCAGCTCATGAGCCGGGGCATGACCTCGCCGCTCCGCTCGATGGAGCGGGCCGCCACGTCGATGGCGGCCGGCAACGTGGGCGAGCGCATCGTGACGTCGTCGTCCGACGAGGTGGGGCGCCTCGGCGCGGCGTTCAACCTCATGGCCGAGGAGCTCGCCGAGGTCGACCGTCAACGCCGCGAGCTGGTGGCCAACGTGTCGCACGAGCTGCGGACGCCGATCTCCGCCCTGCGGGCCACCCTCGAGAACGTGGTCGACGGGGTGGTGGCCCCCGAACCGGCGCTGCTGCGGACCATGCTCGCCCAGACCGAACGGCTCCAGCGCCTGGTGGCCCAGCTGCTCGACCTGAGCCGCCTCGAGTCCGGCGGCACCCCGCTGCACCTGCTGCGGTTCCCGGCGGTGGACCTGTTGGAGGCGGTGGCCGACGAGTCATCCCTCCACTCCCCCGACGTCGACTTCCGCATCGAGGTCGACCCGCCCGACCTCACCCTCGACGGCGACCCGGAGCGCCTGCACCAGGTGTTCGCCAACCTGACCGACAACGCCGCCCGCTTCACCCCTCCCGGCGCCGAGGTGGTGCTCACGGCACGGCGGGGGCGCGGCGTGGTGACCTTCGAGGTGGTCGACGAGGGCCCGGGGATCCCCGAGGAGGCCCTCAACCGGGTGTTCGAGCGCTTCTACCGGACCGACGAGGCCCGGAGCACCGACGAGGGCGGCTCCGGGCTGGGCCTGGCCATCGCCCGGTGGGTGGTCGACCTCCACGGTGGGCGGATCCGAGCCGAGCCCCGCCAGCCCCACGGCTGCCGGATGGTGGTGGACCTGCCGGCCACCGACGACGAGCCCGGCCCACCCTCGCCGCCCTGATCCCGCCCGATGATCAGGTGATGACGGATGATCAGGTGATGACGATCTGGTCGAGTCCGGGCTCCTCGGGTGGCACCTGCGGGTCGAGGGTGCGGAGCGTCTGGAGCAGGATCTGCAGCACGGCCCAGTCCCGGTACCACTTGCGATCGGCGGGGACGACGTACCACGGGCAGGCCTTCGTGCTCGTCTCGCCCAGCGCCTCGGCGTAGGCCTCCTGGTACCGGTCCCAGTTCGCACGCACGTCGAGGTCGGCGACGGCGAACTTCCAGCGCTTGGCGGGGTCGGCGAGGCGAGCCCGGAGGCGCTCCGCCTGCTCCTCCTTGGAGATGTGCAGGAAGATCTTCACGACGGTGGTGCCGGACCGGTGCAGGTGATCCTCGAAGTCCCGGATGGCCTGGTACCGCGGCCGCCAGACCGACTCGGGCACCAGCTCGTCGACCCGGGCCACGAGCACGTCCTCGTAGTGGGAGCGGTTGAACACGCCGATCTCGCCCGCTCCGGGGGTGACCCGGTGGATCCGCCAGAGGAAGTCGTGCTCGAGCTCCTCGGTGGTGGGTGCCTTGAACGACGAGACCTGGACCCCCTGGGGGTTGACCCCCGTGAAGACCTTGCGGATCGTGCCGTCCTTGCCACCGGCGTCGAGGGCCTGGAGGACCAGGAGCAGCGATCGCCGCCGTTCGGCCCAGAACCGGTTCTGGAGGGCGGACAGCTCCTCCACCTCACCGGCGGTGGCCGCGATCGTGACGGCCTTGTCGCCGGGGGCGCCTGCGGTGGACCGGGTGTCGATGCGGTCGAGGCGGGGCGGACCCGACCCGTCGATCTGCCAGGTGCGGAGCGGGTTGGCCATGGGGGGAACCTAGGGCCGATCGCCCCGCGCCGCCGGCGAGGCCGGGGTGCCAGGCCCTAGATGCTGCGGCCCCGCGAGCGGATCACGTTGAGGATCACGACGACCAGGATGATGACGACGAGGATGATGAGGAGGGTTTCGAGCATGACGGCCGCCCTACCCGTGCGGGCGACGCGCAGGACTTCGCGGGCTCGATCACCCGTCCGGGTGAGGGCCCGGGCCGATCAGCCGGTCTGCAGGTCGATGACCAACCGGGACGGGCCGTCCAGGGTCAGGACCCGGAAGGGCACCGGGGCGGCGGTCCCCACCACCCACGTGAGGACCCCGTCGTAGTCACCGGTGCGCACCAGGTCGCGGATCACCGTGGTGTGGTCCGCCACGGGCACCCGGTCGGGACCGTCGTAGGCGAGGCTGCCGTCGGACAGGTCGACGCCCGAGGCCGGCGTGACCACCACCTCGAGGCGGGCTGCGCCCGCCACCTCCGGCGCGCCGTCGGCCGCCGCGCCGCCGCCGTCGGCATCCTCCAGCCAACGGACCCGGTAGCCGGGCCGGGCGCGCCCCGAGAGCTCGAGCACGATCCGCTCGTAGCCCACCGTGCCGGGGCCCGGCGGGTGCTGGCCGACCCGCACGTCACGCAGCAGGGCGGTGCCGGGGCCCGAGGCGGGAGCGGAGCGCGGACCAGGGGCGAAGACGGGGGTGGCGGCCTCGGCCTCGTCGTCGACGCCGGGCAGCGCGGAGGCGGTGGCCGCCCCCGTCGGCGAGGACGCGGCCAGCGCGGCTGGCTCGTCCCCGCCCGTCGGCGACGCGTCGGCGCGATCACCGAGCACCGACCGCCCGGCGGCCCCCGTGGCCCGGCCCGGCGGCGTGGTCGGCCCGGCGCACGCCGACGTGGACCCGACCAGCAGGACCACGGCCGCCACCCCGGCGCCGACCCCCCGACCCTTCGCTCCCAGCACCAGCATCGAGCCACCCTACGATGCCCCTGAGCGCCCCCTGTCCAGCGGGGCGGGCCCACGCCCTGGAGGCGAGATGTACGACCTGGTGATCCGCAACGGGCTGG
>JBBRFU010000038.1:0-27671 GCA_038241315.1 Acidimicrobiales bacterium | reverse complement strand
GACCTGCAGGCGGTCGACGCCGCCGTCGTGATCTACGAGGGCGCCGACCACGGCTTCGTCCACGATGCCAGCCGGCCCAGCCACCGCGCCGAGGACGCCGCCGATGCCTGGGCCCGAGCCATCGCCTTCCTCAACCAGCCGTAAGAGACTCACCACCCCGCGTTTCGGCGCCGGAAACCTTCGCTCAGCGGAGCAAACAGGGGGTCAGAAGTCGGGCCGCCGAGCCGATAAGTGGGTCATGGCGGACGGCGACGCGGAGATCGAGGTCGTTGAGGTGCCGAGCGACGGTGGGCGGCCCCGGACGTGGTGGCGCAGGCCGGCCATCCTGGCCCTGTCGGTGATCCTGCTGGCCGTTGCCGGGGAACTGGTCATGCGGTACCGGCATGAGCACACCGACCGCTACTACCGCGAGACGGTCGCGTGGAGGGGCGTCGATGTCAGTGAGGACGGCCGAACCCTGACGTTCCACGGCTGGGCGGCAGGGTCGGGTGCCCAGCCCGACGGCGTCACCTTCAGCAGCGACCCGACCGCCGGCGGAAGCGTCACCGCGGTCATACACAGCCGGACGCTGAACTACCGCAACGGTCATGTCGTGTTCTCGCCCCTCGATCTGAAGGCCGACACACCGATCCAGTCGGTCACTCTCGACCAGCCGGTGCCCCAAGGCACGGTCATCACCGACGGCACGGTGGAGCCTGACTTCTGTGGTCACCTCGTGAGCCAGACCGTCCAAGCGCCCTCGACCGCACTCCGTGCGTGGCCTACCTGCTGAACGTCGACTGGGTCAGCGGGCGCGGCGCTCGAGCTGTTCGCGGTTGGTGATGCGGTAGCGGCGGTCCTGCTGTTCGATCCAGCGGAGCTTCACGAAGCTGGCGATGGCCTTGTTGACCCGCTCCCGCGACGCCCCCACCATGCCGGCGAGCTCTTCCTGGGTGATGGGGAGGGCGAACTCGTCGGCTTCGCCGGCCAGCTCGAGCAGGCGCTTGGCGGTGCGGCCGGTCACGTCGAGGAACACCGAGTCGGCCAGCGCCGAGTCGGTGTTGCGGAGCCGGTCCACCAGGAGGCGCACGACGCCCCAGAGCAGGGTGGGGCGGGCCTGGTACACGGCCTGGAGCGGCAGGTACGGCAGCTCGACCAGCTCCGACGGCTCGAGGGCGCGGGCCTCGGCCGAGCGGCCACCACCGTCGAACAGGCTCATCTCACCGAAGACGTCGCCGCGCTCCATGAGCGCCACCATCGACTCCCGGCCGTCGATCGACCGCTTGGCGATGGCGATGCGGCCCGAGGCGACCACGCACAGGCGGTCCGGCTCGTCGTCCTCGGCGAACACGACGTCGCCTCGCAGGTACCGGGCGGTCACGGCCGAGGCCGCCACCCGCGCCATCTCGTCGTCGGTGAGCTCGGCGAGGAGCTGCACATCCTGCAGGAGGTCGATGTCCACCACGGGGGTGAGCGTACTGACTGCGGACGGTCCTGGTGGCACGCGTCACGCGGTGGGGCTGGGCGACCCCTGGGCGGGACCGGCCCCGGGCCCGCACCGGGACGGCCCGGGGCCCGATGGCGGGGGCGGTGGGGGTACGTCAGCGGGCACGGGGCGGCGGCCGACCGGCGGCCGACCGGGGGCCGCGACGGGGCCGTGCCGTAGCGTGTCGACCATGTCCGAGCCCGCACCTCCCCCGACCGCGCCGGTCTGGGCGATCGTGGTGGCCGCCGGCTCGGGGCAGCGCTTCGGCGGGGCCAAGCAGTACGCGGACCTGGCCGGGCGGCGGGTGCTCGACTGGTCCATCGACGTGGCCCGCTCGGTGGCCGACGGCGTGGTGCTCGTGGTGCCGGAGGAGGCCGCCGGCGAGGCCGAGCCCGCGGTCGACGTGGTGGTGGCCGGCGGAGCCACGCGCTCCGACTCGGTCCGTGCCGGCCTCGCCGTCGTCCCCGACGACGCCGCCGTGGTGCTGGTGCACGACGGCGCCCGGCCCCTCGCCGACCACGCCCTCTTCCGCTCCGTCGTCGACGCCGTGCTGGCCGGCTCCGACGCCGCGGTGCCCGTCGTCGCCGTGGTGGACACCGTGTGCGACGAGCACGGCCTGCCCGTCGATCGTGACGGGCTCCGCGCCGTGCAGACCCCCCAGGGCTTCGAGGCCGTCGCCCTCCGACGGGTCCACGCCGCCCGGCCCGACGCCACCGACGATGCGTCGCTCGTGGTGGCCGGCGGCGGCCGCCTCCGGCTGGTCCAGGGCGACCGGTGGAACCTGAAGATCACCGAGCCCACCGACCTCGTCGTGGCCGAAGCCCTCCTGGAGATGCGCTGATGCAGGTGCGCGTGGGCCAGGGCTTCGACGTCCACCGCTTCGTCGACGACCCCGACCGACCGCTGGTGCTGGGTGGCGTCACCTTCGACAGCCCGCGGGCCCTGCAGGGCCACAGCGACGCCGATGCGGTGGCCCACGCCTGCGCCGACGCCCTGCTGGGTGCCGCCGGCCTCGGCGACATCGGCCAGCACTTCCCCGACACCGACCCGACCTGGGCGGGCGCCGACAGCGTCGGGCTGCTCGCCGAGGCCACCCGCCGCGTGCGGGAGGCCGGCTGGGAGCCGGGCAACGTCGACGCGTCGCTCGTGACCGACGAGCCGAAGCTGGCGCCCGTCCGCGCCGAGATGCAGGAGCGCCTGTCTGCGGCCGTCGGCGCGCCGGTGACGGTGAAGGGGC
Organism: Acidimicrobiales bacterium; assembly: GCA_038241315.1. Taxonomy (GTDB): domain Bacteria; phylum Actinomycetota; class Acidimicrobiia; order Acidimicrobiales; family Iamiaceae; genus Aquihabitans. The sequence continues at coordinate 24,969 of JBBRFU010000038.1, read as the reverse complement.
GCCGCCCGGAGGGGTTGGGCGCCCTCGGGCGGGGAGAGGGCGTGGCCTGTTGGGCCGTCGCCGTGGTGACCAGAGGATGATGGAGAACGTGATGTCGCAGGAGACCCAGCCCGTCCGCCGCACCGGGGAGGCCCGGTCGTGAGCCCCGCAGGTGGTGGCCGGGGCGGGTCGAGCCGCGGCAAGGGCGCCGCGGGCGGCCGCGGGTCCGGTGGCCCGTCGGGCGGCAAGGGACGCGGCGCGCCCGCCGGCGGCGCGGCTCGGGGCGGCGGCGGAGGCCGTGGCGGGGCGGCCCCGGCGGGGCGCGGCGGCGCGGCGTCCGGGCGCGGCTCGGCCCGGCCCGCGGCCGGGGGCGCCGGCCGGGTGCGGCCCGCTCGGCCGGGCGGCAAGGCCCGCAACGCGCTGAGCCCCATGGGGCCGCAGGCCACCAAGCCGCGGCAGTCCACCAAGGAGGGCCTCGGCGGCGAGCAGGTCGAGGGTCGTCAGGCGGTCCGCGAGCTGCTGCTGGCCAACCGCCGCGACGCCCGCGAGATCTGGATGGCGTCCGATCTCGACCCGGCGCCCGTGCTCGACGACATCCGCCAGTTGGCGGGCGAGGCCCGCGTCCTGGTCAAGGAGGTCGGTCGGGGCAAGCTCGAGGCCGCCGCCCGGACCGACGCGCCGCAGGGCGTGATCGCCTTCGCCCGGCCGATCCCCGAGGTCTCGCTCGAGGACCTCCTCCGCGAGCGCCCCGGCCAGCCGGCCCCGTTCCTCCTGCTCAGCGACGGCATCACCGACCCCGGCAACCTCGGTGCCCTGCTGCGCTCGGCCGAGTGCGCGGGCGTCACCGGCATCGTGTTGCCCCAGCACCGGGCGGTCCACATCACCCCTGCCGTCACCAAGTCGGCGGCCGGCTCGATCGAGCACCTGCCGATGGCGCTGGTGGGCGGGCTGCCCGCCGCCATCAAGACCCTGCGCGACCGTGGCGTCTGGGTGATCGGCCTCGACGAGCGCGCCGAGAAGCCCATCTGGGACCTCTCCTTGGGCGACCAGGCCGTGGCCCTGGTGCTCGGCGCCGAGGGCCCGGGCCTGAGCCGCCTGGTGCGCGAGCGCTGCGACGAGGTGGTGGCGATCCCGATGCGTGGCCGCCTGGCCAGCCTCAACGTCGGCACGGCGGGCGCCCTGGCGTGCTTCGAGGTGGCGCGAGGCCGCTGAGCGGGCTCGCCCACCCTGCTCGCCCACCAGCCTGCAGATCGTGTCGTCGGCGCCGAGGCGCCGACCGAGCGCGCCGTCCGACGCCTCCGGGCGGGCTTCGGCGCGCCCCTCCTCCTTCGTGACGCTTGACACCGGACGCCAGACATGGTTGAAAGGAACTAGTTCGTTTGGATCAAGTCCGGTCCTTCGTCGCCGCACGCACCGCACCATCGTCGCCGCCTCCGCAGGAGCACCCATGACCGCACGGACCGCCCACCGCTCACGCACCGCCACCGCCTCGGACCCGGAGCTGGTGGCCGCCGCCCAGGCCGGCGACGCCGACGCCTTCGACGCCCTCGTGGATCGCTACCGCCGCTTCGTGCGAGCGAGGAGCCGCGGGTACTTCCTGGTGGGCGGCGATCGCGAGGACCTCGAGCAGGAGGCGCTGATCGGCTTCTACAAGGCGGTGCGCGACTTCCGTCCGGAGCTGCTCGCCTCGTTCCGCTCGTTCGCCGAGCTGTGCATCAACCGCCAGCTCATCACCGCGATCAAGACGGCCACCCGCAAGAAGCACGTGCCGCTCAACCAGTCGATCTCGTTCTCGGCCACCCGCCCCGACGACGGCGACGACCGATCCGACGAGGACCTGCTGGTGGCCGTCGACCCGCGATCGGACCCCCTCGAGCAGCTGGTGGCCCGGGAGGACGTGGCCGCCACCCACGCCGTGCTGGCCGCCACCTTGTCGCCGCTCGAGGTCGACGTGCTCACCCGGTACGTGGCCGGGGCCTCCTACGAGGTGATCGCCGAGGAGGTGGGCCGCCACGTCAAGGCGGTCGACAACGCCCTGCAGCGGATCAAGCGCAAGCTCCAGCAGCACCTGGCGGCCCAGGCCGTGCTCGACGCGGTGGGCTAGGAGCGCGCCAGGGACCGGGGCCGACGTCCGGTCGCGAGCCCCGAGGCGGCCTCCGGGCCTGTTCCACGGGGCGACTCCGCGGACGCGGCTGGCCCCGGTGCCCCGTGGGCGGGGAGACTCGGCCCCTCATGGCCACCGTGCACGCCCGGGACGTCTCCCTCTCCTTCGGCGCCGAGCCGGTGCTGTCGGGCATCGACCTCACGGTCGCGCCCGGCCAGCGGGTGGGCGTGGTGGGCCCCAACGGGACGGGGAAGTCCACGCTGCTGCGGGTGCTGGCCGGCGACCTCGTCCCCGAGTCGGGCTCGGTGGTCACCGCCCCGCGCGCCGCCACGGTCGGCCTCCTCCCGCAGGAGCCCGACCGACGGACCGACGAGTCGGTCACGGCCTTCATCGCCCGCCGCACGGGCGTCGCCGCCGCCACCGCCGAGCTCGACGCCGCCACCGCGGACCTCGCGGTGAGCGCCCCCGGCGCCGACGACCGCTACGCCGACGCCCTCGACCGGTGGCTCGCGCTGGGCGGCCCCGACCTGGAGGCCCGCATCGGCGTCACCCTCGCCGACCTCGGCCTCGACGGGCGCCTGGCCGACCAGCCCACGGCCACCCTGTCGGGCGGACAGGCGGCCCGGGTCTCGCTGGCCGCCACCGTCTTGTCGCGCTTCGACGTGTTCCTCCTCGACGAGCCGACCAACGACCTCGACTTCGCCGGGCTGGCCCGCCTGGAGTCGTTCCTGGTCGGCCTCGACGCCGCCACCGTGGTGGTCAGCCACGACCGCGCCTTCCTCGAACGGGTGGTCACCCACGTCTTCGACCTCGACGAGCACGCCCGCACCGGGCGCCTCTTCGCCGGCGGGTGGACCGCCTACCTGGCCGATCGGGCCACCGCCCGGCGCCACGCCGAGGAGGCCTACGGCACCTACCAGGCCAAGCGCTCGGAGCTGACCGACCGGGCGCGGACGCAGCGCGAGTGGTCGGTCCAGGGCGTGAAGAAGGCCAAGTCGTCAGGGGAGCCCGACAAGAACATCCGGTTCAAGAACACCGCCGACTCGGAGAAGGTGGCGCACAAGGCCAAGGCCACCGAGCGGGCGATGGAGCGCCTGGAGCAGGTCGACAAGCCGTGGGAGGGGTGGGAGCTGCGCTTCGAGATCGGCGCCGCCGAGCGCAGCGGCGACGTGGTGGCCAGCCTGCGCGGGGCCGAGGTGCAGCGGGGGGCGTTCCGCCTCGGCCCGGTCGACCTGGAGATCGGGTGGGCCGATCGGGTGGCCATCCTGGGCGAGAACGGGGCGGGGAAGTCCACCCTGCTCGACGCCATCCTCGGTCGGGCACCGCTCGCCGCCGGCGAGGCCCACCTCGGGCCGGGCGTGGTCCTGGGCGAGCTGGGGCAGCGCCGCGACCGCTTCTCCACGGCCACCCCGCTCGTCGACGTGGTGATCGACGCCACCGGCCAGCCCCGCAACGAGGTCCGCTCGCTGCTGGCCAAGTTCGGCCTGGGCGCCGAGCACGTGGCCCGACCGTCGGAGCTGCTGTCGCCCGGGGAGCGGACCCGCGCCAACCTCGCCCTGTTCATGGCCGAGGGCGTGAACTGCCTGGTGCTCGACGAGCCCACGAACCACCTCGACCTGGTGGCCATCGAGCAGCTGGAGCAGGCGCTCGACCGCTACGTGGGCACGCTCCTCCTGGTCACCCACGACCGGCAGTTCCTGGACCGGGTCGCCACCACCCGTCGCCTCCAGGTGGCCGACGGCCGGGTCACCGAGGCGCCGTGACCCCGGCGAGCGGGCGCCGGGCGGGCGCCGACGCCTCGTCGGACAGCGATCGGCTCCCGGGTGTCAAGACGGCGGCGGAGCGGCCGATGGGGTAGCCGGCCACCACCCAGGGGCGCACGCACGGGCGTCGCGGGGAGGGGGGAGGCCTCGTCTTCGAGCACACGGAGCACGGGGTGGACGACGTTCAGCACGAGGGTGGAGCAGCGAGTGCCCAGGACCGGGAGCGACGCAGGGGGGTGGGTCCGGCCGTGATCGCGATCGACGCGCCCCACCTCCGGGACTGGATCCGCGTCGGCCGGGCCCGCCCGGCGAGCGCCCTGCTCAGCCGGACCTTCGCCTGCCAGGTCGATGCCCTGCCGTGGTCGGTCACCGGCGAGTCGCTCGACTGGTCCGCCCTCGATGGGGTCACCGTCCCCGCCGATGACCCCGTCGCCGTCGTCGATTGGCTGGCCCGGGTGGAGCCGGGCACCTCGGAGGCCGCCTTCGTGCTGTTCTCGCCCGACGAGCCCGGCCTGGTCTGCAGCATGGTGGATGCCGTGACCCAGGTGCGGTTCCTGTTCGGGGCCGAGCCGGGGCCCCGCTTCCTGTGCGGTGCCGCGGTGGCCGGGCGTGACGTCGACCCCCGCTTCGACCAGGTGATCGAGTGGGACGGCGACCTGCTCCACGCCCGCACCCGTCCGCCGCACCTGATCCAACCAGCGCGGGCTCGGCCCGATGCCGCTCGATCGGACCGGGTGGGCTCGGAGGGCGGCCCGAGCGCCGCTCGGTGAGCGGTCGCTAGGTGAGCGGTCGCTCGCCCGTGGGCGCCAGGCCGTCGGCCGGGAGGGCCACGGTGCGGGCGTCGAGCCAGTCCTGGAGCCGGAGCCGGTGGCGCGCCGCCATGCGGTCGGGGATCTCGGCGCGGGAGAACCACGCCCAGTCGGTGACCTCGGCCGGGTCGGGCTCGCAGGTGGTGGCCGCGGTGGTGGCCTCGTACACGGTGACCTGGAGGCTCTCGCCCCGAGCCGTGGGCTCCACGTAGATCCCCACCAGGCCGGTGAGCGTGATGTCGATGCCGAGCTCCTCCCGCACCTCTCGCACGGCGGCGTGAGCGGGGTGCTCGCCGCGCTCGACGAAGCCGCCCGGCACCTCCCACTCACCCGCGAACGGGTGCTTGGCCCGGCGGCCCAGCAGCACCCGATCGTCCTGGACGATCACCGCGGCGGCGCACGGGGCGTTCCGGATCAGCCGCCACCGGGGCCCGTGGACGGGGCACGCGGGGGCCGCACCGGCCAGCGGGTCGCCGCCGGTGGCCTCGAGCCCGCACTGGTCGCAGAACCACATGGTCGACGACGTTACGCGTCCCCGCGCACCGGGCCCACCGGCGGCGGTCGGCCCTTCCCCCGAAGTGGGTCGGGGGAGACGGCTTCCCGGTGGCCGTCGGTAGGTTGGCGCCATGGCTCGGGGTCGGACGGTGTCGCAACTGGTGCGCAAGATCGCCGACGGCGAGAGCGGGCGCACGCCCGACCACGTGATCACCGAGGAGCCGCTGGAGATCCGCCTCGACGGCGAGCGGGTGGCCACGACGATGCGGACGCCCGGCAACGACTACGAGCTCGCCGTGGGCTTCTGCCTCACCGACGGGTTGCTCGCCGGCGCCCCGGTGCAACAGGTGCGCTACTGCGCCACGGGCACGGCGGTGGACACCCGGTTCAACGTGGTCACCGTGGACACCGGCGGGCTCGCCCCGGCGCCCACGGCCCGCCTGACCACCACCACGTCGTCATGCGGCTGGTGCGGCTCCGATCAGATCGACGCCGTCACCGAGCGCCTGACCCCGCTGGCCCCCACGCCCGCCATCGACCCGGCCGTCCTCATGGGCGTGCCCGCGGGCATCGCGCCCCACCAGGAGCTGTTCGACGTCACCGGTGGCGTCCACGCCGCAGCGGCCTTCGACCCCTCGGGCGCGGTCCTGCTGGTCCGCGAGGACATCGGGCGCCACAACGCGGTCGACAAGGTGGTCGGACGGCTCGTGCTCGACGGCTCGGTCCCGGCTCGGGGCCTGGGCCTCTTCGTCAGCGGGCGCACGAGCTTCGAGATCGTGCAGAAGGCGTGGGCGGCGGGCTTCGGCACCATCGTGGCGGTCAGCGCCCCGTCGTCGCTGGCGGTCGAGGCCGCCCGCCGGGCCGGCATCACCCTCGCCGGCTTCGCCCGCCCCGGCCGCCTCAACCTCTACACGGAGCCGGGGCCGGCCTGAGGCCGGGCGGTCAGGCCGGGGTGAGGGGGACGAGCTTGGCGGGGGAGAAGGGGTAGGCCGGGTCCTGGGTGATCACGTGCAGCGCGGCGTCCCGGTCGAGGGCCTCGGCCACCGAGCAGTCGGCGTCGAGGATGACGAAGCGGTCGAACCCGCGCAGGAACCAGCGGTCGTGGGTGACGGCGAGCACGGTGCCGACGAAGCCGTCGAGCGCCGCCTCGAGGGCCTCCACCGACGCCAGGTCGAGGTTGTCGGTGGGCTCGTCGAGCAGGAGGAGGTTGACCCCCGACAGCTCGAGGTGGAGCACCTGCAACCGGGCCCGCTGACCGCCCGAGAGCGTCTCGACCTCGCGGCGGGCGCAGCCGGCCAGGCCGTAGCGGCCCAGGGCGGCGAGGGCGGGCTGCTCGGCCAGGTCGTGGTCGCCCACGATGGCGAGCGGCGTGCGGCCGGCGAAGGCCGCCACCTCGTCGGTCTGGTGGAACAGGCCGACCTGGACGCGGGCGCCCAGGCGGAACGAGCCCACGTGCTCCACGGTGCGGTCGCCGCCGAGGAGGCGGAGCAGGTGCGACTTGCCGGTGCCGTTCGGACCGAGGATGGCCACCCGGTCTCCGAGGTGGACCTCGAGGTCGAAGGCGTCGGTGAGCCCGGCGAGCTCCAGGCCCTCGCAGCGGAGCGCGACCTTGCCGCTGTCGGCGCCGTCGAGCTGCATCCGGACGGTGCGTGCCTTGGGTGGGGGCGGGGGCGGGCCGACGGCCACGAAGCGCTCCCACCGGCTCTCGGCGGCGTTGGCCTTGGCCGCGTTGCCGTCGCTGATCGACGCCCGCTGCTTGAGCTCCTTGACGTACCGGAACAGGCGCCGCTCCTCGTCCTTCCACCGGGCCAGGGCGTCGCCGAGCGCGTCGTTGCGGGCTTCGCGGGCGGCGTCGTAGGTGGCCCAGCTGCCCGGGTGGGTCCAGGCCCCGGTGCCCTCGATGGTGACCACGGTGTCCGCCGCGGCGGCGAGCAGCTCCCGGTCGTGGCTCACCAGGAGGATGGTCTTCGGCGTCTCGCGCAGGCGGCGCTCGAGCCAGCGCTTGCCCGGGATGTCGAGGAAGTTGTCGGGCTCGTCGAGCAGCAGGATCTCGGCGTCCGAGGCGAGGAGCGACTCCAGCACCAGGCGCTTGCGCTCGCCGCCGGAGAGGCGGGACACGGGCCGGTCGGCCACCTCGGCCAGGAGCTTGCCCAGCACCCGTGCGGTGCACGCGTCCCAGCGGCTCTCCTGGTCGTAGCCGCCGACCTCCCCCCACCCGATGACCGCCTCGGCCAGGCGCATGCCGGTCTCCTCGCTCGGTCGCTCGGCGTTGGCCGCCTCCGCGGCGGCGAGGGCCTGACCGGCGTCGCGGACGCGGGCGGGGGCGAAGCGCACCAGCAGCTCCCGGACGGTGGTGCCGGCATCGGCGCCGGTCCCGATGCTCTGGGGCATCAGGGCCAGGACGCCGGTGGCGTTGATCGTCCCGGCGAGCAGCGGGTGCTCGCCGAGGACGCACCGCAGCAGCGTCGACTTGCCCACGCCGTTGGCCCCGACGAGCGCGGCGTGCTGCCCCGATCGGACGCGGAACGACACGTCCTCGAAGAGGGTGGCCCCACCGGGGTGCGCGTACGCCGCGCCGGACACGTTGACGACGGCCATGACGCGGCCATCCTCGCCCACCTGCTCGGCCCGGACCAACGGGTTCCGCCCGTCGCGTCGGCGGGACCGGTGCGTGAGCGCTCGACACCGGTCGGTGCGCAGGTCGGCGACCGATCGGCGCCGATCCGGGTGGTGGTGCCCGGCGATCGACGGCGACGGGTAGAACGAGCACCACCGCCGCACCCGCGGTTCCCCGCCCGCCGAGGTCCCGATGCCGACACCGCCACCCACCGACGACCACGACGAGGCCGACCTCGTCGTCGGGGCGCCCGAGCGCTCGGCGGCGGGCATCCCGGCGCTGGCCGCCACGCTCCGGCACGCCCGCGCCGAGCTCGGGCCGGTCCGCACGGTCAAGACCCTGCTGCGGCTGAACCAACCGGCCGGGTTCGACTGCCCGGGCTGCGCCTGGCCCGACCCGGACCACACCTCGGCGTTCGAGTTCTGCGAGAACGGCGCCAAGGCGGTGGCCGAGGAGGCGACGGTGCGGCGGGCCACCCCCGAGCTGTTCGCCCGGCACCCGGTCTCGGACCTGGCCGCCCGCACCGACCACTGGCTCGGCAAGCAGGGACGGCTCACCCACCCGATGTACCGGCCGGCCGGCGAGGACCGCTACCGGCCCGTCGGCTGGGACGAGGCGTTCGGGATCGTGGCCGATGCGCTGGCCGAGTCGGGGGACCCGGATCGGGCGATCTTCTACACCTCGGGCCGCACCAGCAACGAGGCGGCCTTCGCCTACCAGCTCTTCGTCCGGATGCTCGGCACCAACAACCTGCCGGACTGCTCGAACATGTGCCACGAGTCGAGCGGGGTGGCCATGCAGCCCACCATCGGCGTGGGCAAGGGCACCGTCACCCTCGACGACGTCTACGTGGCCGATCTGGTCATCGTGATGGGCCAGAACCCCGGCACCAACCACCCGCGGATGCTGGCCGCCCTGGAGCGCACCAAGGACCGTGGCGGCACGGTCGTGGCGATCAACCCGCTGCGCGAGGCCGGCCTGCTCCGCTTCAAGAACCCCCAGCGCCCGGGCGGGCTCCTCGGTCGGGGCACCGAGCTGGCCGACGAGTACCTGCAGATCAAGGCCGGCGCCGACCTCGCCCTCTTCCAGTACGTGAACCGTCGCCTGGTGGAGCTGGACCGAGCGGGCGGCGGCGTGCTCGACCACGAGTTCCTGGAAGGCTCGTGCGCCGGCGCCGACGAGCTCCTCGCCCACCTCGACACCCTCGACCTCGACGAGCTGCTCGCCGCCACCGGCCTGGCGCAGGGCGAGGCCGAGCGCCTGGTGGAGCTGGTCGCCACCAAGCCGCGGATCATCGTCTGCTGGGCGATGGGGATCACCCAGCACCGCCAGGCGGTCGCCACCATCCGCGAGGTGGTCAACACGCTCCTGCTGCGGGGCAGCATCGGCAAGGCCGGGGCGGGCGTGTGCCCGGTGCGCGGCCACAGCAACGTGCAGGGCGACCGGACCATGGGCATCTGGGAGCAGCCCACCGAGGCGTTCCTCGACGCCCTGGGGGCCGAGTTCGACTTCGAGCCGCCCCGCCGGCACGGCCACGACACGGTCGACGCCATCCTCGCCATGCAGCGAGGCGAGGTCGACGTGTTCTTCGCCATGGGCGGCAACTTCCTCATGGCCGCCCCCGACACCGACGCCACCGCCCGGGCCCTGGCCGGCTGCAAGCTCACCGTGCAGGTGAGCACCAAGCTCAACCGGTCCCACGCCCTGGGCGGGGAGGCGGCGCTGATCCTGCCCTGCCTGGCCCGCACCGAGCGGGACCACCGCGGGGGCCGGCCGCAGCGGGTCACGGTGGAGGACTCGATGAGCATGGTGCACGCCTCGGTGGGCGCGCTCGAGCCGGCCTCGCCCGAGCTGCGGAGCGAGGTCGCCATCGTCTGCGGGCTGGCCGAGCGGGTGCTCCCCGGCGGCGGTGGCGTCGACTGGGGCGCCATGGCACGCGACTACGACGTCATCCGCGACCACATCGAGGCGGTGGTGCCCGGCTTCACCGACTTCAACCGGCGGATCGACATCCCCGGCGGCTTCGTGCTCCCCAGCGCCCCCCGGGACCACCGCACGTTCGACACCCCGAGCGGACGCGCCCACCTCACCTGCAACACCTTCGATCCGGTGGTCGTCCCGGAGGGCCGCCTGCTGCTGCAGACCATCCGGTCACACGACCAGTTCAACACCACCATCTACGGCCTCGACGACCGCTACCGCGGCATCCACGCCGGTCGACGGGTGGTGTTCGCCTGCGAGCGGGACCTGGCCGACCGCGGCTTCGCCGACGGCGACCACGTCGACCTGGTCAGCGAGTGGACCGATGGATCCGAGCGCCGGGCGCCGCGCTTCCGGCTGGTGGCCTACGACATCGCGCCCGGCACCTGCGCCGCGTACTACCCCGAGGCCAACGTGCTGGTCCCGCTCGGCTCGGTGGCGGAGGGATCGAACACGCCGACGTCGAAGGCCGTGGTGGTCCGCTTCGAGCGGGCCGCCCCCGACCCGGGCTGATCGGGCGTGGTCCCGCGTCACCGGGTTCTGCCCGGGGAGATCGCGAGCAGGTGGGGGCGGTGACCCTGCCTCCCCGTGTCCTGTGCGTGGTCCTCGCCGGAGGCCAGGGCTCGCGCCTGGGCCCCCTCACCACCGGTCGGGCGAAGCCCTCGCTGCCCGTGGCCGGCCACTACCGGCTGATCGACGTCTCCCTGTCGAACACCGCCCACAGCGGCCTCGACGATGTCTGGGTCGTCCAGCAGTACGAGCCCCACGCCCTCAACGAGCACCTGGCCGGGGGCCGACCGTGGGACCTCGACCGCACCCGCGGCGGCTTCCGGGCCCTGCCGCCGTTCGAGGGCGTCGGCCGGGACGGCTTCGCCACCGGCAACGCAGACGCCCTGGCCCGCAACTGGTCGGTGATCGAGGCCTTCGACCCCGACGTCCTGCTGGTGTCGAGCGCCGACCACCTCTTCCGGCTCGACTACCGCCCCGTGGTCGAGGCCCACCTCGCCTCAGGCGCCGACGCCACCCTCGTCGCCACGGTGCTGCCCCGCTCGCGCGACGCGTCGCGGTACCTCGTGGTCCAGGTCGACGGTGACCGCGTGGCGTCGGTGGACTACAAGCCCGAGGAGCCGGTCGGTCGCCGGGTCGGCACCGAGGTCTTCGCCTACCGCCCCGATGCGTTGGGGGAGCACCTCGCCGCGCTCCAGCGGGAGGGGGGCGACCTGGGCGACTACGGCGAGCGGCTGCTGCCGCGGTTCCTCGAGGCCGGGCCGGTCACCCACGTGGACCACGACGGCCACTGGCGAGACCTCGGCACCCCCGAGGCTTTCCTCGACGGGCAGCTCGAGCTGATCGGCCCCCGCCCGCTCCTGCGGCTCGCCGACCCCGCCTGGCCGATCCTGACCTCGATGCCGGTCCGATCGCCGGCGCTGGTGCACCGCAGCGCCGAGCTGGACCGGGCCTGGTTGTCGCCGGGCGCCGACGTGGCCGGCACGGTGGTGCACTCGATCATCGGCCCCGGCGTCACCGTGGAGCGGGGCGCGGTGGTGCGCCACAGCGTGATCATGGAGGACGCCACCATCCGTGCCGGCGCCACGGTCAGCCGGTCGGTGGTGGCGGAGTCGGCGGTGGTGGGCCGGCACGCGGAGCTCGGGGCGCCGAACGCCCGGCACCCGGTGCTGGTCGGCACCCGGCGCCGCATCGCGGCGGGCACGCGGCTCCCCGCCGGCACCCACCTCGAGCCCTCCCGGCCCCGCCAGCTCATCCGGGCCGCGCGCTGACGAGCGCGCCGGCGGGCCCCGGGAATGCCTCGGGGCCGTCGGCGGTTCGGGAAGAGGTCGCTCGAGCCGCCACCGGCGCGCGACCGCTCCCCGCCCGGCGCCACCCGCGCGCACCGGGCCCCCGCCAGTCAGGACCGCATGGGCACCGTCGCCGATCCCCCCACCGCCGACCCGGGCGGCCAGCCCGCCGCCGGTCGGGCCGAGGGCGCGGCCGTCGAGGACCCGACCCACGACCGCCGGTGGTGGACCCTCGCCGTGCTGTGCCTGAGCCTGATGCTCATCGTGGCCGGCAACTCGTCGCTCAACGTGGCCCTCCCCGACATCCAGACCCGGTTGGGCTCGAGCTCCAGCTCGCTCCAGTGGATCGCCGACGTCTACGGCCTCGTCTTCGCCGGGCTCCTCCTGCCGGCGGGAGCGCTGGCCGACCGCTTCGGACGCAAGACCGCGCTCCAAGGCGGCCTCGTCCTGTTCGCGGCCGCGGCCCTGGTGGCCACCTTCGGGTCGGCCACCTGGCACCTGGTGGCGGCCCGGGCCGCCATGGGCGTGGGAGCCGCGTTCATCATGCCGGGCACCCTCTCGATCCTGTCGAACGTCTTCAAGGACCCGGCGGAGCGGCGCAAGGCGATCTCGATCTGGGCCGTGTTCGCCGGCCTCGGCGGCGCCCTGGGCACGGTGGTGTCGGGCGCCCTGCTCGAGCGCTACACCTGGGCGTCGACCTTCCTGGTGAACGTGCCGATCGCCGCGGCGGCCCTGGTGGCCGGCCTCTGGTTGGTGCCCAACTCGTCGGACCCGCGCGACGCCCGCCTCGACCCCCGGGGCGCGGTGCTGGCCGTGGCCGGGCTGGGCTCGCTGCTCTACGGGATCATCGAGGCGCCCGTGCACGGGTGGGCCAGCGCCGAGACCCTGGCGGTGCTGGCCGCGTCGGTCGCCCTCCTCGCCGCCTTCGTGTGGTGGGAGCTGCGCTGCGACCACCCGATGCTCGACGTCCGGCTGTTCCGGAACCGCTCGTTCGCCATCGGGTCCTCGACGATCACGCTGCAGTACATGGCCATGTTCGGGCTCTACTTCGCCCTGGCCCAGTACCTGCAGTTCGCCCACGGCTACACCGCGCTGGAGACCGCCCTCATCGCGCTGCCCATCGGGCTGTTCGCCATGATCGGGGCACCCGTCAGCGCCCGCACGGTGGGGAGGTTCGGCCCCCGGCGCGTGGTGGGGAGCGGCTTGTTGGTGTCGGGCACCGGGCTCCTGGTGCTCGGGCTCACCTCGTCGGCCACGGTGTCGGTGTTCGTCATCATCATCGCCTTCTGCCTGGTGGGGCTGGGCAACGGCCAGACCACCGCGCCCTCCACCACGCTCATCATGGGGTCGGTGCCCCGGGCGAAGTCCGGGGTCGGCTCGGCGGTCAACGACCTCTCGCGGGAGATGGGTGGCGCCCTCGGGATCGCGGTGCTCGGGTCGGTGCTGTCGTCGATCTACCGCTCCGACATCGCCGACCGGCTGGCGGCGCTGCCCGTCGACGTGCGCGACCGGGCCAACTCCTCGATCGTGGCCACCCTGGAGGCGGCCGAGGTCTCGGGCCGCGGTGGCGAGCAGGGGACCGCAGCGTTCCTGGTGGAGCAGGGCAAGGCCGCCTTCGGGCACGCCTTCGGCCGCACGATGCTGCTGGCCGCCGCCGTCATCTTCGTGAACGCCGCCATCGTGTGGGCCTTCCAGGACCGCCACCGCGGCGCGGTGGCCCCCGACCCCGTCGAGTCGTTCCCCGCCCCGGCGGATGGTTCGGCGGTGCCGGTGGGCGGCCGCCCCCGCTGATCGACGGGCCGGGCGGCCCCGTTGCGGGCCCGGTCCGAACGCTCGGTGGAGCCAGCCGGCACGAGCCCCCGGTGGCGCTCGTCAGCCGGCGGGTCGGTCGCCGATCTGGGCCAGGACGAGGAACCGACCGAGCAGGCGGTCGCGGAGGGGTCGGGCCACCGCCGGCCGGTCGGCCGGGGTCGGGGTGGCGCAGGCGGTGCCGTCGCTGGTCAGGGTGAAGGCACCCCACGGGAGCCCGAACCACGACTCGTGGCCCGCCGCCTGGGGGAACGACACCTGGGTGCCGAGCACGCAGGCCGCCATCGGCCCCGGGTCCACGGGCTCGTCGCTGCCCAGCAGGCGCTTCTCGTAGTGCAGGTGGCTCGCGGACGACGAGCCCGTGGACCCCACCAGGCCGATGACCGTGTCCTCGTCGACCAGCGCGCCCTCGGCGGGCACGAGCACGGCCGACAGGTGGGCGTACAGGGTCTCCACCCCGTCACCGTGATCGATCCGCACCACGTTGCCGTACCCGGAGTCGCCGCCCTCGCCGGTGGCGTCGCGCGCCACGCCGGCCCGCACGGCGTGCACGGGGGTGCCGGCGTCGGCGATGAGGTCGAGGGCCCAGCGGTCGTGGTGGCCGCCGCACTCGTAGCCGCCGCTCGAGCCGCGCGAGCGGAAGGTGCAGCCCAACCGGACCTCGGTGCCGTCGACGTTGCGGCGCAGCGGGAACCACTCCACCGGGCCGGCGGTGCCCGGGCCGGCGGTCGCCGGGCCAGTGGCGGTCGGATCGGGCGCCGGGTCGGCCGCCGGCGGGGCGGGGGGCGGCACTGGCGGCCGGACGGGCACGGCGGGTGGGGCCTCGGGTGGGTCGACCGGGTCCTGGGCGACGGCCGAGGGCCCTGCGCCGAGCAGGGAGGCGGCGCCGAGCGCGGTCACGGCGAGGAGGGCCCGACCCCTCGTCCGGGGGGCGAGCGCACGGAGATGTTGCAGCACGGTGTCGAAGGTTACGAACGGGTGACGGAACGACCAAGTCGCGGCGGGCCCTCCGCAGCTGGTCGCCCTGCTCGGTGGATCCTCCGACGACGGGTGCGGGCCCGAGGAGCCGATGAGGAGCACCTCGGCGCCGCCCGTCGTATCGTGCGAGCCGTGACCACCCTCGGCTACCAGATGCCCAACTTCACCTATCCGGACACGGCGCCGACCGATCTCTTCGGCACCGTGGCCCGCCAGGCCCGCGAGGCCGATGCCAGCGGCTTCGACACCGTCATGGTGATGGACCACTTCTACCAGCTGCCCATGCTGGGCCCGCCCGAGCTGGAGATGCTCGAGTGCTACACGTTGCTGGCCGCGCTGGCCCAGCACACCTCCACCGTGCGGCTGTCCGCGCTCGTCACCGGCAACACCTACCGCAGCCCCACGCTGCTGGCCAAGACCCTCACCACGCTCGACGTGGTCTCGGAGGGCCGGGCCCAGCTCGGCATCGGTGCCGGCTGGTTCGAGCTCGAGCACGACGCGCTCGGCTTCGAGTTCGGCACCTTCACCGAGCGCTTCGAGAAGCTGGAGGAGGCCCTCCAGATCATCCGCGGCATGTTCGCCGGCGAGCGGCCCAGCCTCGACGGCACCTGGTACCAGGTGAAGGAGGCGATCAACTCGCCGGCGCCGCTGGGCCCCATCCCGATCATGATCGGGGGCGGTGGCGAGAAGAAGACGCTCCGCCTGGTGGCCCAGTACGCCGACGAGTCGAACCTGATCTGCGGGGTCGACGAGATCCCCCGCAAGCTCGACGCCCTGGCCGGCCACTGCGAGCGCCTCGGCCGCGACCGGTCCGAGATCACCGTGTCGTACCAGGCCATGGCGTGCGTGGCGCCCACCCACGACCAGGCCGTGGCCGACCTCGACGTGCTGCTCACCTCGCGTGGCCTCGACGTGGCGTCGATGTCCGCCGACGATGCCGCCGCCGTGCGGGCCATGGTCCCCCACGGCGATCCGTCCGAGATCGGTGAGCTCTTCGCGTCGTACCTGGCTGCCGGCGTCGACGGGTTCACCGTCGCCGCGCCGGCCAACGGCCACATCGAGGGTCGGGTGGCGCTGCTCGGCGAGACCCTGGCACCGCTGGTCCGCTGACGCGCGCTCGGGTCGCCGGGCGTTCCGGCGGGCCCGTCGACCGACCGTGGCCGACCGGGCCGTCGCCGTCGCCGGCGCCGCTCGTGCTCGGCCCCGCCCCGGGAGCGGGGGCCGCAGCGCGAGGTCACGGACCGTGGGAAGCTGGGGAAATGGAAACCGGTTCTCGCGAGGTGGCGCCGGGCATGGTGCCCCGTCCGTGGCCATCTCCCCCGAGCGCGGACCGACCGCCGGTGCGCCGTCAGGAGCGGGCCGAAGGCGACTTCGCGCTCGGTCGGGGGGAGCTGCTGGCCGTCCTCGACACCCTCCCCGCGCTGATCGGGTACTGGGACGCAGCTGGCCGGAACCGCCTGGCCAACCAGGCCTACGAGGCCTTCTTCGGGGTCGCGCCCGAGCAGATGCTCGGCCAGCACATCAGCGAGGTGCTCGGTCCCGAGTTCTACGAACCGGCTCGCGAGCAGATCGAGGCCGCCCTCCGCGGCGAGGCGCAGCTCTTCGACCGGGCGTTGGCCGCCATGGACGGGTCGCAGTGGCACCTGCAGGTGTCGTACGTGCCCGACCTGGTCGACGGCGAGGTGCGCGGCTTCCTCGTGCTCGCCATCGACATCACCGAGCGTCGACAGGCCGAGCTCGCGGCAACAGCGGCCGAGAGCCGCTTCCGCACGCTGTTCGAGTCGGCGCCGATCGGGACCTACCTCGTGGACCGTGAGCTCCGCGTGGTCGACGCCAACGCCGTCGGGGCGACGCTGCTCGGCCGGCGTCGGTCGGACCTGATCGGCCGGGCCGTCCTCGACATCACCCACCCCGACGATCGCGACGACTGCCGGGAGCAGTACGCCCGGCTGTGGAGCGGGGAGGCCGAGACCTGCCGGCTGGAGAAGCGCTACCTGCACGCCGATGGCCACGAGATCTGGACCCAGGTCGACATGACGCTGCTCCGTGAGGCCGACGGCTCCGCGTCCTACGCGCTCGGTCAGGTCCAGGACATCTCCGATCGCCGACAGCTCCAGCAGGAGCTCGAGTACCTGGCGGACCACGACGACCTGACCGGGGTGCTGAACCGGCGGGGCCTGCAGCGGGAGCTGGTGCGGCACACGGCCGAGGTGCGCCGGTACGGCGCCGCCGGGGCGCTGCTGGTCCTCGACCTCGACAACTTCAAGGTCGTGAACGACACGCTGGGCCACAAGGCCGGTGACGAGCTCATCGCCGCGGTGGCGGCGGACATGGCGGCGAGGCTCCGCTCGTCCGACGTGCTGGCCCGCCTCGGCGGTGACGAGTTCGCGGTGATCGTGCCCCGCGGATCGGCCGACGACGCGCTGGCGGTCGGGCGCTCGCTGGTCGAGGTGGTCCGGGCCCGGCCCTCGTGGGGAGGCGACGGAGGCTCGCCGTTGACGCTGTCGGTGGGCGTGGCCGCCTTCGACGGGATGGCGAGCGCCGAGGAGATGCTCGACCGGGCCGACTCGGCGATGTATGACGCCAAGGCCGCTGGTCGTGACGCCGTGGCCTGCTGGTCGGACCCGACGAGCGACTGAGCGTCCGGTCGGCGGCCGGACCCGGTCGCTGGGGCGTTCGCGGCGGTGGCGGGTGCCCGACGGGGCGCTTCCGGTACTCCTCCTCGCCGGAGCTGCGGTGCTGGGCGGGGAGCGGCTCGGCCGGCCGTGGGCGGGTTCGGGTTGAGAAACCGGACAGAACGGCCGATGGGGAGGGGTGTTGTCACGTTCCCCCCTGCGCCGCGCCCGGTCGCGCCGTCGCGGCCGTCGGCGGGCCTACCGGGGTTCGGTGATCCACTACCTGGTGGCCTTGACGCTCGTGCCGTCGATCGGGCTCGCCGTCCTGTCCGGGATCTTCATCGAGGACCGGCTCGAGGACGCTCGGGTGGCCGGCCGGGTCGGGGCCCAGATGGAACTGGTGGTGGAGCTGCACGAGCTGCGGTCGATCATCGCGTCCGAGTCGTCGGCGTCGGTGCTGAAGGCCAGCGCCACCCGGTACGGCATCAGCATGGAGGGGCTCGCCGACATCATCGGCCACGACCTGGTCCGTCCGGTGGAACCGACTCGGGACCGCACCGACGCGGCGCTGGCCGGCTTCCGGCCGGACGAGCGGAACCGGGCGACGATCGAGCGGCTGCCCGGCCAGCTGCGAGCGGCCCGGCAGGCCGCTGACCGGAGCTTCCAGAGCGCCGAGGTGGCGCTGGCGGTGGCCTGGGACATGCACGCCGCCTTCACCGAGATCGACCGAGCGCTGTCGGTGGCCACCCAGCGGACGGTCCAGCGGATCGTCGACGGCGACGACGGGACGGGGTCCAACGAGCTGCTGGCGGCCGTCTCCCAGATGGCTCGCGTCGCCGCCATCGTGGACGTCGGGATCCAGGAGGGCGTCCACCTCGGCGCGCTGTTCACCGCCAGGACCGACGACGAGCGGGTCACGGCCCTGGCCGACCTGGAGGATGCCGCCGCCGTCTGGCGCCGGTCGTCGAACGCCCTGTCGCAGCACCTGTCGCCGGCGATCCGGCGGTCGTGGGAGGCCTCGGTGAGCCACGCCCAGGGCACCACGATGGACGACACCATCGAAGCGCTCGTCGAGTCGGGCTTGTCCGCCGACCCCACGGCGCCCACCGCCGAAGCCCAGGAGGCCTCCGTGGTCGTCGCCCGCCTGGCCACGGACCTGCGGGTCCTGGTCCGGGAAGCTGCGGACGAGGGGGTGGCGATCGCGGCCGCGGACGAGGCATCGGCCCAGCGACGGGTCACGTGGGCGTTCGCCGGCACCGGCCTGCTGCTCGTGGCCGCCGTCTCCCTGCTCGGGGCCATCGGCGGGCTGCTGCGGCGTCGCCTCGGGAGCCTCGCCGAGGCCGCGGAGCGCTTCAGCGCCGGGGAGCTCGACGAGATGGCGGTGCACGGGCCGCGGGAGATCGCCGCTGCCAGCGTGGCGTTGAACGACGCGGTGGCGAGCTTCCGCCAGGTGTCGGTGCAGGCCGAACGGCTCTCGGCCGGCGAGCTCGATGCCCCCGAGCTCCAGGTGGCGGCGCCCGGCGCCCTCGGGACGGCCCTCCAGGTGTCGGTGCAGCAGATCGTGTCCGCCGCCCGGGAGCGAGAGCGGCTCCAGGGGGAGCTGGCCCACCAGGCCTCCCACGACGGGCTCACCCACCTGCCGAACCGGGCCGAGACCGAGCGCCTGATCGAGAAGGCGCTGGCCCGCGCGCATCGCAGCGAGGGGAGCGTGGCGGTCCTCTTCGTCGACCTCGACCACTTCAAGGCGTGCAACGACACGCTGGGTCACGCCGCCGGCGACCAGGTCCTGCGCACCGCGGCCGACCGCATGAGCGCAGCCGTCCGGCCCGGCGACACGGTCTGCCGGATCGGTGGTGACGAGTTCGTGGTCGTCATCGAGCCGGTCGGGTCGGACCGCAGCGTCGTCGAGATCGCCGAGCGGGTGGCCGCCTCGCTGGTCGAGCCGATGACCTACGGCGAGCACACGATCGCCATCGGTGGCTCGGTCGGCGTCGCCATCTCCGATCCGTCCAGCGACGCCGACTCGCTGCTCCGGGAGGCCGACAGCGCCATGTACCGGGCCAAGGCCACGGCCCGCGGGGGCGTCGAGGTGTTCAACGACGCGCTGCGCGCCGGCCTGCAGGACGACGCCGACTTCCGGGTCGCCATGGCCGACGCCCTCGTGCGCGACGAGCTCGAGCTCCACTACCAGCCGGTGCTCGACATCGCCAGCGGTCGACTCACCGCCTTCGAGGCCCTGGCTCGCTGGCCGAGGCCGGGCATCGGGATGGTGGGCCCCGACGAGTTCATCCCGATGGCCGAGAAGTCGGGCCTCATCCTCGACATCGGCGAGTGGGCGCTGCGCGTCGCCGCCGCCCAGTTGGTCTCCTGGTCCGCCGACCCGGCGTTCGCCTCGGTGAAGGTGGCGGTGAACCTCTCGGGGCGCCACCTCTCGCAGACGAGGGTGGTCGACGACGTCCGGGCGGCACTGGCGGCCTCGGGCCTGCCGGCCGACCGCCTCATCATCGAGATCACCGAGAGCGTCGCCATCGAGAGCTCGGCGGCGATCGACCACCTCATCGCCCTCTCCGACCTCGGGGTGCTGATCGCGCTCGACGACTTCGGCACGGGCTACACCTCGATCGGCCAGCTGCTCCACCTCCCGATCGACATCTTGAAGATCGACCGGAGCCTGGTGAGCGGCACCAACGAGGACGGGAGCCCGGCGCTCGGGGGGTCGTCGCGCGTCGTCGACCTCATCATCGAGATCGCCCACGCCCTCGACCTCGACGTGGTGGCCGAGGGCGTGGAGGACCAGTCGCAGCTCGACACGCTCGCCCAGGCCGCCTGCGAGAGCGCCCAGGGCTACCTCCTCGCCCGGCCCATGCCGACCGCGGACGTGGTCGGCTGGGTCGCGGCGCGCCAGGGCGGCGAGGTCGTCCCCGGCGTCACCGGCGCCCGCCGGACCTGAGCTCGCCGGACCTGAGCTCGCCGACGGGCTCGGCTTCGGCCTCGGGCCTCGGCTCCGCCTCGGGCTCGGGCCTCGGGCTCGGCTTCGGCCTCGGGCTTCGGGCCTCGGGGCCTCGGGCCCTCGGGTCGGGTCGGCGTTCACCGGAGCTTGTCGAGAGGTTCACCGCGGAGGTGCCCGGCCGGTGCCGTGCGGCAGGGTCGATGTGGTCGAGTGTGAGCCATGACCACCACCCGCGTGCTCGTCGCCGGCCCCCGACGGCGAACGGCCGAGGCGGCCGGGCCGTGCCGGGTCGACCGACGCGCGCTCGCCATCTTCGACCTGGATCGGACGCTCGTGCGGGGCTCGAGCCTCGAGGAGCTGGCCCGCCGCCTCGTCCGGGAGCGGCTCCTGACCCGGCGCCGCCTCGCCCTGGCGGCCGTGCAGCAGGCCCGGTTCAAGCACCAGGGCTCCACCGATGCCCAGGTGGCCCGCATCCAGGCCGAGGGCCTGGCCCTCGTGGCCGGCATCGGTCACGAGCGGCTGTCGGGGTTGGCCGCCGACGTCGGGTCCCGCGTGGCGTCGGCGGTGCGCCCCGCGGCCCGCGCCCTGCTCGACCAGCACCTCGTCGCCGGCCACTTCTGCATCCTGTTGTCGGCCAGCCCGCAGGAGCTGGTGGAGGTGGTCACCACCGCGCTGGGGATGCACCGGGGCATCGGCACCCGCGCCGAGGTGGTCGACGGTCGCTACACCGGCGGGCTCGAGGGGCACCTCTGCTACGGCCCCGGCAAGCTGGTCCGCCTCCGCGAGGCGGTCGGCGACGTGGACCTCTCGGGGGCCTGGGCCTACGCCGACTCCTCCTCCGACCGGCCCCTGCTCGACGTCGTCGGGCACCCGGTGGCGGTCAACCCCGACCGGGGCCTGCGCCGCCACGCCGGCGCCCAGGGCTGGCCCGTCTTCGACCTCGGCTGATCCCGCTCCCCGTCACCCCGCCGTTCCGGGGCCACCCGCCACCAGGCTGATCGTCACCGGGGGATCGCGAGGGTGGGGGCGTTCAGGGGATCAGGCCGAAGTGGTCGACGTAGAGGTCGCCGAGTCGGAACGCCTCGGGATCGAGCTGGGCCCCGCCCTTTCGCACCTGGATCCAGTTCTCGTTCACCGTCACCTCGAGCACGTTGTCGTTGGGCAGCGACATCGCGAGCATGAGCTCGGCGGCGAGCTGCGACAGGGGCGGTTCGGCGAGCTCGATGGGTGCGGGATCCGCGGGCTGGCCCGCGGCGGCGGCCATGGTGGCCGCCACGATGTGGTTCCACGCCCAGTCCTCGATCAGGTAGATGCCACCGCTCCGCAAGCGGGGGAACAAGATCTCGAACGACGCACGGGTTGCGCCGTAGCCATGTGACGCGTCGTCGATCACCAGGTCGAGCGGCTCGCCGCCCAGCGCCTCGTCGAGGACGGTGGTCAGCACCTCGCGGTCGGCCTGGTCGACGCCGTGGTGCAGGTCGACGACGTCGTCGAGCCCCCGCTCGGCGAGGAACTCGCACAAGCCCGGAGGGGCTTCGGCGGCGATGTCGAAGGCGATGAGCTTCTTCGGATCGCCGATGAGGGCGAGCATGGCGATGCTGCCGCCACGGAAGATGCCCAGCTCCACGATCCGCGGGTGGTCGAACTCGGCGAGGACGTCCCGGTAGCGGTCCACATGGGCGCTGTTCTTGCAGATCGACAGCAGCTCGGGTGTCGAGTGCCGCACCAGGCTGCTCACGAACTGGACGCCCTCGATCTCGAAAGCTCCCCCGAGACCTGAGCCCGCACCACGGCATCGCCATCGACCATGTCGCACCGTACCTTCGAGCGCCTCGCCGGTGCGGGGACCGGCCCGCTCGATCGTCGTGCACCGGCGCTCGCCCGCCCCACGGGATCGAGACGGCAGCGAGCCCCGGGCTCGACGTCCGGGTCGGCGTGCGAGGCGCCTACGGTCGGTCCACCTCCAGAACGACCGAAGGAGCGGACCGTGACCCGCCTGGCGATGCCGCCCGCTGACCATGCCGCGTGCCGCGACGTGGGCGCCGTCGAGCTCGTCGGGTCGGGCGGGTTCGTGCTCGCCCTCGTGCTGCTCGTGACCGCTCCCACCGCCGGCCTCGCCGGCCTCACCGACCTGCGGGCCAGCCACGGACCGGCCGACGACGCCGACGAGGTGACCGTCGGACTCTTCCTCCCACGCCTCGGGCCCGAACGGGGTACGCGATGACCACCGCCCCGCGAGACGACCTGGTCAGGCGAGGCCTCCTCCTCGCCGCGCTCACCATCGCCTGGAACGTCATCGAAGCGGTGGTCGCGATCGGCGCCGGCCTCGCCGCCGGGTCCCTCGCGCTGGTCGCGTTCGGGTTCGATTCGATCATCGAGGTCCTCTCGGCCTGGGTGGTCGTCTGGCAGTTCCGCGGCGAACGGCGCGGCGGCTACGACGAAGGACGCGAGCGCCGAGCGCTCCGGGCCATCGCGGTCACCTTCTTCGTGCTCGCCACCTACGTCGTGCTCGAAGCCGGGCGAGACCTGTTCGTCACCGATGGCGAAGCCGACGAGTCCACCGTCGGGATCGTCCTCGCCGCACTGTCCCTCGTCGTGATGCCCGCGCTCGCCTTCGCCAAGCGGCGCACCGCCGCCGCGCTCGGATCCCCCACCCTGCGCGCCGACGCCCAGGAGACGCTCCTGTGCGCGTGGCTGTCCGCCGCGCTCCTCGCCGGCCTCGCCCTCAACGCCACCCTCGGCTGGTGGTGGGCCGACTCCCTCGCCGCGCTCGCCATCGCCGGCCTCGCCGTGAAGGAAGGTCGAGAAGCCTGGCAAGGCGACCACGACGATGACGACTGAGACACCTGCGGTTCGCGAGGTGCCTAGGCGTCGGCGATGGTCGTCACGGGACAGCCGGCAGCTTCGCTGAGAGGTGGGGCCACGGCGAGCAGGGCCGCGGTGGCGTCCAGCGGGGCGCGGACCTCGTAGCGGGTTCCGGCGCAGTCGAAGCGGATGGCGGTCTCGTCGCGCACGGTTCCGGTGATCGCCGTCCCGCCACCGGGCAGGTCGACCCGGACCGGGTCCGTGAGCCCGCGCTCGGGATCGGGCGGTGCGGTGGGCTCGAGAGGTGAGCCGCCGATCGACAGGGGGACGCCGTCCGCGGTGAACGCCTCGCGGGCGCCGGCGGGGGTGCAGCAGTCCTGGAAGCCGGCGACGGCGACGATCTCCGAGAGGTAGCGCCCGGCGCCGTGGTCCTCTCGGGGGCCCCAACGGAAGCGGTGGAGCTCGAGGTCGTCGGCGTCGTAGGCCACGAGGTGCCAGGTGTCGGGTGCCTCGTCCACGAACGCCCCGACGACTGCCGACGTGGGACTGCCGACGTCGTGGATCGGGAGCTCCTTCGGGGTGCCACCGACAGGCTCGTACACGACGCGCGCTGCTGCTGCTGGCACGATGGCGAGCAGGTAGGCGCGGTCCGCCACGGTGGCCCGGGTCACGTTGATGCGCCCGGGATCCTCGCCCAGGCCGGTGCCGCCGTAGGCGATGTCCCGCTCGGTGTCGGCCGTCTGGAAGGCGAGGCTCGGTCCGTCCCATACCAGCCGGTAGCTCTCGGTGCCGACCTCGCCCTGGTCGATCACGGTTCCCCGAGGTGGGGAGAAGGGGCCGTCGGAGGCCTCGTAGGTGAGGACGACACCGTCGCGGTCCATCACCAGCTGGTCGCCGCGCACCTCGTAGCCGGCGAGCCCGGGGTCGTAGACGGTGCCGATCACGTCGACGAGGGTTCCGCCGCACCCCATGGCGGTCTGCGGGCCGGTCTGGGCGCCGACCTCGATGGTGCCCGGCGACGGCAGCTCGTACGGTCCGGTGAACCCGTTGCAGGCATCGGACGCCCACATCGTGGGCTTCGATGCGGGGCACCTGATGGCGGGCCCCGCCTCACAGGGCAGGCCCTCGGTCAGGTGGAGGCCGATGTCGGGACGACCGCCGAGGTCCACCGGCTGCCCATCGCGCTCGGCTCGCACCAGCCACCAGCGGGTGCCGACGAGCGGCCGGTCGGTGGCGGTGGCCGGGTCCTGGGCGCGCTCGGTGGCGACCCGGCGGTCCGGCTCACCTCGGTCGCGCACGCTCCAGATCAGCCCGCCCGCGCCCAGGGCCACGAGCACCACGGCCGCCACCGCGACCCGGCGACTGGATAGGCGTCCGGGATCGCTGCCGCCCGACGGGAGCACGGGAGGATCCCCCGCCTCTCGGGCAAGAGCATCGAATCCGGTCCGCAGGCGCTGGTCGAGCTCCGCGTCGTCGAGGGGGCGGTCGTTCATCGCAGTTCCTTCCGGAGGTGGGCGCGCGCCCGAGCCAGCTGCTTCCGCACCGACCCCTCGCTGATCCCGAGGTGGTCCGCCACGGCGGTCGGTGTGAGATCCGCCCAGTAGGTCAGGAAGACCGTGGCGCGCTGTTGCACGGTCAGCACGGCGAGCGCCGCCAGCAGCTCGGGCACCGGGTCGGGCGCCGCGTCGACCACGCCCGCACCGGCGGCCCGCCGTTCGCGGACCTCTCGTCGCAGGTCTCGCCGGTGGGCGCTGCGGACCTCGTTCACCACGGCCCGGCTCAGGTAGGCCCCGTGGTCCCGCACGGTGGCCCAGGCCGGCGACGACATCGCTCGGACCACGGCGTCGGCGAGGACATCGTCAGCCGCAGATGGACCCGCCAAGGCTGCAGCGAGCGCCAGCAGCCGGGGGGCGTGCTCGCCGTACACCTCGGCATCGAGATCCGCTGGGGGTCTCGTCGCACCGCTCGGCTGGATGTTCACCACACCCAGTAGACGCCACCGGTGCGTGGCACGGGTGACGGGGCGCGCAAAAGCTCGGGGAGCACGGCGCCGTGGGCCAGCGTCGATCGAAGCGTCGCTGCAGCCCGTGGGGCTGGATGCAGGAGAGAGCTCGACCGGCGCTCCGGGGCCCCGGGCCTGACGACGCCTGCAGCGGTCGTCGAGCTGGTGCTCCATCGCCCTGGCGACCTCCCGAGACCGAGGCCAGGGCGGTGGCCGATCCTGGCGGTAAACGTGATCGACGAAGCGATGGCCACCTCCCGACCCTCT
>JBBRFU010000037.1:0-27797 GCA_038241315.1 Acidimicrobiales bacterium | reverse complement strand
GGGGATGGGTGCCCTCGGGACCCCCGCGGGCGGCGGCGGCCGTCGGCCGCCGGGCCGGGTCCTGCTGGAGCATGGCGTCGAGGCGACGCCGGAGGTCGGGGGAGAGGGTGCGCGGCAGCTTCTCGGTGCGCCCGGCGGCGGCGCGCAGCATCAGCACCCGGGGGTCGGCCGTGCCGAAGGGCCCCTCGCCGGTGGCGGCGTAGGCCAGCGTGGCGCCGAGGCAGAACACGTCGGAGGCGGCGGTGGCCGGCTCGCCGCGCGCCTGCTCGGGCGACATGAAGCCGGGGGTGCCCACCACCATCTCCGAGGCGGTGAGCCCGGGCGTGGCGTCACGGTGGACCGCAGCGCCGAAGTCGGCCAGGGCGGCCCGACCGTCGGCGTCGAAGAGCACGTTGGCCGGCTTGATGTCTCGGTGGACGATGCCCTGGCGGTGGGCGCTGGCGAGCCCGTCGAGCAGCCGGTCGGCGATGGCGCCGATCTGCGCGCTGGGGAGGGCCCCGTCGGCGTTCACGCGCTGGGCCAGGTTGCCGCCGGGGAGGAAGTCCATGACCAGCACCAGGTCGTCGCCGTCGTCGAAGACGTCGAGGAGCGACACGATGGCCGGGTGGTCGAGCTGGCGGAGGACCTCGGCCTCGCGGCGGATCCGCTGGCGAGCCCGCTCCAGCTCCTCCGGCGTGCCGTGCAGGGAGAGGCGCTTGAGGGCCACCTCCCGCCCGTCGTCGGCCCGAGCGAGGTCGACCACGCCCATGCCGCCGCGGCCGAGTCGCCGGATCGTCTCGTAGGCCATCGGGGGTCAGGGTACGGACCCGCCGAGCCTCGTCGGACATCACCCCGGGGCCTCGTTGTGTTTCGGTGGCCTGGCGTTCGTGTTTCGAGTCGTCGCTCTGCGCGTGGTTTGGCCTCGCACGTGGGTAGAGTCCTTCTCGTGACCGAGACCGCAGCACAAGAGATCGTCATCTCCGAAGCACTGGCCGTGATCGACCAGGCTCTACCCACCATGCAGCACCGGGCGTTGGTGTCCAGCGACGAGGTGGCCGACCTCCTCCTCGACCTCCGCCTCCTCTTGGCCACCGTCCCCGAACCCGTCCCCGCCGCCGGCGTCTGACCGTTCCAGGTGGTGGCCCGCCTTCGGCGCGGCCCCACCGCCAGGTCGACATCCGGCCCGAGGATCGCACCGTCGGAGCGTGACGCCCCACGGTCCCGAAGGGGTCCGGCTCAGCGCGCCCGCTTGCGGCGCCCTCGGCGGCGCCCCTGCCCGATGAGCTCGTCGAACGAGGCCGCGATGTCGACCGCCAGTGAGCCGGGATCGGCCACCGCGGCCGTGTCGGCGTGCAGCCCGAGGCCGAGCACGCCCCGGTAGCTCATCGTGGTCAGGTTCCAGGCGGTGCCGGCCACCGGACCGATCGGGAAGTTGCCCTCCATCAGTGCCCCCCCGATGTAGAGGTCGAAGGGCGCGGCCCGCACGTTGGAGGTGGTGAAGTCGACCGTCATCACCTGCTGGCGCGCCACGCGCACCACCACGGCCTGGGGCAGCAGGTTCACCAGCCCGGCGAGCGAGCCGGTGAGCCCCAGGGCCCGTTCGCTCTTGGTGATGCCGAGGCGCTCGTGCACGTCGCGGAACCGTTCGACGGGCTCGGCCCCCGTGGGGACGAGGACCCGCGTGGGGGTGAAGGCGTTGCCGCCCGGGGCCCGGGTGGTGCGGGTGCTCACCGGCATCGACATGCGCAGCTCGTCGATCTCGACCCCGTGGGCGCGGTGGTACCGGCCGGCCCCACCGGCGGCGGCCGCCACGAAGAGGTCGTTGACGCTGCCCCCGAGGCGCTTGGCTGCCGCGACCACCTCGTCGAGCGGCACCTCGAAGGTCTCCAGCCGGCGGCCGAGCGAGCGCTCGGTCCACAAGGGGGAGCGGTGGCCGTCGAGCACCCCCAGCTGGCGCACCAGCGACCGGGCCGTGGCCGCGCCCTCCCCGGGGAGGTCCGCCACGGCCCGGGCGAGCCCCACCGGGTCCCGCGCCCAGCCGACGCCCTGGTCCACCAGGCGGCGAGCCGTGTCGCCGCTGCGACGGGTGGCCTCACCGACGGCGTCGAGGGCCGTCGCCACCGTGGAGCGAGGTGCGGGGGTCGGCGGGCCGTCGTCGACCGGCGGTGGCTCGGGGGCGTCACGCTCGAGGTCGATGAACTCGATCGACATCCGGATGCCGCCCTCACCGTCGGTGATGGTGTGGTGCATCTTGTGCACCATGGCGGCCCGATCGCCCGGTAGGCCCTCGATCAGGGTGAACTCCCAGAGCGGCCGGCTCCGGTCGAACGGCTCGGCGGCGAGCTCGGCGGCGAGGCGCCGGACGTCGGCCTCGGTGGACCCGGCGGGCAGCTGCACGTGCCGGAGGTGGTGGTCGATGTCGAACGCGGGGTCGTCCTCCCACGTGGGGGGGAGCGGCCCGAGGCCGTCGACCACCCGGCGGCGGAGGTGGGGGACCACGCGGCTGGCGCGCCAGAGGCGGCGACGCAGCCGGTGCCGGTCGGGGCACCGGTCGAAGTAGGTGAGGTTGGCGAAGGTGGCCGAGAGGTGGGGATCGGCCTCGAGGCGCCACATCAGCGCCTCGACGTCGCTCATCCGCTCCCGGGCCGCCGACTCGTCCTGGGTCACAGCGCGGAACCCTACGCCGCGGTCAGCGACGAGGCGGGAGTGGCCAGAGGCGGGTGGCCACCTTGGCGAAGACGGCGCCGAGGGCGGCGCCGGCGATGACGTCCGACGCGTGGTGCACCTGCACGTGCACCCGGCTGGTGGCCACGACGAGGGCGACGCCGTAGTAGAGCGGCCGGAGCGCGGGGTCCCGTTCGCCGAGGATCCCGGCTGCGGTGAACGCCGAGCTGGCGTGGCCGCTGGGGAAGCTCGAGGTCAGCGGCTTGCGCAGGTCGTGGGGCCGCGGGTCCACCGGCTGGGGCCGGGGGCGCTTCACCAGCCGCTTGATGCCCTGGTTCACCACGAGCGACTCGAGCAGGAGCACGACGGCCAGGCGGACGGTGGCGTCGGCGTCGTCATCGGACCGCAGCCCCTGGGCCGTGCCGATCAGGTGCCAGACGAGGCTGAAGTCGCCGAGCTCCGACGCCAGGTAGAAGGTCTTGTCGGCGACCGGGTGGCCGCGCAGGGCACGGGCCCACGCCCGATCGACGCGGTCGTCGAAGCGATCCACCCAGGTGGGGAGGTTGTCCTCGGTGTGGCGGGTCCGTCGGCGCAAGAGGTCGAGCCTAGGCGGGCCGGGCGCGTCCGAGACGGGGTGGCCGCTCCGGTCGGCGGGCGCTCAGCCGGCGAGGCCGACGGTGACCGGGACCTCGGCGCGCGGCTCGGCCTCGGTGGCGGCGGCGGCATCGGCCGCGTCGCGAGCCGCCACGACGCCGGCCACCAGGCCCGGGTCCCCGCCCTTGGCGGGGCAGTAGGCGTGGAACCCGCACCACGAGCACAGCGGCCCGGGCCGGGGGCGGAAGTCCTCCCGCTCGCACGCGGTCTCCACGGCCCGCCACAGCGCGCCGACCTTGTTGCGCAGGCCACGGGTGGACTGGGCGCTGGGCGTGGTGCTGATGGTGGTGGCATCGCCGAGGTAGAGCAGCTGGACCCGCGAGGGGAGGACCCCGAAGAGCTCCTCGCAGAGCAGCGCGTAGAAGGTGACGCCACCGAGGCGCCCCTGCTGGTGCGACGGCCCGGGCGAGCGGCCGCTCTTGTAGTCGGTGACCACCAGGCCCCCGTCGGCGTCGAGCTCGAGGCGGTCGATGATCCCGCGCAGGCGCAGCCCGCCCACCTGGGCCTCCAGCTTCAGCTCGAGGCCGATGGGGTGGATGGCGGTGGGGTCCTCCACCTCGAAGTAGCGCTCGACCAGCCGGGCGGCGTCGGCGAAGAAGGCCGCTTCGGCGTCGGGGTCCAGTTCCAGCCCGACGAGGTCGGGATCGGTCCGCAGCTCCTCGATGGCCCGAGCCAGGTCCTCCCGCGCGGCCTCGCGGGTGCGCGCCGCCGCAGGCCGCTCGAAGAGGTGCTCGAGGGCGAGGTGGACCAGCGTGCCCTTGGTGGCCGCCACGGACGGGGGCTCGGGCAGCCGGTCGATCGCGGCGTAGCGGAAGGCCAGCGCGCAGTCGGAGAACGACGAGACCTTCGACGGCGACAGGGTGGCCGGCGGGGTGAGGGGCATGTCCGCACGGTACCCGGGGGGTCCGACACCGAGGTCGATCCCGAGCGCCTCACGGCGGGCTGCTCGCGGCCCGGACCGAGGCCACGGTGGGGGCCCGGGCCCGCGGGGAGTGGTTCGGGAGGCCCGGCTGGTGGGCCCTGCGGCTGCGGGGTGCTGGGAGCCGACCCCCGGCGGCAGCCGTCGTCCGCCTCCGCGGTCGTCGATCAGCCGCCCCCGGTGCGGGCCCGACCTCTAAGCTCCTCGGGCACCGACCGGCGACCACGGGGCCACCGTGTCCACCTCCCAGCTCGACGAACCGATCGGCGGCCCGATCGATGGCCGCACCGCCCGGGCGGTGCGCACGCGCGATCGGCTCGTCGACGCCACCATCGAGCTGGTGGAGGAGGGAGACCTGCGGCCCACGGCCCCCCGCATCGCGGAGCGGGCGGGCGTCTCGGTGCGATCGGTGTTCCAGCACTTCGACGACCTGGAGACGCTCTTCGAGGCCATGGGCGCCCGCGTGGTCGAGCGGCTGGCCAAGCTGATCCGCCCCATCGACCCCGCCGCGCCACTCGCCCTGCGGGTGGAAGCGTTCGTGCGCCAGCGGTGCGAGGTCCACGAGGCGGTCACGCCCATCAACCGCGCCGCGATCCTCCAGCAACCCACCTCCGGCACCGTCAACCGCCAGTTCCGCCAGGGCCACACCTTCATGTCGGCCCACCTCGCCGAGGTGTTCGCCACCGAGCTCGAGGCCGCCGGCCCGGGGCGCGCCGCCCTCCACGAGGCCCTCGTCGTGGCCTGCTGCTGGCCGGCCTGGAACCTGCTGCGCACCCTCGAGCGGCGCTCCGTCGAGGAGGCCACCCGGTCGGTGGCGGCCACCGTGGGCCTGCTGCTCGCCGGGGCCGGGTTCGCCGACGAGCTCCCCGGCCCGGTGCGCCCGTGACCGCTGCTGGCGCACCCTTCCCCCAGCTGGTCGCGGCGCTCGTCCCCCGCCTGGGCACCGTCGTCCGCTGCCACCTCCCCGGCGCGCCCCTCGACGCCCGCCGCCGCGAGCTGGTGGCTGCGGCCGTGGCCGAGGCCGCGGGCAGCGACGTCCTGGCCCGGCTCCACGCCGGGTGGCACCACGTGCTGGGCCCGGCCGAGCTCACCGAGCTCGACGACGAGATCCTCACCTGGGTGGTCGACGCGGTGGCCGCGGGCCCCGAGGTCGACGACGCCGGCCTGCCCGACGACATCGAGCTCGGCACCCGTCGCGCCGTGGTGGCCCTGGTGGCCCACGGCCTGGTGGCCGCGGCAACGGCCGCCCACCTCGGGTCGCTCGCCGACCAGCTCACCGGTCGGCGCCCCTTCTCGCCGCGTGGCGCGCTCGAGGACCTGGCCGCGTGCGCGGTCGGCGTGCCGCTGGCCGCGCCGCAGGCAGCGGTGGGCGCGGTGCTCGGTGCCCTCGGCCGCCTGGCGCCGTCGGCGGCGCCCATCGAGGTCGACGACCAGCCGAACCTCCTGGCCCAGCTGCTGGCCGAGACGCTGCCCACCTGGCTCGGGAGCGCCTGGGGCCGCACCTTCGTGGCCCGCCTCCCGGTGGAGGTCCCCGTGGCGGTGCGGTCGGGCCTCTCGGGGGCCACGGTCCGCCTCGGTCGGGGCCGGGTGCAGGTGGTCAACGGGGTCGACGACGACGTCTGGGCCCTCTTCGACGGCGACATCGACGCCCTGCTCCGCGCCGGCTCGTCCCAGCTGAGCCGCGAGCTGCGGGCGGCCCGCCTCCGCCGGTGACCGAGGCGTCGCGGTGAGCGCCCACCGCCCGGCGCCGCGCACCGACGCCCTCGCCCGGACCCACGCCTGGTTCGAGGCCAACAGCGGCTGGGCCCCGCCCGACCCGGAGACCCTGGCCGACTGGGCCGCCGAGGGCGCGTGCCGCGCACCCGACGAGTGCTGGGTGCCCCGGCGCGGCACCTGCGGTCACGGCCTCGTGTCCTGGCAGGTGGTCCTCGACGAGCTGGCCACCCTCGACGGGGGCGCCGGGCCGCCGATCGCGTCGCCCTGAGGGGACGTGGGCCCGGTCAGACGGTCCGCACGGCTCCGCCGCGGCGGGCGTCGCCGGCGGCGCCCCGGCCCGGCTGCACGGCGTGGACCCCGCCGAAGTACATGCTCGAGGCCGGCCACTCGTTGGTGCGGGCGTGGCCGTGGAGAGCCTCGAGCACCTCGGCGGGGAACCCCGGCTCGACCTCGAGGTGGTCGTCGTCCCAGTGGAGGCGCGGCGCGTCGACCGCCTCCTGCAGCGGCCGGGCGTGGTCGACGACGGCCGTGATCACCTGCAGCAGCGCCGACCGGATGCGCTTGGAGCCGCCGCTGCCGAGCGCCAGGTCGATCGACCGGCCGTCGGCGGCCAGCACGAAGGTCGGCGACATCATGGACGCCACCCGCTCCCCGGCGGGCGCGGCGTGGAAGCCGTCGGGGTGGAGGTCGTCCTCGCCGAGCATGTTGTTGCAGCTGATGCCGGTGCCGTCGATGACGTCGCCGGAGCACTCCCCGTTCGAGGTGGTCATCGCCGCCACGTTGCCGTCGGCGTCGGCCACCGAGACGTGGGTGGTGCCGCGCGTGCTCAGCGGGCGGGCGGAGGGGTCGTCGTCGAGGTCGCCCCGCAGGGCGGCGACCACCTCGGGGTCTCCCGACGCCCGGCCCGCGTCGATGCCGGCCATCACCGAGGCCAGGGCGACCGCCAGCGACGCGCTCCCCGCTGGCGGCAGGGGCCCGGCTCGCTCCAGGCGGCGCAGGGCGAGGGCCAGCAGGGCCCCGCCGAAGGTGGGCGGGGGGTTGGTGAGCACGGTCCGACCTCGGTAGCGGGTGCGCAGGGGCTGCCGCTCCAGCACCCGGTAGGCGGCCAGGTCCTCGACGGTGAGGAGGCCGCCGCCCCGGGCGAGCTGGCCCACGAGGTGCTCGGCGAGGTCGCCCCGGTAGAAGGTGGCCTCGGGATCGGCCCCGAGGGCGGTGAGGAAGGCGCCCAGGTCGGGGTTGTGGAGCTGTTCGCCGGCGCGCAGGAGGGACCCGCCGGGGAAGAAGATGGCCCGGCTGGCCGCGGTGCGGGCGAGGATGGGCGCCAGCAGGGCCAGGTCGGTGGCCTGGCTGGGCGAGACGACCACGCCGCCGACGGCGAGGGCGGCCGCCGGCGCCACCACCTCGGCCAGCGGCAGGCGGCCCAGGCGCCGGTGCACGTGGAGGTAGCCGGCCAAGGTGCCCGGGACGGCCACGGACCCGGGGCCGCAGTGGAAGGTCTGGACGGCCGCCGCGAAGGACACCGAGACCTCCTCGAAGACCGGGGTGGGGGCGTGGCCGGGGCGGCCCCGGCCGGGCGTGTCCACGAAGAAGTCGACGAGCAGGTCGGTCCCGTCGGCGGTGCGGGCGAGGAGGAAGCCGCCCCCGGCGAGGCTCGTGAACCCGGGCTCGCACACCGCCGAGGCGAAGCCCGCGGCCACCACGGCGTCGAAGGCGTTGCCCCCCGTCCGCAGCATCTCGGCGGCGGCGTCGGCGGCCGCCTCGTGGCCGGCGGCGATGGTGCCGCGCGCGGCGGAGGGGGCCATGGCGGGGCAGGATAGGGGCTGACGCTGGTCGCTCGTCCCCCTCGGGTGATGCGCTACCATCTCCGACGCTCAGGCCAGTGGGTGACACGTGACGCGGATGAAGAGGACCTATGGCATACGTGATGGTTCCGGTTCCCGAGGAACACGTCGAAGAAGCGATGCAGATGATCCTGCGGATCACCGCCAGGGCGCGCGTGACCGAGTGGGACCAGGACGCGGTCACCGCGGTGTTCCACGAGGTCGACGAGGCCAGCCGCTCCGTCCTCTCGGCCACGGCGCGCAGCGCCGCCACGGGCGACGCCATCACCGACACGGCCGCTGCCGAGACCATCGAGCTCAGCCAGCGTGAGGTCCTCGGCATCGTGCGGGAGATCAACGAGGCGGCCCGCCTCGCCGAGCGGCCGTCGCTGGTCTCGATCGTGCAGGAGAACGAGACGCTGCCCAACGGGCGGATCCGTGAGCAGCGCAAGCTGGTCATGGAGCCCGAGGTGGCGGCGTTCGT
This sequence comes from Acidimicrobiales bacterium, assembly GCA_038241315.1. Classification (GTDB taxonomy): domain Bacteria; phylum Actinomycetota; class Acidimicrobiia; order Acidimicrobiales; family Iamiaceae; genus Aquihabitans. The sequence continues at coordinate 19,561 of JBBRFU010000037.1, read as the reverse complement.
GCGGGAGGCGGAGCGCCTGGAGCTCCAGGCCGCACCCCATCCGCTGCTGAGTGGCAGAGGGTGAGCGACCCCACCAGGGCGACCGACGAGGGGGGCCAGGCGACGCTCCGGCCCTACAGCGACGTCGAGTACGTCTTCGAGCCCCACTCGGCGTCGCTGCCGTCGGTCCGGGCCTACCTCCAGGACGCGTGGGACCGGCGCCACTTCGTGGTCGCCATGGCCAAGGCGGACCTCCGCGGCCCTCGGTCCCGCACCGGCCTCGGCGAGCTGTGGGCGATCGCTGATCCGCTCTTCCAGGCCGGCATCTACTGGTTCCTGATCTCCACCATCCGCAGCAACGGGTCGGACCAGACCGAGCGGCTGGTCATCTTGATCTCCGGCATCTTCCTCTTCACGTTCAGCTCCACGGTGCTGAGCGGCGGCGGTCGCTCGATCATCCGCAACAAGGGGCTGATGCTGAACTCCACGTTCCCGCGCATCCTGCTGCCCGCCACCGAGGTCTACAAGGGCCTGCTGGACCTCGGGCCCTACCTCGCCGTCTACGCGGTGATCCACTTCCTGCTGGGGGCGCCGTTCGGGCCGGGGCTGTTCGTCCTCCCGCTCCTGGTGGTGCTGCAGATCCTCATCAGCTCGGGGCTGGCGCTCATCTTCGCCACCCTCACCGTGTTCATCAGCGACATGTCGAACCTGCTCGACTACGTGATGCGGGTGCTGTTCTTCACCACGCCGATCCTGTACCCCGTGACCGAGCTGCCCGATCTCGCCGTCACGTTGTTGAAGATCAACCCGCTCTTCACCCTCTTCGCCTGCTACCAGGCCGTCTTCACCGGCGAGCTGCCGAACGCCGGGTACCTGTTCCAGTCGGTCGTGTGGGCCGTGGTGCTCTGCCTGGTCGGCTACCGGATCTTCGTCTCCCACGAGCGCGGCTTCGCGCTGCGCCTCTGACATGGCCGCCACCACCCTCCCCGCCATCGAGGTCGAGCACCTCTCCACGTCCTACCGCGTGCACGTGAAGGGCAGCTCCGTCCTCGGCGGGTTCAGCGACCTCTTCAAGCGAGGCCAGGCCACGGACCGGTTGGTGCCCGCCGTCCGAGACGTCTCGTTCTCGGTGCCGCAGGGCACGGTGCTCGGGATCATCGGCCGCAACGGCGCCGGGAAGAGCACCTTGCTGCGCTGCCTCGCCGGGATCCTCGAGCCCGAGCAGGGACGCATCGTCATGCGCGGTCGGATCTCCACCCTGCTCACCATCGGCGTGGGCATGAACCAGAACCTGACCGGGCGGGAGAACATCCGCCTGGGCGGCCTGGCCATGGGCCTGGGCCACGCTCGCCTCGACGAGATCATCGACCAGGTGGCCGACTTCGCCCAGCTGGGCGAGTACGTCGACTTCCCCGTCGAGACCTACTCGTCGGGCATGCGCTCCCGCCTCGGCTTCGCGGTCATGGCCCACCTCGACCCGGAGATCCTCCTCATCGACGAGGCCCTGGCCGGCGGCGACTCCAAGTACATGAGCGAGACCGCCCACAAGATGGCCGAGCTGTGCGGCAGCGGCCGCACGATCGTCCTGGTGAGCCACAGCCTCTCCGCCATCCGCACCATGTCCACCGAGGCGATCTGGATGCACCAGGGCCAGGTGGTCGAACAAGGCGACCCCGACCACGTGGCGGCGAGCTACATGCGGTACTGCCGGCTGTCGGATGCCGAGCTGCTGGATGACGCCTGAGGCCACCGGTGCCCGCCCCGGCGGCCCACCTCCCACGGGCCCGGCGGGGCCGGACGCATCGAGCACGCAGGACGTGGCCGGGATCCCGGCGGCGGACGAGCACACCACGAGGGGATCACGTTGAGCGAACAGAACCCGATCAAGGGCGCCGGCGACACCGGGGCGATGGACGGCTCCGAGGCGCCCTCCTCGCTGGGCGCGTCGGCCTCGCTGCCCGCCGGCAGCAAGCGCCGCCGCCGAGGCGGCGACGAGGGGTCGGGCGGGCCCGGGCTGGCGTCGCGCCTCCGTCCGCGGGTGGGCCCCGGGAAGGGGGCCGTGCTGGTGCTGGTGGCCATCCTCCTGCTGGCGGCGGTGCCGCTCGTGGGCAGCGCCATGAAGAAGACCCCCCGCGACAAGGTGGGCATCAGCTACGGCGGCGGGCCCATCGAGGGGTCGCGGTTCCAGAAGATCGTCCAGCCCGGTAGCTCGCTGTTCTTCAACGGCCTGTTCGACCCGCTGTACCTGTACCCGGCCGATCAGCAGAACTACATCGTGTCGAAGGCGGCCACGGAGGGCGACAAGGCCACGGCCGACTCCGTGGTGGCCCCGTCCAGCGATCGGGTGCAGGTCTCCTACCAGCTCGCGGTGTACTACAAGCTCAACACCGACGAGCTGCGCTCGTTCCACGAGGAGTTCGGGCTGAAGTACCAGGCCTACACCGGGAGCGGCTGGAAGAAGCTCATCGAGGACACGTTCCGCCAGCAGATCGAGAACGCCCTCCAGGAGGAGACCCGCCGCTACTCGGTGGCGCAGATCTACGGCGACGCCGAGCTGCTCCTCACCATCCAGGAGTCCGTGCAGCAGACCCTGAGCGAGCGCCTGAACCGGGCGATGGGGTCAGACTTCTTCTGCGCACCCGGCTACCGGCCCGGGGGCGAGTGCGAGGCCCCCACCTTCGTGATCAAGAAGGTCGACCTCCCGGAGTCCGTGGTCGCCGCGTTCGAGGACGTCCGGACCTCCGACATCGCCGTCGAGACCGAGAAGAACCGGGTGGCCCAGCGTGAGCAGGAGGCCCTCGGGATCGCGGCGCTCCAAGAGGCCTGGGGCGACGACGGCAGCGTCTACGCGATCATCAAGGCCATCGAAGAGGGGTTGGTGAAGTTCTGGGTGCTGCCCTCCGACGGCGGCATCACCGTCGGCACGCCCGACGGCGCCGCCGGCGACGCGCCCGCCGAGCCCGGCACCCCCGCCGGCGACGGCGGATGACCCGGACCGTGCCCCCCACCCACCCAGGAGGACTCCCGTGAAGGACATCGCACGACGGCTGCTCGCCGGACCGGTGAAGGGCACGTGGCGACGCGTGCGCCGCCACCTCGCCCCCGACACCGCCGAGGCCATCCGGCTCCCGGCGAAGCGGGCCCTCGCCAAGGTCGGCCTCCTCGGCGCGCCGCCCCGCCCGTCCCGCTGACCGCGCCTCCGGAGCCGGCCGTCCCCATGCAGCTCGTCGTCTTGGGCATGCACCGCTCCGGCACCTCCGGGGTGACGCGCCTGTTGAACCTGGCCGGGGCCTGGTTCGGCCCGGACGGCATCGCCACCGATGCCAACGAGGAGAACCCGCGCGGCTTCTGGGAGCGCCGGGACGTGCGCGAGGTCTGCGACGGCCTCCTCCACAGCGGTGGCTTCGACTGGTGGAAGCTGTCGGGCTTCCACCCCGACGCGATCCCGGCCGCAGGTCGGCAGCGATGGCTCCTCCGGTTCGAGGAGATCCTGGCGGAGCTCGAGCAGCACCGGCCCTGGGTGGTCAAGGAGCCCCGGCTCTGCGTGCTGTTCCCCCTGGTGCGCCCGCTCCTCGACGCGCCGGTCTGCGTGCACGTGACCCGCGAGCCGCTGGAGGTGGCCGAGTCGGTGCACCGCCGCAACGGCTTCTCGGTGCCGGCGGCCCTCGCCCTCTGGGAGCTCTACACGGTGCGGTCGTTCGAGGCCTCCGCGGGCCTGCCCCGGGTGCTGGTCCGCTACCAGGACCTCATGGCCGATCCGGTGGCCACCACCGCCCGGCTGCTCGACGACCTGGCGGCGGTGGGCGTCACCGGCCTCCACCCGGTGCCCGACGAGGTGGTCCACGGCTTCATCAGCGCCGATCTCCACCGCCAGCACGAGGACCCCTCCTCCCGGCGGGGACGGCTCAACGCCCAGCAGGCGGCCCTGGCCGCCCGCGTCGACGACGGCTCGATCCTCGACGGCCTCGAGGGCACGGTCTCCCCCGGGGCGCTCGAGGCGCTGGAGGCGCTGGAGCGGACCGAGGACCAGGCCGAGCGCCTGGAGGAGCTGGGCCGGCAGCTGGAGGACCTGGACCGGCGCCTGGACGACCTCGCCCGGCGCCTGGACGAGGAGACCCGCCACCGCCACGCCGTCGAGGCCGATCGGGAGGCCGCACTGGCCGAGCGCGACGCGCTGGGCGCCATGGCGGAGGAGGCGCTGGCCACGCTCGAGGTCCAGCTCGACCGCTTCGACCGGTCGCGCGTCGGGCGGCTGGCCCGCAGCGCCATGTCGGCCCGCCAGGCCGTGACGCCCGGGGTGGCCCGCACCGACCAGCTCCTCCTCGACGGGCCCCGCGCCACCCTGGCGGCGAGCCGCAAGGCCATCGTGGCGCGCGCCGGCCGCGAGCTGCCCGCCTCGGGGGCCGACGGCGAGCGCTGAGCGGGCCCGGGCGTCGGGCCGATCAGCGGCTCGCGCCGCTCAGCTGGCGGCGGGCTTGTAGCGGTTCTCCCAGGGGAACGGGATCGCGGGCTCGGGCACCCCGAGCAGGCGGCAGAAGGGCGGCCACCCCTCGCCGGCGGTGATGTCGATCTCGAGGAAGTCGTCGCGCCCGGCGAAGTAGGCCCGCACCGCTGCGGTGTGGCGGTCCCACTCGTCGCGCCACTTGGCCTCGTCGACCACGAGGAAGTCGCCGTCGTACTGGCCGGCGGCCTTCAGCTGCTGGTTCTTCTCGACGTGGCGGCGTCGGCTGTCCACCCAGGCGTCGACGTCGCGCACCGTCATCACGAAGTGGCTGCCCGGGTACTGCTCGTCGAGCTGGGCGAAGCCCCGGGCGAGCACGCCGATGTCGGAGAAGGCGTCGTAGCGCTGGTCCAGGTTGGCGAGGAGCGGGAGCCCGGCCTCGCGCGCGGCCACCACGAGGCGGTGCACCTCGGGCCCACCCCAGTGGAGGCTCTCGAGGCCCAGCACGGTCATGGCCTCGTGGAACGAGACGGTGCCGGTCTTGTTCAGGCCGATGTTGAACACGCGCGGGCGGTCGGGACGCGGGTCGGTGCGGGTCATGAGCAGGCCTCCGAAGTCATGTGGATTCGCCTTCCGGTGCGCGGAAGGTCCCGTGGTACTCGATGATCTCCCGGTGGTAGTAGGGAGGGGCGCGGTGCGGGTCGACCCCGTGCTTCCACCCGTACTTGTACCGGTGGCCCTGGAGCAGCCAGTCGACGTTGGGCCGGCTGCTGGCGGTGGTGCGCCGGGCGTGGACGACGCGGGCGGCGGGCACGGGCGAGAGGCGGATGCCCAGCTCCCAGGCCCGGTGCCAGTAGTCGGTGTCCTCGCAGAAGGCCGGGTTGAACCACTCGTCGAAGACGCCCACCTGCTCGTAGATCGCCTTCGACATCATGAAGCACCAGCCGGCGGTGCCCCCCTGGTCGGGCGAGGCGAAGCCCAGGCCGTCGCAGTGGTCCGTGTAGGGGAAGGCCACCATGTGCTCGGTGGTGACCGCCTCGTAGAGCGCCTCGTCCCACCCGGGCTCGACGCGGCAGTCGCTGTTCATCACCGTCACCACCGGTGCGGTGGCGAGGCGGATGCCGGTGTTCCAGCCGGTGGCCACCCCCTTGTTCTCGGGGTAGCGGTACACCTTGGCGGGCAGCGGCACCTCGAACGGGGACCCGTTGTCGATGACCACCACCTCGGTGGGGACCCGGGCGACCTCCCAGATCCGCTCGATGGTGCGGCAGGCCATCTCGGCCAGCTCGGGGGTGAGGCTCCAGACGGGGATGGTGATGCTCAGCACCGGGTCGGTGGGCGCGCCGGCCGGCGTGCCGTCGTAGACGAGGTCGGGGTCGGTGTTCTCGAAGGGCTGGACGGTGGTGGGGGTGGTGGTCATGGCGAACGGCCCTCCGGTTGCCTCGGCCACGCCCTTGGCGTGGAAGGTGCGGAACAGCTCCGCGTAGGTCTGGTGCAGCTCGTCGAGCCGGCCCGGGTCGGCCTCGGCGGCCCGCTCGAGCTCGCCGGCCCGGCGCCGCAGCGCGTCGAGGCCGAAGCGCTTGGCTTCCCACCGCTCGGCCGAGTCGGTGGGGAGCACGCGGTCGGCCAGCTCGGTGCCCGGGTGCAACGCCGCCACCACCGCGTGGGCCTTGCCCTTGGCCTGGGTGCGACGGCAGAAGTCGTCGAGGTCGACGCCTCGGGCCATCACGCTGCGGGCCGTGGCGTCGTAGACCACGCGCAGGCCGTGCGGGGCGAGCCGCCAGCCCATCTCCACGTCGATGGAGTAGTTGAGCCGCTGGTCGTGCAGGCCGTGGCGCACGAGGAGCGACCGCCGACACGAGATGCGCCCCTCCCAGAAGCCCCGCCAGTCGAGCTGCTGGCCGTGCTCGAGCCGGGCGTAGGCGAACATGAGCCGGGCGACGTCGGTGATGTAGTGCATCAGCGGCGAGTGCGGCACCTCGGGGGCCCAGTCGGTGTGGCCCAGCACCGCGAGGCCTTCGTCGCCGGACGCCTCGTGGCGGGCGAGGTGGCGTTCGAGGTAGTCGGGGGCCGCCCGGTCGTCGTCGTCGAAGAAGAGCACGATCGGCGCCCGGGCCAGGAAGGTGCAGAGGTTCTTGGCGGCGCTGCGACCGGCGTGGGCGATGCCGATCCCGACGATCTGGAGCCGGTCGGCGAACTCGGCCACGAGCTGGTCGAGCACCGGTTCGGCCGAGCCGTCGTCGACCAGCACGACCTCGAAGTCGTCGCGGCCCAGCGTCTGCTCGGCGAACGACTCCAGGCAGGTGCGCAGCAGGAGGCCCCGCTCGTAGGTGGCGATCAGCACGCTGATGCGCGGGGGCGACGCCGGCTCCGTGCGGCCCGACCAGACGACGCCCTTGTCGGCGTCGGTCACCCAGACCCGGCGGACGTCGGAGCAGGCGTCGGCGACCTCGGCGGGGCCGACGAGGGGGGCCCGGAGCCCCACGGTGACGGTGTCGAGGAGGGCCACGGGCCCGTGCGCCGGCGCGCCGGCGCGGACGGCCAGCACCGGGAGCGGCGTGGCCTGGTCGACCTCGCGCGCCACGGTGCCGCGGTGGCGCTCGGTGACCGGCGGCCCACCGCCCGGCCCGCTCGCGTGGGTGGGCTGGACGCGCTCCACGCCGAGCGCCACCTGGGTGGCCACGAGGTCGTCGAGGAAGCGGCTGGGAACGATCGCGTCGTCGCGCACGAACACGACGTAGTCGGCCTCGTCCTGGTCGGGGACCGGCCCGGGCTCCTCGGCGTCGGACCGCCATCGCTGCGACACGGTGAGGTGCGAGCTGGCGGCCAGCTCGGCCACCAGGGCGGCCGACGGCCCGGTGCGGTGGGCGTCGTAGGTGCCGAGGACCGCCACCCGGGCGGCAGGCGGCGGCTCCGGGACGACGCCGTCGGTGGGGGCGCCGGCGAGGTCGTACACGAGGAGGTGTTCGTCCTGGTGGACGGCGCGGTAGGTGCCCGCCAGGTGCGCGTGCAGCTCGGGGAGGTGGGTGCGCCAGGCGAAGGCCGCCTTGGGCAGCACGAGGTAGCGGGCCCCTCGGGTCCGCTGGGCCTCGAGGTGGTTGACGGCGGCGGGGCCGTCGACCGGCTCGTAGCCCGCCCACCCGCCGTCGCGACCCTGCGGGAAGTGCCAGCACGGTTGGGTGCCCAGCGCCACCAGCTCCTCGCGGCCACCCGACGCCACCAACACGATGGCATCGGGATCGGCCACCAGGCGGACCCGACGGAGGACGGCGTCGGCGGCGAGCGCCTGGTCGGCGGCGCCGGAGCTGCGGCTGCCGCCGGCGGCGGAGCGGGCCGGGCGGGCCAGCACGCGGTCGACGATGTCGACCAGCTGCTGGTGCATCCGTCGGCGGCTGTGGTTGGCATCGACGAGGTCGGCACCGTTGGCGGCCAGCCGGTGCCACAGGTCGTCGTCGGTCAGCAGGCGGGTGATCCCGGCGGCCAGGTCGGCGGCGTCGGCGGCGATGAGGGCGTGGTGGCCCTGGACGAGGTCGAGGCCCTCGGCCCCGATGGGGGTGGTGACCACGGGGGTGTAGGCCATCATCGACTGGATGACCTTGCGCTTCACCCCGGCGCCGTGGAGCAGGGGCACCGCCGAGAGCCGGGCCTGCTCCAGGTAGGGCTTGATCGACGGCACCCAGCCGACCACGTTGAGCCCGGGGGCGTCGAGGTCGAGGTCGAGCGCCGCCTCCTCCAGCCGGTTGCCGATGAGGGTGAGCGGGTGGCGGGCCAGCAGGTCGGGGTCGAGCAGCGGGAGCACCTCGTGGCTGAGGTGCTCGGCCGCCTCGCGGTTGGGCACGTGGCGGAAGTTGCCCACGAACAGCAGCCCGCGCCGATCCTCGAGGGGGTGCAGTGACCGCCGCATCTCCTCGGCCACCGAGAGGGTGAAGACGCGGTCCGGGCCGAGGAAGTCGGCCAGGAGGGCCCGCTCCTTCTCCGAGACCGCGAGCACCGCGTCGACGCTGTTGTAGGTGTTCAGCTCGCGCGCCGCCGCCGACCCGAAGCGCCCGTCGAGGAGGTCGTCCTGACCGAGCGCCAGACGGGCGAGGCGCAGGAAGTGGACGTCCATCGAGTTCACGACCACCCGCGTCCGGGGCGAGTGCCGCCGGAGGTGGGGGAGGAGCGCCGCTGCCGGCTCCCAGAAGCCGATGATGGCGAGGTCGAAGTCGTTCGAGCGGAGCAGCCGCTCGGCCCAGCTGAACCCGGCGTAGGTGGCCACGCCCATCTGGCGGAGGCGGGCGGCGTGGCGCTCCTCGGCCACCCCCTCCTCCTCACGTGAGACGAAGGTGACCTTCCAGCCCTCGTCGAGCAGGATCCGGATGGTGTTGTCGATGTCCTGCGAGCCGCTGTCGCGGTCGAAGGCGGGCATCCGGGTGTGGGCCACGAGCACGGTCCGCATGGTCATCCTCGACAGGCCTCGACGTCGTCGTTGGCGAGCAGGTGGCGCCAGGCCCCGTCGCTGAGGTCGCGGGGGCGACGGGGGCGCAGGTCGAGCACCCGCTGCCACCGCGAGTCGGGGAGCGGCGTGGCCGCCTCGGCGCCCGAGCCGGCGACGCGCACGGCGGCCACGGTGGGTTGGTAGGTGACGGCGTGGCCGGTGGCCCAGGCCTGGGCGCACCACTCCCGCAGGAACGCTCGGCCGGTGACGTCGTCGGGCGGGGGGACGGCGACCCACAGGGGGGTGGCCACCGCGAGGAGGCCCGGCGCCCAGCAGACGGGGCGCACGTAGTCGTGCCACGGGGCGCGCACCTCGGCCGAGCCGTGGGCGATGAGGGCCACCGATCGATCGGTGAAGACCGTGGCCCCGGCCGCCTCGAGCCGCCCGTTCGCAGCCACGACCTTGCCGACCACGGCCGACGAGGGGTCGGCCTCGGCCTGGGCCGAGGCGGTGGCCACGGCGTCGGCGATCGGGAGCACGTAGGGCTCGACGATCACCACCACGTCGATGTCGGCGAGGTCGTCGGGACCGGGGCCGTCGGCTGCGCCCAGCCGCAGCTCGGCGCCGGCTTCGGCCGCGGCGTCGGCGAGGGCGGCCCGCCAGGCGGGGTCGTCGCTCGGATCGGTGGACCAGAGCAGGGTGCGCGGCGCGGCGGCGGGGGACGGGTCGAGGCGGGCGTCGACGCCCGTGACGGAGGTGGTGCCGGCGTCGTCGATCACCACGGTGAGCACGCCTCGGGACGCCACCCGGGCGGCCTCCTCGGGATCTCGGGAGGCGTCGTGGACCACGATCTCGACGCTGTGGTCGAGGTACGGCAGGCGGTCGCCGTCGGGTGGGCGGAAGGTGGTGACGCCCGGGAGCTCGAGGTCGATGCCGCGCTCGGTCCAGTCGAGCACCGCCGGCTCCTCGACCAGGCCCGCCGTGAGCTGGGCCACCTCGGCCCGCAGGGACCCGCCACCGGGCTCGGCCCGGCGGCTCAGGTCGTAGACGGCACCGGCGAGCGGACGGTCGGTGACGGTTCGGTAGCGGCCGGTGAGGTGGCCGCGCAGCTCGGCCCGTTCGCGGAACCAGGGCCGTGACCCCTCCGGGAGGACCAGGTGGCGGTGACCGTCGAAGCGCCGAGCCTCGAGCTCGGCCACGAAGGCGAGGTCGTTGGTGAGCGGCGGGTTCCCCGCCGAAGAGGGGTACGGCGTGGCCCGGCGGCCCCGGCCCTGCCGGATCGCGAGCGGGCTGCCGGGGGTGATCAGGAGCCACGGGGACCCGTCGGCGGCCACCCGCGACACCAGGTCGCGGTAGCCGCGCCGCCAGGTGCGCAGCGCCGGGCCGCGGGGCGCCCGGCGGGCCCCCGCGGTGGGGCCCGCGGCCCGGCCGGCGGCGCGGGCGGCGATGCGGCGGAGCCGGGGCTCCTGCACGCGGAGGGCCTCCTGGGCCGGCGGCGGCAGCCGGCGGAACGCTCGAGCGGCGTGGGGTCGGGCGGCCCGGCCCCGCACCAGGGCGGCGCGCCGCCCGCGCACCGCCAGGGCGCGGGCTCGCGGCGCAGCCCGGCGGGCCAGGGCGCGGGGCGCCCTGCGGACCGTGCGACGCGCTCGGCGGCCCACGGCGAGCCCGCGACGGCCGAGCCGTCGGACCACCCGTCGGACCAGCCCGGCGACGCGGCGAGGCGCCCCCGAGTCGGGTCGGGGCCCGGCCAGCGCCGCGCCGCTCGTGGTGACGCCGCTGGTGGTCATGCCGGCACCGCTGCGCTGGGGTGCCCGACGGAGACGGCGGTCAGCGAAGCCGTCCGAGGGGAGCGGCGGACGATGACGGGCTCGTGGACGGGGCGAGGGTCGCGGTCCGGCACCCCTCGTGGCCTCGCGGCTGCTCGGCCATGCGGCGCGCTCGTTGCTCGACTGGCACGGTCATCCCTCGGCTTCCCGTCATCCGACAGCGGACTTCCCCCTCCCGGCGACCGGGGCCGCCGGCCCCCACCATCCCGGGCGACCGGGGCAGACAGGGCTCGAGAGGCTCCGACTGGCGGTCGGGAGCGCTGACCTTACCCGAGGAGCGAGGGCCGACGGCCGCCGATCGCGCGGTCGGCGGGCCGTCGACTGCCGGGGGCGGCCCCCGGACCGGTGCCGTCGGGCCGGGCGCCATGCCGTATCGTCCGCCCCCGCAGGACCAGGACGGCGACGACGGGGGAAGCGGTGATCCCGAACGGGGCGAACGAGCAGGCGGTGGACCACCTCGCCCACCGCTACCTGGACAGCGTCAAGCGGGCCCTCACCAACGAGCACTACCTCGAGAACGAGGTCCGGCTCGCCCACCTGGCCGACTGCCTGGAGCGCCCCAAGCCGGTGGAGCTGCCCCGCCTGCGCGACCCGGCCCGTCACGACACCGAGGCGCTGCGCCGGCTGCGCCTCCAGCGCCGGACCGGGGCCGTGGGCGGCGATGCGCCGGCGCCCGCGGGCTACGCGTTCGCGCCGGGCGGCCGCGTGCTCCTCGACCGACTGGGCGACGCGCTCGACGCCGTGCGCGCCGACGGCGTGGCCGGCGACGTGGTCTCGTGCGGCGTGGGCCGCGGCGGTGCGGCGATCCTGCTGCGCGCCGACCTGGAGGCCCATGGCCCGTCCGACCGCCACGTGTGGGTGGTGGATCGCTTCCGTGCCGCCGCGGACGACCGGTCCGCCCCCGACGTGGCCGACGGCCTGGCCGAGCTCCGGGCCGACCTGAACCTCGTGCGCGACGGCTTCGAGCGCTTCGACCTGCTCGACGACCGCACCCGGTTCCTGCAGGGCGACCCCCGGGCCACGCTGCCGGACGCGGCGATCGACCGGATCGCCCTCCTCCACATCGGTGCCGACGTGGGCGACGACCTCGAGGTGGTGCTCGAGCACCTCCACCCCCGCCTCGCGGCGGGCGGGTTCGTGGTGATCGACGACCTCTCCCGGCCCGAGGACCGCGCCACGGTGGCTCGCTTCCGCGCCGACCACGCCGGAGCGGGCGAGGCGGTGGGCGTCGGCGTCGCCGGCACGTCGTGGCGCGTCACGGGCGAGGCGCCGGCCGGGGCGGATCGCCCCGCGACGGCCGTCGGCGTGGCCGCCATCCCGTTGGCCCCGCCCGTCGCCGCGGGTGCCTGCGAGCTCTCGGTGGTGGTGGTGGTCTACGAGATGCGCCGGGAGGCGGCCCGATCGCTGCGCGCCCTGTCCCGCACGTACCAGGAAGGGATCGACGACCTCGACTACGAGGTGATCGTGGTGGAGAACGGGTCGGCGCCCGAGCACCGCCTCGGCGAGGAGCTGGTGCGAAGCTTCGGCCCCGAGTTCCGCTACCTCGATCTCGGGGCCGACGCCACGTCGTCGCCGGCCCCGGCGCTGAACCGGGGGATCGCCGTGTCCAGGGGCGCCGCGCTGGCGCTCATGGTGGACGGCGCCCACGTGCTCACGCCGGGCGCGCTCCGCCACGGGCTCACCGGGCTGCGGGCCTACCGCCCGGCGGTGGTGGCCATCCAGCCCTGGTACCTCGGTCCCGGGCAGCAGGGCGAGGTGATGCGCTCGGGCTACGACCAGGCCTCCGAAGACGTGCTGTTCGAGAACATCGACTGGCCGGCCGACGGGTACCGACTCTTCGACATCGGCCACTTCCAGGGTGACCGGGACTGGCTCGACGGCCTCTGGGAGAGCAACTGCCTGTTCGCCCCGAGGGAGCTCCTCGAGCAGGTGGGTGGGTTCGACGAGGGCTTCCACTCGGCGGGCGGGGGCTACACGAACCTCGACCTCTACGAGCGGCTCGGCGCCGCGCCCGGCGTGGCCCTGGTGAGCGTGCTCGGCGAGGGCTCCTTCCACCAGGTGCACGGCGGCACCACCACCAACCAGAGCGACCCGTCGGAGCGCCGCACGCGCGTGTTCTCCTACGGCGAGCGCTACGCCGAGCTGCGCGGCCGGCCGTTCTCGGGCCCCGAGAAGCAGATCCAGTACGTCGGGGGCTTCCACGGCGACTCGGCGCGCCGCACCCGGGCCCGCCGCATGACCGCGGACGCCTTCGAGGTCGACCCGGTCATCGAGGGCCTCGACGGGCCGGCCCGGCACCCGGTGCCGGTGGCCGACGACCTGCGCGACGGGTTCGTCGCCGCCTACTGGCGGAGCCTGGCCTGGCAGGAGACCACCTGGCTCGGGCACCGGGCGCCCAACGCCCCGGCCGACCTGCTCGCCTACCAGGACATCATCGCCGAGGTGCGCCCCGACTGGATCGTGGAGACCGGTACCCGCGAGGGCGGCCGGGCGCTGTTCCTGGCCTCGATCTGCGACCTCCTCGACCACGGCCGGGTCCTCTCGATCGACACCCACCGACCCGGCGTCACCCGGCCCGAGCACCCCCGCATCACCTACCTGACCGGGCTCGCCCACAACGACGAGGTGGCCGAGCAGGCCCGGGCCGTGGTGGGCGCCGACCCGAACGCCTTCGTGATCCTCGGGTCGCGCGGCGCCCGTCGCCGCATGCACCGCGAGTTCGCCATCTACGCCGAGCTGGTGCCGGTGGGCTCGTACGTGGTGATGGAGCACACGGTGCTCAACGGCTACCCGGTGGACGCCTCGTTCGGCCCCGGTCCCTTCGAGGCCACCCGTCGGATCCTCAACACCCGCGGCGACTTCATGGCCGACACCACACGGGAGCGTCACGGGGTGACCTTCAACCCCGGCGGGTTCCTCCGCCGGGTGAGCTGACCGGCACCACGCGCCGGAGGCTCCTGAGCCGGCCGGGCGGATGCCCGGTCAACCGAGGCTGATGCCGGTGGTGTTGGTGACGATGAACGGCTCGCCACGCCAGTCGGGGAGGAAGGCGGCCTTGGTGACCTTCTTGAAGGTGACCATCTTGCCGTCGAGTCGGACGAGCTCGTAGTCGGGCTGCGACTGGAGCAGCAGGAGCAGCTGCGAGCAGGCGTAGATGTGGACGTCGTCGATGAACATGAGCCCGCCCTCGTCCAGCATCATGTTGAGGTAGCAGAAGTCGACGAACACCGATGGCCAGCCGTGGTTGCCGTCGATGAAGCCGGCCTGGCACCGCACCTGCTCGTCGAGGGCCATGCGGGGGAGGGCCCGCTCGGACCGGTCGTCGACGAACCGCAGCCCGCTCGTGTCGAGGCCCCGTGACTCGGCCTCCTGGTGGATGCGCGCGCCCAGCTTGGCGTCGGGGGCGATGGCGGTGACCCGGGGGCAGCCGAGCATCAGGAACAACAGGGTCGAGTTGCCGGCGCCGGTCTCGATCACCGACGGGGCCTCGAGCTTCTGCAGCTCCTCGACCATCACCTTGCCCAGGCGCACGTTGAGGCCGCCCGAGTGCGGAGGCCGGCCGGCGCGGTCGTGCACCTTGGGCAGGTCCTCGAGGAACCGGACGGCCTGGTCGGTGACATCTTTGGGGGACTTTCGGCGTGTCAGCATGGTGCAGAGGGTATCGAGCGCCGTTCGGCGCTGCCCGAGGTCGACACCGCTCGGAGGCGGGCTCGCCCGGCGTCCGACGGCGAGGTGCGCGGTGGGTAGTCTCCGACGTTCCGGCCCCCTTGGAGGATCGACGCATGTTTCCGTTCTGGACGCCGGTCATCGCGCCGGTGCTGACCGCGGCAGGGGCCCGCAACGTGGTGGAGATCGGTGCCCTGCGGGGCGACAACACCCGGCAGATCATCGAGCACCTCGGCCCCGGCTCGGTGCTGCACGTCATCGACCCCGTGCCGGGGTTCGACCCGACCGCCCACGAGCGCGAGTTCCCCGGCCGCTACGTGTTCCACCAGGCGCTCAGCCTCGACGTGCTGGGCGACCTCCCGCCGATGGACGCCGCCCTGGTGGACGGCGACCACAACTGGCACACCGTGTACCACGAGCTCGGCCTGCTCCGGCAGGTGGCGCGCGACGCCGGCGCCCCCTTGCCCGTCCTCGTGCTCCACGACGTGGGGTGGCCCTACGGGCGGCGCGACCTCTACTACGACCCGGACACCATCCCGGCCGAGCACCGCCAGCCCCACCGCCGCGCCGGCATGCGGCCCGGCCGTCGCGACCTCCTGCCCGAGGGCGAGGGGATGAGCCAGGACCTGTGCAACGCGGAGGTGGAGGGCGGCCCCCGCAACGGCGTGCGCACCGCGCTCGACGACTTCGTGGCCGAGCACGACCGACCCCTCCGCACCGTGGTGCTGCCCCTCTACTTCGGGCTCGCCATCGTGGTGGAGGAGGAGCGCCTGGCCCGCCAACCGGCGCTCGCCGCCGCGCTGGACCGCGTCGAGGGCCCCGACGGGCTGCGCCGCCTGCTCGAGCTGGGGGAGCTGCTCCGCGTGCGGGCCATGGCCCACCACCACACGGTCGCCCGACGCGCCCGGGATCACCAGGCCCGCCTGGCGGCGCGCTACCTCGACGGCGTCACCCGAGAGCTCAGCGTCGGGCGCCACGCGTCCGACGCTGGGCTGCGGGAGCTGCGCCGGGCCCTCGACGCGCTCGACCCCACGGTCGTCGGCGACGTCGTGGTGGTCGGCGACGGCGTGGCGGCCGAGGGTGCCGTGGCCTGCGCCCACGTGCTGGCCCACGACCTGGATCGGACCGTCCGCATCGTCGAGGCGTCGCCCACCGGCGTCGAACCGGTCCGCAACCTGCTCGCCGAGCTCGACCTGGCGGCGGTGCCGGTCGAGGTGGTGGCGGCCGACGACGCGCTCGGGGCGCCCGCCCCGGCCGGTCCGGGCCACGCGCTCGTCTACGTGGCCACCGAGCCCGAGGGGGGCCTCCGCCAGCTCGTCGACCGCCTGGTCGGCGAGGTCGCCCCCGACGGCGGCGTGGTGGCCGGCGCAGCGGCGGCGGGCGCGGCCCCCCGGCACTAGGGTCGCCCCCGACCAAGCGGGGTCCAGAGAGAGCGAGCGAGATGTTTCCGTTCTGGGAGGTGGCGGTGGCCCCGGTGCTCGAGGCCGCCGAAGCACGTCGGCTGGTCGAGGTGGGCGCCCTGCGGGGTGAGAACACCCGGCTGATCATCGATCGGCTCGGGCCGCAGACGGAGCTCCACGTGGTGGACCCGCTGCCCGACTTCGACCCGGCCGAGCACGAGCGCGAGTTCGCGGGGCAGTACGTGTTCCACCGCGACCTCAGCCTCAACGTGCTCGGGGACCTGCCCCCGATGGATGCGGCCCTGATCGACGGCGACCACAACTGGTACACCGTCTACAACGAGCTCCGCCTCCTGCGCGAGGTGGCACGGGCCCACGACGCGCCCCTGCCGCTGCTGCTGCTGCACGACGTCGGATGGCCCTACGGCCACCGCGACCTCTACTACGACCCGTCGAACATCCCCGAGGAGTTCCGGCGCGACTGGCGGCGAGCGGGCATGGAGCCCGGCAAGGTCCGCCTGGTCCCGTTCGGCGCGGGCCTGAACCCCACCCTGGCCAACGCCAAGGTGGAGGGTGGCCCCCGCAACGGCGTGCGTCGCGGGCTCGACGACTTCGTGGCCGAGCACGACCGGCCCATGCGGGTGGTGGTGCTCCCGATCTACTTCGGCCTGGCCATCGCCGTGGAGCAGGAGCGGCTCGACCGGCAGCCGGCCCTGGCCGCCGAGCTGGACCGCCTGGAGAGCCCGGCCGGCAAGGACCAGCTCCTCCGCCTGGCCGAGGAGATCCGCCTCGAGGCGCTGATCTTCCAGCACAAGATCTTCTACGACCGCGAGACCTCGCTGTCGCGGATCGCCCGCCGGTACCTGGGCCAGGTCAAGGAGCGCCCGGCGGTGGCCAGCGCCACCCGAGCCGGCCTCGACGAGCTGGAGGCCCAGCTCGACGCCGTGTGCCGCGAGCTGGTGCTGGGCCACGTGGTCGCCCTCGGCGTGACCCGGCCGGGCCCGGCCACCTTCGCCAAGGCCTACCTCGAGGCCCACGAGCTGTTCGGTCGCCACGTCCACGCGGTGGCGGCCGATCCGGACGGCGGCGACCTCGACGACCTCCGGGCCGGCCTGGAGGCGCTCGACCTCGCCGACGACCGCGTCCACCACACGGCGGCCGAGGCGGTCGTGGCCGACCCCGCAGGCACCCTGCCCGAGCGCGTCGCCCTGGTCCTCGTCGACGAGGGCCTGGCCGACGGTGCCGTGGTCGACTTGGTCCTCGACCGGCTCGCCCCGTCCGGGCGGGTGGCGGTGTCGGCGGGTGCGGCGCCCGAGGCCGTCGCCGCGGTGGCCGCCTGGGCCGATCGCGTCGGGGCCGGTCGGGAGGACGGCGCCGACGGCGCCACCTGGTACGTGGCCGGCTCCTCGAACGAGGCGGGCGACCCGGTCGGGGCGGGGCCGGCGGGCTCCTCGGCCGACCACGCCGAGGGGTTCTGATGGGCGGAGACGCCGGGGCCCCGGGCCCCCGCTTCTTCGTCGCCCACATGCAGAAGACGGCGGGCACCACCTTGCGCGACCGCCTCCACGCATCGTTCGACGAGGCCCAGATCTACCCCAACGCCACCGACGGGCCCGACGCCCGCGTGGCGGTCATCTCGGTGAAGCACCTCCAGGATCGGTGGCGGGCGCGGGGCCACGAGATCCGGCTCCTCACCGGCCACTTCCCCGTCCGCACCACCGAGGTGCTCGACACCGACGAGCCCTTCGTGACGATGACCGTGCTGCGCGACCCCGTGGAGCGCACGCTCTCGTTCCTGCGCCACCAGGCCGCCCGTCGCCAGCGCGGCGCCACCGAGGACACGCCCCTCCTCGAGATCTACGAGGACCCGTTCCGCTTCGAGGCCATGATCCAGAACCACATGACCCGCATGCTGTCGTTGACGCCCGACGAGATGGGCCCGGGCGACGGTGTCCTCACCAGCGTCGCCTACGACGACGAGCGGCTGTCGATGGCCCAAGAGGCGCTGGCCGGGCTCGACCTGTTCGGCCTGCAGCACCGCCTCGAGGAGTTCTGCGACGAGCTCGGGGCCCGGTACGGCCTCGACACCGGCTCGCCCCTCCGCTCCAACACCACCGAGGCCGGTGAGGTCGACCAGTCCCTGATCGATCGCATCGCCGAGGACAACGCCCTCGACGTGGCGCTCTACCGCTACGCCTGCGACCTCTACGAGGAGCGGCACCGATGAGCGCCGCTCGGCCGCTGTCGGGCGGCGTCGTCGTCGACGAGGCCGAGCGGCTGGTGGCCGCCGGGCAGGTGGTGGCCGCCGTCGACCTCCTGCACGAGGCCAACCTGGCCTCGCCCGACCCCGACGTGGAGTGCCGTCTCGCCGTCCTCCGCCACCAGGCGTTCGGCGAGCTCGATCGCCGGCCCGGTCACCCCGTCTGGCCCGTGCCCGTGGCGGGGCCCGACCGCCAGCGGCCGGCGGACGTGCCCCGCATCTCCCCAGCCCACCTCTCGGCGGCCACCGTCCGCGAGGCGATCTCGGCCCACGGCAGCGCCCACGTCCCCGGCCTCCTCGACCCCGATCAGGTCGCTGCGCTCATCGACGGCATCGAGCGGGTGCTGGCCCTCCGCGCCGAGCTGGAGGGCAAGCCGTTGGCGCGCCGCGGGTCGTGGCTCGCCCCGCTCCCCCTGCCGCCGGAGCAGGCCTACTCCCTGGCCCGCAAGTGGGTGGCGGGCGACGGCGGCATGCTCGCCTGCGACTCGCCGCGGATGCTCGAGCTGGTGTTCGCCACCTACGAGGCCGTGGGCCTCCGCCCGGTCGTGGCCGACTACCTGGGTGAGCGACCGGCCCTCTCGGCCAACAAGGCCACCCTGCGCCGGGCCCGGTTGGAGGGCAAGAGCGACTGGCACCAGGACGGGGCCTTCCTCGGCTCGGGGATCCGCGCCCTCAACGTCTGGGTGGCGCTCACCGACTGTGGCGTCGACGCCCCCGGCATGGACCTCGTCCCGCGCCGGTTCGAGACCATCCAGGAGACGGGCACCGGCGGGGCGATCTTCGACTGGGCCGTGGGCCCCGAGGTGGTCGCCCGGCTGTCGGTGGACGCGCCGGTGGTCCGACCGCACTTCCGGGCCGGCGACGCCATGTTGTTCGACGACCTCTTCCTCCACCGCACGGCGCTCGATCCGGCGATGACCCGGACGCGCCACGCCGTGGAGTCGTGGTTCTTCGCCCCCAGCTCGTACCCCGAGGGCCACGTCCCGCTCGTCTGGTAGCGCTGGTCACGCTGATCACGCTGATCATCGTGGTCACGCCAGGAGGGTCCGGAGCGTCTGCTCCAGCACCTCCTGCTCGGCTCGGACCTCCGGCTGCGAGGCGAGGTTGTGCAGCTCGTCGGGGTCTGCGGCCAGGTCGTACATCTCGTAGGTCCACGGGGGCCCGGCCTCGGACCGCTTCGAGGGGTACCGGAACAGCTTCCAGTACCCGAGCTCGTGGTGGGGCCCGGTCGTGACGCCGTCGCCTTCCATCTTCACCTCCGACGCCGTCTCGTGGAGCAGGACCCGCTGGGTGAACGCCGCGGGTCGGGCCACGAGCTGGCGGAGCGGCGTCCCGATCTGGTGGGGGAGCCCGGCTTCGGCCCCGGCGAGATCGAGGGCGGTGGCCGTGACGTCCTGCATCGGGTACACCGGCACGTCGATGTCGGGGCCCGGCTCGAAGCCCGGGCCGCGAACCACCAACGGGACGCGCAGGCCGACGTCGTAGCAACCGCCCTTGGTGCCGTTGCCGATGCGGCGCTGCTCTCCCTGGTGCACGCCGTTGTCGGACGTGAAGACGATGACGGTGTCCTGG
>JBBRFU010000036.1:0-28239 GCA_038241315.1 Acidimicrobiales bacterium | reverse complement strand
CGTGCCCGCCCCGACGGGGCGGGCACGTCCGCGCCCGAGGGTCGCGTGGGCCTTCACTCCGCACGTCCGCGGCCGATGGGGGAGGCGACCGCCGTCGACCCCGCGGACGGCCGTCACCCCCCTGGAGGACCGGCGCGTGTGCCCTGATCGACGAGCGACCGGGTGGTCGGCGGCCGCACGCCCCGAGGGGCTGGGGGACCGATGGTGAGCGGGCACGTGGACGAGCGACGCTGCGCCGAGACCCTGGACCAGCTGCCGGAGCGCATCGTGCGCTACCGCCGCCGGGACCTCGGCATCGTGTACTGCAACGCGGCCTGGGCGGCGGGCTACGACCTGGCGCCGGAGGAGGTGACGGGGCGTACCCTCGACGCGTTCCTCACCGCCGACGAGATGGCGCGCCTCGGCCCCCTGCTGGCCCGGCTGGGAGCGGACTGCCCGAAGCTCTCCGACACGGTGCCGAGGCCGGCCCCGGGCGGCCGTGACCAGTGGGTGGAGTGGGTCGAGCACCACCTGCCCGGCGACGGGGGCCCGGACGACGCCGAGGTGCTGGCCGTGGGTCGCGACGTCTCGGACCGCCACCACGCCGAGCTCGAGCTGGCGGAGAGCGAGGCCCGCTTCCGTCAGCTCGCCGACAAGTCGGCCGACGTGGTGTGGCGGTTCCTCGTCGAGCCCCACCCGCACTTCGACTACGTGAGCCCGTCGATGGAGAAGTCCCTCGGGTACCCGCCGTCGTACTTCCTCGACGACTTCTCCCGCTTCCTCGAGGTCCTCGGGCCCGAGAGCCGGGCGGCCGTGGAGCGCGCCTTCGAGGGCCACGCCCTGCCCGAGCGCAGCGACTTCGAGTACCGGTGCGCCGACGGGTCCACCGTCATCGGCGAGATGCACGTGACCCCGATCCGCGGCGGGCTCCAGGGGGTCTCCCGTGACGTCACCGAGCTCCGCCGCCTGCAGGCCGACCTGGCCGACCACGCCCTCCGCGACCCGCTGACCGGGCTCGCCAACCGCCGCCTCCTCGGGGAGCTCCTGGCCACCGACCTGGAGCGGGCCAAGCGCGGCGGCAGCCCGCTGGTGGTGGCCTTCCTCGACCTCGACGGGCTCAAGGCGGTCAACGACACCCACGGCCACGACGCCGGCGACCTGGTGCTCTGCGAGGCGGCCCGCCGCCTGCGGTCGTCGGTCCGCGGCGCGGACAGCGTGGCCCGGGTGGGCGGTGACGAGTTCGTGGTGGTCTACCAGCCGGGCACCGGAGGCGCGGACCGTCTGCTCGCCCGCATCGACGAGGCCCTCGCCGCGCCGGTCGTGCTCCCGTCGGGGGCCACCGTCCGCTGCCCGGCGAGCATCGGGACGGCCGTGACCTCCTCGGTGGGCCACGACGCCGCGGCGCTCCTGGCCGCCGCCGACGCCGCCATGTACGAGGTCAAGCGGTCCCGTCGGCCGGCGGCGTCCGGCGGCTCGCGCGGGTGATCCGGGCCCTTGTGCTCAAGGGTGGGCCCTCGGGTGCCGATCTCTCGGGTGAGCGATGGTCGCCGTCGAGGGGGGCGCCGCTGCCGATGGTGCGACGTCGACCGACGCCGCTCGACGTGAAGGGTTGTCGCCATGCTCCGATGCACCGCTCCCGGTGTCTTCTCCGACGACGAGGGTCACACCCTCTCCGAACTGGACCACCGGGTCGACGCGGCGGGTGACACCTGGCGCACCCTCGTGGACCCGGCCACCCACGCCACCTTCGTGTCCTACGAGCCGTGCGCCGCGGCCGCTTCCCGACCCTGACCTGAACCTCCGGCGGTCGACGCCGGCGACCGGGCCGCCGCTCAGACGGCGGGCCGCACCGCCGGGTCGTGGCACGCGACCTCGAACCACACCGCCTTGCCGCCCCGGGCCGGCGTGACGCCCCAACGGTCCGACAGCCCGTCCACCAGCTCGAGCCCGTGGCCGCCGACGCGTCGAGGGTCGGGCGGGCGGCGCTCGAGCGGCGCGCTGCTCGCGTCGTGCACCGAGACCCGGGCCCGACCGCCCGCCACCGTGGCGACGACCTCGACGGCGGTCCCGGCGTGGAAGATCGCGTTGGTGACGAGCTCCCAGGCCAGCAGCTCGGCGTCGCCGACGGCCTCGACGCCGTAGCGGGCGAGCACCGCACGGAGCTCGGTGCGCACCGCTGCCACGGCCGCCGGGTCTGGTGTCGCGTCGATGGACCATCGCTCGGGCATGGGGTGACCTCCGGCACAGCCCTACCCGGCCGTCGGGCGCCGATGCGCGCGCCCGAACCCGTTGAGGGGGTGGCGATCGATGGCGCCCGGAACCACCCGTTCGGTGGGTCGGCGGGTCAGCCCGGCGGCCGATCGGGAGGGCATGAACGCTCCTCGCCACACGACCCCCGACGAGGTCGAGCGGTCGCTGCAGACGATCCTCCTCCAGTGCCCCGAGGCCTCCCTCGTGGCACTGGACGACGACGGCGCCTTCACCGACCTCCCGGGCTCCGTGCCGCTGGAGGGGCGCTCGATCCTCCAGGGCACCCACCCCCTGAACCTGGTGGCCTCCTCCGACATGCAGGTCATGATCGAGACCTGGGATCGGGTCAAGCTCAACGGCGAGGCCCGGGTGAAGGTCCGCCTGGCCGACGGCGCCGAGGGCGTGTTCCACTGCTTCGACGTGCGTCCCGCCCACGGCTGCTTCGTCCTCGTGCTCGAGTCGAGCGGTCCGGGCAGCCCTCGAGAGGTGGCGCGAGTCCAGCGGAGCCGGCCCCAGGTCTGTCGCATGCGCAAGGACAGCGGTGCCATCCTCATCGAGGTGGACCGGGCGACCGTGGAGATGTTCGGGTGGTCGGAGGAGGAGCTGAGCGGGCGGCGCTCGGCCGACCTCCTCCACCCCGCCGACTACGACCGGGCCGTGGAGTCGTGGCTGCGGCTGATGGGGACCCCGGGCGGGACGCAGACCTACCGGGTGCGGCACCTGTGCAAGGACGGACAGGTGCTGTGGACCGATGTCATCAACCACAACCGCCTCGACGACCCCGCCCACGGCGACGTGGCCACCGAGATCATCGACGTGTCCGAGGAGGTGACGGCCCAGCAGGCGCTGGCCGAGCGGGAGGAGCTGCTCAACCTGCTCACCGAGTCGCTGCCCTCGGGCGTGCTGCAGCTGTCCGCCGGTGGGCGCATGGTCTACCGGAACCAGCGGCTCGAGGCGGTGCTCGAAGCGCCCGGCTCCGAGACGTTCGACGAGCTCCTCGTGCACCTCGTCGCCGACGACCGGCGGGCGCTCCACCGGGTCGTCGGCGCCGTCGTCGAGGGCGGCGACGGGGAGGGGAGCGAGCTCGACGTGCGCCTGCGCGTGCCGGCCACCGGACAGGAGCGCACCTGCAACGTCGTGGTGCGAGGCCTCCACGGCGCCACCCGAGGGGCGATCGTGACGATCACCGACATCACCGACACCGCTCGGCGGCGAGCCGAGCTGGAGGTGCAGGCGACGGTGGACTCCCTCACCGGGTGCCACAACCGGGCGTCGATCCTCGACGCGCTCGTCGAGGCCCTGGGGGACCCGGACCGGGCCGACGGCGGCACCGCCGTGCTCTTCCTCGACCTCGACCGGTTCAAGTCGATCAACGACGAGCACGGCCACGCCGTGGGAGACCACCTCCTCCGCCTGGTGGCCGAGCGCCTCCGGGCCACCGTGCGCACCGGTGACCTCGTCGGGCGCTTCGGTGGCGACGAGTTCTTGGTCGTCTGCCCCGACGTGTCCCGTCCGGAGGTGGCCCAGGAGGTGGCGAACCGGCTCGAGGCGGCCCTGGACCAGCAGGTGACGGTGGCCGGGGCGAGCTTCCACTCGGGCGCCAGCATCGGCCTGGCCTGGACGCGCAACGAGGGCGCCGATGCCGATGCCCTCATCGCTCGCGCCGACGAAGCCATGTACGAGGTCAAGCGGGCCAAGCAGCAGGGAGAGGCCGAGGACCAGGACGAGGCTCAGCCCCAGGGCGAGGCCGAGGACCAGGGCGAGGCTCAGCCCCAGGGCGAGGCTCAGCCCCAGGCCGCGGCCGGGCTCCGGGTCGCGGGCGGGCCCCAGGGCGAGGCCGAGCCACAGCCCTGAGGGCCGCCGCGGTCAGCCTTCGATGACCGCGGCGATCGGGGTGCGGCCGCCGGGCGTCGTCGACGTGAAGGCCCCGGGCTTGTCGGTGGGCTGGGACCGGGTCTCCCCCGTGGTGCCGGAGCGCCAGGTGCGGAGGCGGTCGAAGCGGGCGTGCTCGCCGGGGCTCAGGTGCCCGGCGAACCAGCCGGTGGTGCCGGCGGTCTCCCAGCCGAGCGGGATGGTGGCCGAGCCGCCCCAGGTGGGGTCGCCCCAGCGGGGCTCGGCCATCTCGTCGGTCCACACCTTGAGCTCGATCGTCCGCCCCATGGTGCGGGCGCAGACGTTCCACGGGAGGTCGGCGTCGCTGGTCCGGTGGCGGACGCCGGGGATCTCGACGGAGCCGAACTGTTGGAACGGTTGGGCCCGGTCGGTGTCCCAGGTGTGGAAGTTGAACACCCAGCTGATGCCGTAGACGATGTTCTTGGTGACGGTCACGGCGCGGAGGCGGCCGGTGGAACGGCGGATCCGCAGCGCCGCGCCCTGCTGGACCACGGGGCCGCTCTGCGACGTCCAGATCGCGCACGACTGCGCGTCGGCCACCACGGGGGACCCGGACGGCCAGAACAGGGCGCGCAGGTTGGTCCCGTCGTTGGTGCCGAGGGCCGCCACGTGCAGCCCGGTCGACGAGCTGGTGAAGCCGTAGCCGTCATCGCCGTCGGGCGTGAGCAGCGCCACCTGCGGGGTACCGCCGCCGTCGTAGGTCAGCACCCAGGTCTGGCACCCGGTGAGGGCGACGACCACGGCGACCGCGCACGCGGTGGCCCGCACGGTGGGCCCCCGTCGACGGCGCGCCCGCTCGCCGATCGCGTCCCGGCGGCCAGCGGCCCGAGCAGTCCCCATGTGTCCGTCTCTCCCCAGGACCGCTCGTCGGCCCAGGGCAGGCTACGGCGCCGGACCTCCCGATCCGGACACGGGTCGCACGCGCGGTCGGACCTCACGGTTTGCGGGCTGCGGCCGATGAGCCAGATGGTGACGACGGAGGTCTCCTCGCGCCTGACGACCCGGAGCGAGCGCACGATGACCTTCCTGGAACCGATCGATCGTCCGTCGCCGCTGGGTGCCCGCGGCCGGGTTCGACCGGCTCGCCTCCTCCCTCGCCCCGCTGCCTCGACCGACTGATGGGTCTCCTCGTGCACCTCCGCCGACCAGTCCGCCCCTCGCTCGGTGATCCCGGGCCGGCGAGGCGGCGTCGACGACGCGCCCGCCTCGTGCACCTCGTGGTGGTGGCGACGGCGGCCACCGGCGCGCCGCTGGTCGGGGGAGCGGCCCACGCGGCGGAGGCGTGCGTGCGGTGGACGGGTGCGGGCGGCGACGAGCGCTGGGACGCAGCGGCCAACTGGGACGACGGTGCGGGCGGCGGCGCGGTGCCGGGCCCCGACGACGACGTCTGCGTCGACACGGGCGAGGGAGGTCCCCTCCACGCGCCCGATGGCATCGCGGTCCGCACCCTCTCGCTGGAGGGCTCGCTCACCGATCCCCCGGTGGAGCTGACCGGCGTGGTGGTCACCAACCCCGAGGGCACCATCGAGGGCACCGGCCGCCTGGTCCTGTCGGGGGTCACCAGCGTCAGCACGCGAGGGCTGGCCACGGGAGCCCTCGAGGTGCCTGCCGGAGCGGTGGTCTCGATGCAGGGGACGCTCGGCGACTACGTCGACGACCCGCTCGACCTCGACGTCGCCGGGACCCTCCGCATGCAGGAGAGCACCTACCTCGGATCCGTGACCGTCCGCCCGGGTGGCCGCGTCGAGTCGGCCTTCGTCGAGCGCCAGGACGTGCAGTTCCGGGGCGACGTCGACATCCGCCCGGGCGGCGCCTTCGTCGTGGGTGCCGGTGCGCTCGTCTACGCGAGCAGGGACGCTCGCCTGCTGGGCGCCGAGCCCACGCTGATCGACGTGGAGATCGTCCACGACGCGCCGTTCCCCCTGACCGTGCG
Organism: Acidimicrobiales bacterium; assembly: GCA_038241315.1. GTDB lineage: Bacteria > Actinomycetota > Acidimicrobiia > Acidimicrobiales > Iamiaceae > Aquihabitans. The sequence continues at coordinate 22,184 of JBBRFU010000036.1, read as the reverse complement.
CGGCGACGTGCTGGTGCACGCCGTCACGGCGGAGGCGACGCTCCTGGTGCGGCCCGAGGGCGACCGCTTGTCGATCCGGGCCTGGCCGGGCACGCCGTCGATCACGATCTGGGGGACGCTCGACGTGGTCGGGGTCCCCGGCGACACGGCGTACGCCCTGCCCTCGGGACCGATCGAGCCCCGCGTCGTCAACGAGGGCACCGTCCGCCTGGACGGCGTGACCCTCGAGCGCGGCCTGGACAACCGGGGCACCGCGTCCGTGCGGGGCTCCGTGCGGGTGGTCGACGGCCAGGAGCTCCGGAACACCGGACGGCTCGAGGTGGGACCTCGGTTCCCTGGCGAGGTGGCGAGCCCGCTGGTGGCCAGCCTCCTGGTCGACGGGACGCTGGCCAACTCGGGGACCATCGTGTCGACCGACCCCTCCGCAGAGATCTCGGCCACCCGCTACGAGGGACCGGGCACCACCGACGCCTGGCTGAACATCCTCTGGCAGGACCCCGGCGCCGGCCTCGTCGTGACCCCGGGTCGCCGGCGGCTCGTGCGCGTCCTCGGCCTCGCGGGGGCCGACCTGTCCTTCACCCTCGGTGGGCTGACCGATGCCACCGCGAGCCGGGTGGTGGCCACCGGATCGCTGGTCGACTTCGGTGACCCGAACCACGTCGATGTCGCCGTGCCGGCGTCCTACGTGGCGTGCAACGGGTCGCGCTGGCAGCTGGCCGGGTGGTCGGAGCTCCTCGTCGGGTACCGGCTCCCGTCGTCGGACCCCTCCGGGAACCGGCCCGGGATCGTGCGCTCGACCCCGACCCTCTCGGCGGCAGGTCTGCCGGCCGGGGTGTCGATGCAGCTGGTTGAGCGCCACGACGGCCTCGTGGCGATCGTGGCGGGCCGGTCGTCCGTCGACGGGGCGGCCTGCTCGGACGGCGTGGGCGCTCGCCTGGTGTCGGGGCTGTTCGTGGACGGGCTGGGTCGGCCGCCGACGCCTGCGCAGCTGGCGACCTTCGGCGGCCGGGCGGCGAGCGCCGCCGGCCGTCGGTCGGTGGCGAGGGAGCTCCTGGCCGGCACGGCAGCACGGGAGCGGTTCACCGATGTCGAGCTCCGACGGATCCTGGGTCGACCGGCCTCGCTCGGCGCGCAGCGATCGTGGGCCGCCGCCCTCGGTCGCGGACGCTCGCCCGACGAGCTGCGGGCCGAGGCCTACGCCGGGACGGCGTTCGTCCTGGCATCGGGTCGGACGCCGGACGGCTGGACCCGCGCGTTCTACGACCGTGAGCTCGGGCGGGCCCCGTCGAGCTCGGAGCTGTCGGCCATGCGGGCCGCGCTGGGTCGGGGGACGTCGCGGGTCGACCTGGCCCGCTTCGTGCTGGCGGGTCGGGAGGCCGACGCGGTGCTGGCCGGCCGATCGCTCACCCTCTGGTGGGCACGCCCCTCCACCGCCGCCGAGCGCTCGACGTGGGCCACCCGCTACCAGGCGGGACCCGAGCTCACCGTCACCGCCGACCTCGCCGCCGCGTCCCCCGTCACCTGACCGGCCACGAGCGTCGCTCGACCCGAGCCGGTGTCGCCGCCGGCGGCGAAGGCGCGGCAGGCCGCGCAGTCGTCGATGACGGGGTGGACGCAGTCCATGGTGTGCTCGAGGAAGCCGAGGGCGTCGTCGATGGCCTCCCGGTCGGCCATCAGGCGCGAGCGGTGCGCCGCGAACCGGGCCCGCCGGTCGGCCTTGGTGCTCCGGTGGAGGGCGACGATGTCGGCCAGGGACAGGCCGACGCGCTGGAGGCGTCGGACCGTGCGGACGGCAGCGACGGTGCCGGGGGCATAGCGGCGGTGGCCGGACGGGGTGCGCGCCGGGTGGAGGAGACCGACCTCCTCCCAGTGGCGCAGGACGTGCGGGGCTTCGCCCGTCTGCTCGCCGAGCTGCCCGATGGTGAGCGATGTCACGTCGACGTCCCCCTTGACCTCAGGTCGACCTGAGCATCGAGGCTACCCCTGGCGCCCGAACGTCGGTCGGCCCCCAGGAGGTCCCCATGCCCACCATCCACCACCTCGACGGCGCCACGCTCCGCCCCGCCGGCGGAGCCGAGCTGGTCGGGGCCGACGAGCTGGTCTCCCACGTCCTGGTCATCGAGCTGGGGGCCCGCCTCGTGCTCGTCGATGCCGGGATCGGCCTGGCCGACGTGGCCTCGCCCGTCGCGCGGCTCGGCCTCGAGTTCTGCGAGCTCTCCGGGCCGGTCCTGGACGACCGGCGCACGGTCGCCCGCCAGCTCGCCGGCCTGGGCTGGGGCCCGGAGCAGGTGACCGACGTGTTGGTCACCCACCCGGACCTCGACCACGTGGGCGGCCTGGCCGACGTCGCCCAGGCTCGGGTCCACGCGCACCCCGACGCCCTCGCCGCGGTGCGGCGACCCACCGAGCGTCGCGACCAGGAGCGGGTGCACGCCGCCCAGTGGGCCCACGACGTGCGGTGGGCGCCGGCGCCCGTTCCCCGGTCGAGCTGGCACGGCTTCGCCGCGTGGACGCTCGACGACCTCGGCCCCGACGTCGTCATGGTGGACCTGCCCGGCCACGCCACGGGCCACGTCGGCTACGCCGTGCGGACCGGCGACGGGTGGCTGCTCCACGCCGGCGATGCCTACTTCCACCGGGCCGCGGTGGTCGGCGGCGCGGTGCCGCCGGGGCTGGAGCTCTTCGAGGCCATGGTCGAGCAGGACCGGGCCGCCCGCCTCGCCACCGTGGCGCGCCTGCGCGCCCTGCCGCCCGAGGTGACGGTCGTGTGCTCCCACGACCCGGTGGAGCTCGCCGCGTCGCGGGGTGGTCGGCGCGCCGACGGCGTCGCGGTGCCGTAGGCGAGGAGCCCGTCCACGGCGACATCGGGCGCGCCCTGGCGAGGCACGGCCGGGGGCCCGCGCGGTCGGTCTCACCGGTCGGACCGCTTCGACCAGGTCGGGGTCCGGCGGTCGGCCGGCCCGGTGGTGCTCGAGCCGTTTTGTTGCTCGTGGAGATCCGTGGTTGGCTCGAACGGTGGACACGTCGGGCGCGACCTCCGGTGAGCGGGCCACCGACACCACCGACACCACCGACACCACCGACACCACCGACACCACCGACACCACCGACGTCCGCCGGAGCGGTCGGGTGGTCGGTGGAGCGCCGGCGGCCCTCGCCGGCGCGAGCCACCGTGGCGAACGAGCCCGCGCCCGTTCGGTTCCCCGTCGGCCGCGCGCCGACCGGTAGCCGGATGGACGGGCGCTCGGTCCTGCTCCTCGAGACGAAGCTGCACGCGCCCCGGCGACGCGGCGCCCTGGCCCGGCCGCGGCTGCGGGACCTCCTCGAACGGCGGGGCCAGCCGCCGCTCACGCTGGTGTCCGCGGCCGCAGGGTTCGGCAAGACCACCCTCGTGGCGGAGTGGTTCGCCGATCGTCCGGGCACGGCGTGGCTGTCGCTCGATCGCGGGGACGACGATCCCGCGCTGTTCTGGACCTACGTCGTGGCCGCGCTGGGGTCGGTGGCCCCCGACGCGGTCGTGGGGGCCCGATCGCTCCTCGAGGGGCCCCGGCCCGCCATCGACGCGGTCGTGACCACCTTGCTCAACGACCTCCACGCCGTCGCCCACGAGGTCGTGCTGGTCCTCGACGACTACCACGTCATCGAGTCGCCGGAGATCCACGAGGCGGTGGCCTTCCTGCTCGGGCACCTCCCCGAGCGCGTCCACCTGGTGATCGCCAGCCGTGCCGACCCGCCGCTGCCGTTGGCGGCGCTGCGGGCCCGGGGGGAGCTCCTGGAGGTCCGTGCGGCCGACCTCCGCTTCACGAGCGAGGAGGCCGCGTCGTACCTCGGCGACGCCATGGAGCTGAAGCTCGCGCCGAGCGACGTCGAACGGCTCGAGGCCCGGACCGAGGGATGGATCGCCGCCCTGCAACTCGCCGCGCTCTCCCTGCAGGGTCGCCACGACGCTGCCGGCTTCATCGCCGAGTTCGCCGGCGACGACCGCTTCATCCTCGACTACCTGGTGGGGGAGGTGCTCGACCGGCAGGGCGCCGACACCCGCGCCTTCCTGCTCGAGACCTCCGTCCTCGGCCGGCTCACCGGGCCGCTCTGCGACGCCGTGACCCGCCGGACGGGTGGGCGGGCGATGCTGGAGCACCTCGAGCGGACCAACCTCTTCCTCGTCCCGCTCGACGACCGGCGCACCTGGTACCGCTACCACCACCTCTTCGCCGACGTGCTGCGGTCCCGGTTGCTCGACGAGGAGGGACCTCGGGTCGCCGAGCTCCACCGACGGGCCAGCGACTGGTACGACGCCCAGGGTGACGACGCCGCGTCCATCGGTCACGCCCTGGCCGGCGGCCACGTCGACCGAGCCGCCGAGCGCATCGAGGTCGCCGCCCCGGCGATGCGCCGGCACCGCACCGAGGCCACCCTCCGCGGCTGGCTGGAGGCCCTGCCCGACGAGGTCTTCCGCCACCGGCCGGTGCTCGCCCTCACCCTGGTGGGCACGCGGATGGCCAGCGGGGACGCCACCAGCGTCGAGCCGTTGCTCCAGCTCGTGGAGTCGGCGCTGGCGACCTCGGACCCACCGGCGGTCGTGCACGACCTCGAGGAGCTCGAGCGGCTGCCCGCGCAGGTCTCGGTGTATCGCGCCGGCCTCGCCCTGCTCGCCGGCGACCTCGAGGGCTCGATCGCCCACGCCGGCCGGGTGCTCGAGCTCGCAGGACCGGGCGACCACCTGCTCCGGGGGAGCGCGACGGCGCTGTCGGGGCTCGCGCACTGGACCGCCGGCGACCTCGTCGCCGCGGAGCGCCGGTACGTCGAGGCCGTCCGCGACCTCGCCGCCGCCGGGCACCTCAGCGACGTGCTCGGGTGCACCCTCGCGCTGGCCGACATCCAGGTGGCCCAGGGCCGCCTCGGCGACGCGGCGCGGACCCTCGACGGCGGCCTCCGACGGACCACGGCCCACCCCGGCCTGCGCGGCACGGCCGACCTGCACATCGGGATGAGCGAGGTGCTCCTCGACCGGAGCGACCTCGACGGGGCGGCCCGCCACCTGGAGGCCAGCGCCCAGCTCGGCGAGCCCGCCGGTCTCCCGCAGCACCCCTATCGCTGGCGGGTGGCTGCGGCGCGCCTCCGCCACGCTCGTGGCGACCTGGACGGGGCCCTCGAGCTGCTGGAGGCGGCCGAGCCCCTCTACGACACGGACTTCTCCCCGCCGATCCGCCCGGTGGCCGCCGTCGTGGCCAGGGTGCAGCTGGCGCGCGGCGAGCTCGACGCCGCGAGCCGGTGGGCGCGCGACCACGGCGTCGCCGTCGACGACGACCTCACCTACGTCGACGAGTTCGCCCACCTGACCCTCGCCCGCACGCTCCTCGCTCGCCACGCCGTCCACCCGGACGCCGCCGCGCTGGAGGCGGCGCGCCCGCTGCTGGACCGGTTGCTCGTGGCCGCCGACGAGGGTCACCGGGAGGGCAGCGCCATCGAGGTCCTCGTGCTGCTGGCGACGGTCCACCACGGACGAGGCGATCACCCGGCCGCGGTCGCCGCCCTGGAGGAAGCGGTGCGACGGGCCGAGCCCGAGGGGCACGTCCGGGTCTTCCTCGATGCCGGACCGGCGGCGACCGAGCTGCTGGACGCCATCCCAACGGGCGGGCCGGCCGGGCCCCACGCCCGCCGGATCCTGGCCGCGGTGGGCGCGGTGGCGGCGGGGCCCGTCCCGAGCCGCCCGCGGTCAGGGTCGCAGCTGGTCGACGACCTCAGCGCCCGGGAGGTGGACGTGCTCCGCCTGCTGCGGAGCGACCTGAGCGGTCCGGAGATCGCCGGCGAGCTCCTGGTCTCGCTGAACACGTTCCGGACCCACACCAAGCACATCTACACCAAGCTCGGGGTGAACAACCGGCGCGAGGCGCTGCGCCGAGCCGCCGAGCTCGGCCTCTGACGGCCTCGGTCCCGGACGGCCCTGGTCTCGGACGGCCCTGGTCCCGCACGGGCCCGCTCTCGCACGGGCCCGCTCTCGGACGGGCCCGATCTCGGACGGGCCCGATCTCGGCCTGGCCTCGGTCTCAACTGCCCCGGCGCCGCGTCGCGAATCACCAGGTCGACCACCAGATGATGTGATGTGCCCTCACCAGGCGCGTCCGTACGGTTCGAACGTGACCTCGGACGACCGCTCCAGCCCGCAGACCAGCAGGGCGACGGCGGATGGTCCACTCGGTGGCCGGCTCTACGAGATCCGCGTCGACGGACGTCTCGGGCCCCACTGGGCCGCGTGGTTCGACGGGCTCGACCTCGCCGCCGAGGACGACGGGACCACGGTCATCCGTGGTCCCCTGGCCGACCAGGCGGCGCTGCACGGGGTGCTCCACAAGCTCCGTGACCTCGGCATCCCGCTGGTGTCGCTCACCCGCCTCCCCCTCGAGCCGACCCCGGCCCGTCGAGAGGTCCCGCGCCGTCGCCCACCCCACCACCCACCAGGAGCAACCTCATGATCACCGTCACCGGGCTCACCAAGCGCTACGGCGACCGCACCGCGGTCGACGACCTCTCCTTCACCGTGGCCCCCGGCCGGGTCACCGGCTTCGTCGGCCCGAACGGGGCCGGGAAGTCCACCACCATGCGCATGATGGTCGGGCTCACCCGGCCCGACCGGGGCGAGGTCCGCTACGGCGACGCCCGCTACCACGAGCTCCGTCACCCGGCGCGGCTGGTGGGCGCCGTCCTCGACGCCCGCGGCGCGCACCCCGGCCACACCGCTCGGAACCACCTGCGGGCGCTGGCCGCCCTGAGCGACATCCCCGTCGCCCGGGTGGCGGAGGTCCTCGCGGCGGTCGGCCTCGAGTCGGCCGCGGACCAGCGGACCGGCGGGTTCTCCCTCGGCATGCGGCAGCGCCTGGCCCTGGCCGGCGCGCTCCTCGGCGACCCGCAGGTCCTGCTGCTCGACGAGCCCTCCAACGGCTTGGACCCCGACGGCATCCGCTGGCTCCGCACCCACCTCAGCGCCTTCGCCGAGCGGGGCGGCTCGGTCTTCGTGTCGAGCCACCTGATCGGCGAGCTCAGCATGTTCGCCGACGACCTCGTCGTCGTCGGTGGCGGGAAGCTCCTGGCGGCCGACACCGTGGCGGCGATCACCTCCCGCCAGGTCGCGTCCATCGTCGTGGAGACCCCGCAGCCCGCCGACCTCGTCCGGGCGCTCACCGCCCGGGGCGCCTCCGTGGAGGCCACCGGCGACCGGCTGGTCGTCCGCGGGGCCACCAAGGCGACGGTGTCCGACCTCGCCTTCGAGCACGGCGTCCGCCTCCTCGAGCTCCGCGAGGTGGCCCCGTCGCTCGAGGAGAGCCTGCTCGCCCTGACCGGCGCGTCGGCCGAGTTCGCCTCCGCCTGATCCCCGGACCGCACCACCCCACCCCACCACGGAACAAGGACCCCGACCATGACCATGACCACCACCACCAGCCCGACCACGACCAGCCCGACCACCACCAGCCCGACCACGACCAGCCCGACCACGACCAGCCCGACCACGACCACCCCGGCCGTCCCCTGGACGACCAGCGACCGCTCGGCGGTCCGGGCCCGCGGCGACGACGTTCGAGCCTTCCCGGCCGCCCTGCGGAGCGAGTGGATCAAGCTGGCCTCCCTCCGGGCCAACCGGGTCATCCTCGGGCTGACCGCGGCGGTGGGCGCCCTCATCGCCTGGGTCCTGGCCACGACCGCCACGGACCCGGCGCTGACCGCCTCGGAGCTCTTCATCTACCCCCTGCCGCTCATCGCCACGTTGGCCACGGTCAGCGGGATCCTGCTGTTCACCGCCGAGGCCCAGCACGGCACCCTGGCGGGCGTGCTCACCGCCCGTCCCGCCCGCTGGGTCGTCGTGTCGGCGAAGACGACCCTCGCGGCCGCGGTCGGGCTGGCGCTCGGTGCCACCGGGATGGTGGCCGGGTTCGGCGGCGCAGCGGCCGGCGGCGTCGACCTCGGCAGCGGGTCGGCCCTCACCTCCCGCGCCCTGTGGGCGTTGCTCTACACGGGCCTGGCGGCGCTGATCGGGTTGGGGGTGGGCATGATCGCCCGGCACAGCGCGGGTGCCATCTCCGGCCTCCTGATGTGGTCGTTCGTGATCGAGAGCCTGTTCGCCCCGGCGCTGCCCGACGGCCTGGTCCACGTCCTGCCCTTCAGCGCCGGCTACCGCCTGCTGGACGCCGGCTCGAACTTCGACCCCCCGGTGGCCATCGCCCACGAGCTCGCTCGCCCGCTGTACGCCCTCATCTTCGGCGGCTACGCCGTGGCCAGCCTGGCCCTGGGTGCCGTCCTCCTCTACCGGCGCGACACCGACTGAGCCTGCCTCCCGGCGAGGCCGGCGTCAGGGCGGCGGGCGGATCGCCCGGGCGATCTCGACGGCGAAGTCGATCACCTCGTCGTCGTGGGCCGGGTCGTACTCCAGGAACCGCAGCGAGTGCAGGCTGTCGAACACGTGGAGGCAGACCTCGAGGGTGAGCCGGAACCGCCGGCGGTCGAACTGGTCGGCGAAGGGGAGGTCGTCGGTGATCGCCCGGATGCGCCCGAGGAAGGCCCAGAGCGCCGGCGCGATCCGGGCTCGGAGGTCCGGGTCGGTGCGGGCGGCGCTGTGCAGCTCGTGGATCACCGAGTTGAGCGGGTTGGAGGTGATGTCGCTGAGGGTCTGCACCGCCCAGCGGATCGGGTCCGTCGAGGGGTCGGCCTCGGGGACGACCGACCGGTGGAGCTGGGACGCGAACTCCTCGATCTGGCGTCGGGTGACCTCCTCGTAGGCAGCCACGAGGAGGTCGATCCGCGTGGCGAAGTGGCGGAACAGGCCGCCGTGCGACACGCCGGCCCGGCGGCAGATCTCGTTGATCGACGTCCGGTGGTAGCCGACCTCGATCACCGCCGCGATGGTGGCGTCGACGAGCCGGTCGATGGTCGCCTTGCGGCGCGAGGCCTGCGTTCTCGGCGCGGCGAGGGGCGCACTCGGTTCGTCCACCGCACGAGTGTGGCAAACCGCTGCGGTCGCCACGGTCATGACCTGGTCACGGCGCGCGCACGGCGCGCTCACGGCGCGGTCGCGGCGCGGTCGCGGCGCGGTCGCGGCGCGGCCATGACACGGTCGCCACGGGGGTCCTGACGGGTTTCTGGTTGACAAAGCGACCGATCCCTATCTATCTAGGAGACGGTCGTCACGTCTTCTGGTGTGACGTCAGCCCCGTCCACCCCCCATCCGTCGGCCCCGGTCGACGAGAGAGCTCGAGGACCATGCCCTTCCGATCCCCCACGCACGCCACGCGCGCCGCACGCACGCGCCGACCGATCCGCCGCCGGTGCGCCGCGGCCGTCGCCGCGGTCAGCGTCGCCGCCGTCACCGTCGCCTGCGGCCCCACGCCCGACGAGGACGCGTTCTACACGCCGCCCAACCCCCTGCCCACCGTCGCCAACGGCTCCGTGCTGCGGTCGCGAGCTGCGGTGTTCACCCTCGACCCGATCGGCAAGGCCCCGGTGGCCGGCGTGCGGTCGTCGCAGGTGATGTACCGCTCCACCGATGCCAGCAACCGGCCGATCGCCCTCGTCGGCACCGTCCTCGTCCCCACCGCACCCTGGACCGGCCCCGGGCAACGACCGCTCGTCAGCATCGGCGTGGGGACCCGCGGGGTCGGTGACGCCTGCGCGCCGTCGTACACCCTCTCGGAGGGCACCGACTACGAGGCAGCCACGGTCAAGTCGCTCACCGACCGCGGGTGGGCCGTGGCCGTGACCGACTACCAGGGCCTCGGCACCCCGGGCGGCCACACCTACATGGTCGGCCGCGCCCAGGGACGAGCCGTGCTCGACATGGCCCGCGCCGCGATCAGGCTGCCGGGCACCGGCCTCGACGCCAACACGCCGGTGGGCATCAGCGGCTACTCGCAGGGCGGCGCCGCCGCCGGGTGGGCCGCCGAGCTGGCGCCCACCTACGCGCCCGAGCTGAAGCTGAAGGGCGTGGCCGCCGGCGGCGTCCCGTCCGATCTGCTCGCGGTGGCGAACAGCCTCGACGGCGGCCCCTTCGTGGCGTTCGCCCTCCTGGCTGCGCTCGGCTACGACACGGCCTACCCGGAGCTCGACCTCGAGTCCTACCTGAACCCCCGGGGCGAGGGCCTGGTGGCCGAAGCCGACGACCTCTGCCTGGTCAGCGTCGACGGCTTCAGCCAGTTCCTCGGCACGGCGTTCAGCCGCCTGTCCGACTACACCACCACCAACCCCCTGCAGAACGGCACCTGGCAGGCGCGCCTGAACACCAACAAGCTCGGCGCCACCCGGCCGACCGTGCCCGTCTTCCAGTACCACGGCTTCATCGACGACATCATCCCGTTCGCGCAGGCCCAGACCCTGCGCAACAACTGGTGCGCCAGGGGAGCCAACGTCACCTGGTCGGTGCAGGCGCTCTCCAACCACGTGGGCGGCCTGATCTTCGGGCAGGCCTCGGCCAACGACTTCCTCGCCGCCCGCTTCGCCGGTACCCCCGTCACCGGGAACTGCTGACCCCGGCGACCAGTCACCAGTCACCAGTCACCAGCCACCGGTGACCGGCGACCGGCGACCGCCACTCGCGGCCCCCTCCCCCCACGCACCGCGCGCCGGGGAGGGGGCCGTGGTCGGTGCGGCCGCTCGCGCCCACCGCCGGTCCCGGGCCATCGGGCCCGGGTTGGCCCGATCGCCGAGCATCGGGTCGAGCGCACCCGATCCGCCGGCCCCGGAAGGGGCGGTGGTCGGGTGGCGACCCGAGCCGATCGGTGACGCCCGGGGACACCCCGCTCCGACCCCGCTCCCGGGTCCGCAGCCCTTCCGGCAGCAGGGGGCGTTCGGTACCGTCCGGCGGGTGGAGGAGATCATCGTCATCCGGCTCGAGGGTCAGGGCACCTTCGCCCTCCCGGTCGACGTGCTCCGCCCGTACGAGGTCCCCGAGGCCGACCAGGCCATCGCGGCGCCACGGTCCGACGACGAGCTCGGTGCGGTGCCGGTGATCCTGCGGGAGGACTTCCTCCTCGGCGCCACGCCGCGCCGCGATGATCTGGTGGTCGACGCCTTCGGGTGCGTCCGCCACCGAGGTGGCCACCCGTTGTTCGGGCGGCCGGGTTGACCGGGGGTGGCCGTGGGGAGGGGCGGCCACCCCGGTCTCTCCGACCCGACGGGGGCGACGGACGCACCTGGCTGATCGAGGTCAGCGAGCCCGGCACCGACCGGTACCGGGAGGAGGTGCGGGGCCGGGCCGAGGTGGGCTCGGGCGTCGATCCGGGGACGGGTGGGCTGCTCCTCGTCGACCGCCGGGTGGCGGCCCGCCACCTCGTCCTCGACGGTGTCGGCGACGTCCTGTGGGTCCACGACCTCGGGTCCGCCGACGGCACCTCCATCGACGGCGTGCGGGTCGGCGGCTCGGCACCGGCACCGGTCGGCAGCTCGATCCTGCTCGGCGACAGCCAGATCCGCGTCGACGGGTGGACCTCGTAGCTGCCGCCCCGGGGTCGGCCGCTCGACCCCGCCTATCCTCGCCCGCGGGGACGGTGCTCCCCGCTCCGCCCCGCTCGCCACCCCCGGACCAGGCCTCCGCTCCCGTGCCGCCACCTGTCACCACCCCCGGGGCCGATCTCGTCGGTCGCGCCGACGAGCGCTCGGCGCTGCGCGCCCTGCTCGACCGGGTGGCGCTGGGCCTGGGTGGCTCGGCCGCGCTGGTGGGCGAGCCCGGCGTCGGCAAGAGCACCCTGCTCGAGTGGTTCGCCGACGAGGCCCGGGCCCAGGGTGCCACGGTGCTGCGGGCCGCCGGTTCCGAGGCCGAGTCCGACCTCCCGTGGGCGGGTCTGTCCGCCATCTGCCTGGACCGGTCCGACCTGTTCGACCGCCTCCCGGGCCCGCAGGGTCGTGCCCTGCGCGCCGCGCTGGCGATCGGCGAGGACCACGAGGGCATCGATCGGCTGGCGGTGTCGCTCGGGGCGCTGGGCCTGCTCTCGGCCGCGGCGCGAGAGGCGCCGCTCGTGGTCGTGGTCGACGACCTGCAGTGGCTCGACCCCGAGAGTCGGCGGGCCCTGGCCTTCATCGGTCGGCGGCTGGTCGACGATCCCGTGGTCCTGGTGACGGCGTCGCGGCCCGGGCCCGGGCCGGCCGAGGCCGACGCGATGGTGCTCGGCGAGCTCGACGACGCCGCCATGGACGAGCTGCTGCTCGGGCGCGGGGTCCGGGCTCGGCCGGCGCGCCAGCTCATCACCGAGCTGGCCCGCGGTGGGCCGCTCCTCGCCGTGCGCCTGGCCGCCACGCTGCGCCCGGACGAGCGGTCGGGTGCTCGAGCGGTGCCCGAGAGCCTCCGGGTCCCCGCCGACGTGTCCGACCTGTACCGCCACCAGCTGGTCGACCTGGGCGACGACGAGCGCCAGGCCCTGGCCGTGGTGGCGGCCGACGCGGTGCACGACACCCGGGTCGTGCTGGCGGCCCTGGGCCAGCTCGGCCTCGGGGTGGAGCACCTCGAGCCAGCCGAGGATCGCGGGCTGGTGGTGGTCGACGGCAGCCAGGTGCGCTTCACCCACCCCCTGGCCCGTGCAGCGGTGTACCAGGCGGTGCCCGGGCCGGTCCGTCGCCGCGCCCACCGGGCGCTCGCCGAGGCCGAGGGGCCCGACCAGCCTCGTGGCGTGCTGCACCGGGCCGCAGCAGCCGTCGGGCCCGATCCCGCCATCGCCGACGGGCTCGACCGGTTGGCCGTCGATGCCCAGCACCGGGGTGCCGCGCTGCTGGCGGCTCGACGCCTCGCCGAGGCCGCGGCCCTGACCGTCGATGCCGGCGACCAGGCCGGCCGCCTGGTCCGCGCCGCCCAGGCCGCGTCGCTGGGCGGCGAGCTGCGCTGGGCCGCCGACCTGCTGGACGCGGCTCGCCGGGCCTCGCCGGAGCGCACGGAGCGACTCGATGCCCGCCGGGTCGACCTCCGCCTGGCCGTGGCGGCGGGCGACGTCGAGGGCGCTCGCGCCCAGGCGGAGGCGGCCGATGTCGCGTTCAGCGCCGTCGACCCGGTCGGCGTGGCCGAGCTCCTGGGCGAGGTGGCCCGATCGCTCATCGGGGCGGCACCCTTCTCGGCGGCCCCGCTCACCGAGCGCATCTGGCAGCTGGTGGCGGGCACGGGCGGACCGGCGGAGCGCTACGGCGAGGTCCTCTACGGGTGCGGCCGCTTCATCCAGGGCGACGCCGAGGGCGCCGCCCGCCACACCGAGGCCTGGCGCTGGCTGCTCCGCGAGGAGGGCCCGGTGGCCGCGGGTGCGTTCCTGGCCGAGACGGTCGTGCTGTACCAGGCGTACTCGAACCAGGTGGCGGCGGCGCTCCGCCTGCTCGACGAGGTCGAGGACGGCGTGCGACGCCACTGCGCCACCGGTGCGCTGGTGTCGATCCTGTCGGCCCGCTCGGTCATCAACTACCAGCTCGACCTCCGGGAGTGCGTCAGCGCCGGGCGCGAGGCGCTGCACCTGTCCACCGAGACCGGCCAGCCGGGGCTCACGCCGGCCGCCCTGTCGACGGTCCTCCTCGCTGCCGCCAGCGTGGGCGACGAGCCGCTGACCCTGGAGGTGTCGGCCCGACTCCTCGACGGCGACCTCCAGCAGGTGGCCGCGGCCCGCGCCGGGCTGGCCCGGTGGCACCTCGGGCAGGGCCGTCCCGCCTCCGCCGCCGAGCAGTTCGCGCTGCTGCGCGAGCAGATGGGCCCGCAGAACCTGACCTTCACCCAGTTCGAGGCCGACGAGGCCGAGGCGCTGGTGCGGACCGGCCACCCGGAGGGGGCCAGGGCGCTGTTGACGGACCTGGAGGGGTACGCGGCGACGGGGCCGTGGGCGGTCGGCCAGCTCGAGCGGATCCGCGGGCTGCTGGTCGACGACATCGACGAGGCCAACGCCCACTTCGAGGCGGCTCGCGCCGCGCTGGCCTGCACCGAGAACCGCATCGCCCAGGGCGTGGTGGAGTTGCTCTGGGGCGAACGGCTGCGGCGGGCCAAGCGCCGCGCCGAGGCCCGGCGTCAGCTCGAGCGGGCCGTCGACCTCTTCACCCGCGCCGGTGCGGTGGCGCTGCGGCGGCGGGCCGAGGAGGAGCTGGTGGCGGCCGGCGGGGTGGGCGACCGGTCCCGGCCCACCAACGAGCTGCTCGGACCGATGGAGCTCCAGGTGGCCCGGCTCGCGGTGGGAGGGGCCACCAACCGCGACATCGCCAACCAGCTGTTCGTGAGCCCCCGCACGGTGGAGAACCACCTCACCGCCGTCTACCGGAAGCTCGGCGTGAGCGGTCGGCCGGCGCTGCTCAACCGGGCCGGCACCGATGAGGCGCTCCAGCCGGTGGCGCGCCGCGGCCCCGGTGGGGCCTGAGGCCGACCCGACGGGTCCGTGCCCGCGCGCCGCAACCCCACGCCGCGACCCCGCTCCCACCCCGCTCCGACCCCCCGATCCCGTGACTTCGCCCCCACGTTCGGTGACGATGCCGGCATCGGTCGATCGACGGCCGGGACCCGCAGCGTGCGGGCCGGGAGGAGTCTCATGCAGCCCACCACGACCTCGTTCGACGCGACCCGCCACCGGCGTCGCTCCCGCCGCGTCGGCGGCGCGCTGCTCACCTCGCTCCTGCTCCTGGCGGCCTGCGGCAGCGGGGGCTCCGACGCCGGGCCCACCACCACCGCGGCTCCGTCCACCACGGTGAAGGCCGCCGAGGCCGAGGACGGCCCCGACGAGTCGACCACCACCGAAGCCGAGCCGGAAGATGCCTCGGACCGCAACGCCATGCCCGTCGACGAGGACGATGCCCCGTCGGGCAGCTGGGTCATGGTCCGCTACCAGACCGCCCAGGAGCCGACCGCCGCCGAGTTCGTCCCCGGGATCACCGACGTCCGGCTCTACACGATCGACGCGACCTGCGACGACGAGGGCTGCGATCTCGCGCTCGCGGGCGACGGCGAAGACGGGGCCTTCAACCTCCCCGGCCTCGAGGAGATCACCGGCGAGCCCGTGCTGATGGAGGCCGGCGCCGAAGCCTGGGTCGGCGAAGAGGACCTCGAGCCCTACGGCTGCACCGACGAGCTCGACGGCCCCTACGTCAGCTCCCACGACACCCGGGCGTTCAGCCCGGTGCGCGATGACGGCGGCGAGATCATCGCCCTGGTCGGGCAGGTCGAGTGGGCCACCCAGATCACCGCCGCGGGCGAGGCAGCCGGCTGCGACATGGAGGACACCGTCGACCGGTACCAGACCGTGATGGTGCCCGAGGAGCAGCTCGACTCGTCGCTCGACTTCGAGGTGGATGGCGAGTTCGTACAGGCGCTCAACGTCACCGACTCGCGGGAGTACGCCGATGCCATGTTCCAGCTGGACGGCCAGTCGGTGACCCTGCCGAAGTACGCCTACACCGTCGAGGGCAGCTGCGAGGACGACGAGTGCGATGTCTCCGTCTCGATCCCGCTCCCTCCGCGGAAGACCATCGAGACCGAGATGACCGCCAACGAGGACGGGACGCTGGTGGTCGACCAGACCAGCACCGCCGGCTGCTCCGACCCGGACA
This sequence comes from Acidimicrobiales bacterium, assembly GCA_038241315.1. GTDB lineage: Bacteria > Actinomycetota > Acidimicrobiia > Acidimicrobiales > Iamiaceae > Aquihabitans. The sequence goes on along the minus strand of JBBRFU010000036.1, from coordinate 6,650 downwards.
CCCAGGAGATCGTCTTCGCGGACGGCGCCTACGACATCACCGGGGGCATCACCACGATGGTGCCGCTCCTGGTGGTCGACGGCCAGGCCAGCATCTTCCTCGGTCGCCTGGAGCGCACCTCCACCCCGACCGAGCAGGGCCTCACCCACCCGGCCTGCTCGACCGAGCAGTACCTGGAGGGCTGGGCCGTCTGGATCGACGAGGAGCTCCTCACCGACGTCTGAGGACCCGGCCGTGCCTTGCACCGGTGGGCCGACCCAGGTCGACCCCACCGGTGCGGGGCGTGGGGCGCTACTCGGGGACGGTCCAACCCGGTGCGGTCGGCAGCGGCGTGGGGGCGGTCCCCGTGGCGGTCATCGCGGCCTCACCCGCTCGCCCGCCCGGCGAGCGCGTCGCGACGGCGTCGCCGGTCTCGGCGCCGTGGTCCCCCGGGCCCGCCGTCGGCTGCGACGGCATCGCCGGGGCCCACCGGCGGGCGTAGGGTCCCGAGATGCTCGACGAGGATCTGGTCTGCACACGTGCCCGGGTGTTGGCCGAGGGCCTGGAGGCCTTCGCGGCGCAGTACATCTTCAGCCCGGAGTGCCACGCGAACTACGAAGCCCTCGGGTTCGGGCCGAGCCCGCGCCAGACGGCAGGGGGCGTGGCCTTCCCGGAGGGCGTGTCCTACCTCCTCGCCCGCTCGTCGAGCTTGGGACAGGCCCCCGGCGAGGTGGTCGCCGCGGTCTTCGCTGCTTTCAACCCGGCGCTCGTCGTGCCGGGCGTGGCGCTGGGCTGGACGATGACGGATCCGCCGACGATGGCCCGTGCCCGAGATGACGGATCGATCGCGCAGCTGTCCCGGATCCTCGGATCGTCGCCCGAAGGCCTCTCGCGTGGCAACGAGCTGCTCGCCGTCGCCGTGGGCGCGCTGAAGGTGGAGGGCAAGCCCCTGTTCGCCGGGCTCTCGGCCCTCGGCCTGCCGGGGAGCCCCCTCGGCGACGCGTGGCGCCGAGCCGACATGCTCCGGGAGTACCGAGGGGACGCCCACGTGGCGGCGTGGACCTCCGCGGGCCTCGACTCGGTCGAGGCCAGCCTGCTCGCCGAGGCCTGGTGGGGCATCCCCCTCAAGACCTACTCGGCCACCCGGGTCTGGACCGACGACGACCTCGACGGCGGCATCGCCCGCCTCGAGGCCCGGGGCCTCCTGGCCGACGGGTCGATCACCCCGGCCGGCCGTGCCCGGCGCGAGGACGTGGAGCGCCGCACCGACCTGCAGCTCCGGCCGGCGGTGGAAGCGCTCGGCGACGATCATGGGGAGCTCGTCTCGATCGTCTCGCGCTGGAGCGATGCGGTCATCGCGGCGAAGGGCTACCTGGCCGACGGGCCGGCCGAGCTCGCCACCTGATCTGGCCACCCGTGCAGCGCGCGGCCAGGGTCTCACCCGTCGGCCACGGGCGTTGACCGTCGGGACCCGGCCCGTCGGCCATGCTCGAACCGTGCCGACCAGCAACCGACGACGGATGGGGTCGGCGGCGGCCGTCGTGGCGCTGGTCCTCGCCTCGTGCGCGTCCAGCACGGGCGGCGCGGCAACCCCGACGAGCTCAACCCGAGCAGGGAGGACCACCGCTCCGGCCGGAAGCACCGAAGCCGCGCCCACGTCCACCTCGACGACCGTCCCCTCCACGACGCTTCCGCCGAGCCTCGCGGTGGAGGGCGACCCGCGGGCAGGGAACCTCACCGACCAGCCGATGGACTGGCTCGTCCTTCGGCTCGACGACACCGTCTTGCCCAACCGCTTGTACGCCACCAACCGATCCGCCATGCCGATCGACCTGGCCACCTGGCTGTCCGAGTCGATCAACACCAGGACCGAGCCCGGGCAACCCGCTCGCACCGTCGTCCCAGCGCTATCGACCCTGCAGGTCGCGACGTTCGGGCCCGACGACGCCAGCCAGGCCTGGGGCTACCACTACGAGACCCGCTGGGAACTGGGCGACCCGACCGCCGTCGCGGCCGCAGCGACCTACGAGCTCCCGCTGGCCGGCGCGGCAGCCGACGCCCCCATCATCCAGGGCCCGGGCGGCGCCTTCAGCCACACCGACCGGCTCGACCGCTACGCCATCGACTACGGCGTGCCCAGCGGGACCCCTGTCCTCGCCGCTCGCCGCGGCACGGTGGCCACCATCGAGCAGGGCTTCACGGCGTCGGGCACCGATGAGTCGTTCGCTCGACGAGGCAACGCGGTTCGGGTGTCGCACGACGATGGCACGTGGGCCATCTACCTCCACCTCGATCCCCGTTCCGCCCGCGTGCGCATCGGTGATCACGTCGAGGCCGGGCAGATCCTCGCGTTGAGCGGCAACACCGGCTTCTCCAGCCGACCCCACCTCCACCTCGCGATCCGGATCAACCGCGACCACGTGGAGACCTCGATCCCGTTCTCGGTGGCGCCCGACTGACCCGGCCCCGATCGGCCTGGCCCCGATCAACGAGATGACCGTCGGCCCACCTGCGGCGCCGGGCCCCATCCGGCAGCACCGCCGCTGCTCCGTCGGGTCTGCGCAGCTCGGAGCCTCGCCACCTCGGCGGAGGCGATCGAACCGGATCGCGCGAGACCGCGAACGCACACCGGACACCGGGCACCCGTGACGAAGACGAGCACGGGAGGTGAGGAGCGAGGGGCCGTCGGGCCGCGGTCGAGCGCTCGACGGATCCTGCGGCCGGAGGTAGAACGTTCACCAGGACTCCTCAGCGGGAGGGCGGACCCTTGGCGGATGCACGCGACACCGATGCTCGTTCGCGGCCGTCCCTGCGCTCGGCGAGGTGGGGATGGTCGGCGGCGTCCCGCCCGCGGCTGCCGGGCGCTCCCGCACCCCGTGGCGCTGCATCCGCTGGGCCCGCCGCGAACGAGACCGGGTACGACGAGCGAGAGGGAGCGAGATGAAGCGACGGGTTCTGGGGGCACTGCTCCTCGTCATCGGAGCGGTCACGGGGGTGATGTCCTCGCCGGCCGCTGCCGCGGCTCAGCTGACGGTCACACCGGCGACCGGTCTCATCGATCTCCAGGCCGTCCAGGTCGAGGCGACCGGCTTCCGGCCGGGAGCGCTCGTCGGCGCGTGTCAGACCATCGTGGGCGCCGCCTCGAGCGACGACTGCGCCTCGGAGACGCTCGTGTGGGGGCCATCCTCCGCCACGGGGACCATGTCGCTGACGGTCACGGTGCGGCGGTTCGTCTACATCCCCTCGCTCGACCGGACCGTCGATTGCACCGATCCGGCCGAGCGGTGCGCGATCGCCGCGGCGGAGGCGTTCGACATCGCGGCGACGATCGTGGACCTGCCGATCGCGTTCGCACCCGCGCTGCCCCCGCCACCGACCCGCGGCTCGATCACGGTCTCGCCCGACGAGGGCTTGATCCACGGCGAGGTGGTCGCGGTCGAGGGCACCGGATTCCGTCCGGACGTCGACGTCGTCATCGGGCAGTGCGTTCCCGAGCCGCGCAGCTCGGGCGACTGCAGCCGATGGGAAGGCACCGTGGCCCGGACCGACGACGCCGGCTCCTTCTCCAGCACCCACCGGCTGCGCCGGGCGTTCTACCTGCCGGAGGGTGGGCCCATCGTGGACTGCGTGTCGTCGCCGTGCACGATCGCGGTGAGCGAGCGGCTCGACTTCCCGGGCACGGTCGTGACCGCACCGCTCGGGTTCGAGCCGCCGAGCGGGGAACCGGCCATCTCCGTCACCCCCGATCAGGACCTGCGCCCCGGCGACGTGGTGACGGTGTCCGGCGTGGACTTCGTCCCGAACGAGGCGGTGCAGGCCTCGTCGTGCTCGGACACCTCCTGCTGGCGGTACGCCACGACGGTGGTGGGGGAGGACGGCTCCTTCAGCGTGCGCCTGACCATGTTCGACCCGGGGGACGCGTGCCGCGCGGCGACCTCGTCGTGTCACGTGCGGGTCCAGCAGTGGGAGCCGTTCTTCCTCTCCGTCGAGGCGCCGATCGCCTTCGCGCCACCCGACCCGCCGCCACCGGTCGTGGCTCCCGGGGGCGCCACCGTCGTCGAAGGTGACGGCCCCACGACCACGCTCCAGATGCCGGTGACCTTGTCGGCGCCGTCGAACCGGACGGTGACCGTCGAGTGGGCCACGGTCCACGACCCGGCATGGGGCGACGTGGCCGCCGTTCCCGGCCTCGACTACGCACCGGCGAGCGCGGTGGTCACCTTCGCCCCCGGCGCCACCGAGGCCACGGCCACCGTCACGGTGACCGGCGACGAGGTGCCCGAGGGGGACGAGCTGCTCGTGGTCTCGTTCCGCAACCCGACGAACGCCCGGATGGGCGGGTTCTGGGGCCTCGGGTTCGGTGGCATCGCCGACGACGACTAGCCGCCGTCGCGGCGACCGATCACGGCGGCGACCTCGGGGACGCGGAGGTCGGCCGCGAGGCGGTCAGGTGTCGGCGGGGGAGGTCCCGGCCGGGGCGTGCCGGCCGGCGTGGCGGTAGGTGTCGGCGTCGGTGCGGAACTCGGCGTGGCCGTAGCTGCGCAGCCGCTGGCGGAGCAGCCAGGTGACGTAGGTGTCGACGATCGGCCGCAGCGGGGTGATCCCGTCCAGGAGCTGGACGGCCTTCAGCCGACCGATGACGAACGGTGCCGCGACCGCCACCTTCACCGTGTCGAGGTGGCTCTGGTGGACACCCATCTCGGCGGCTCGCTCGCGGTCGCCGTCGAGGAACGCCCGGATGAAGAAGGCGGTGCTGAAGCTGCGCTCGAAGGTCTCCGCCACCTGGTTCCGCAGCGAGCGGTCGGGCCGCAGGTAGGCGCCCATGGTGGCCCGGACCAGCTCGCCGCAGGTGGCGTCGTCGAAGCCCTTGCGGAGGGTGGCGGCGCGAGCGAGGAAGACGCGGATGATCCCGTGCGGGTCCGTGGGGAGCAGCTCCTCGGGGAGGCCGAGGAGGTGGCACCGGTAGCGGGACATCTCGATCAGGGCCCGCTCCGACTCGTCGAAGGCGTCCCGGCCCTGCTTGACCACGGCGGCGGAGGTCAGGAACGCGCCGATGAGGCCGGCCGGCATCTGGTCGACCTGGGGGATGGGGATCCCGAAGCGAGCCTGGTCCCACGTGGTGGACCTGCGGAGGGCGTTGTACCGGACCATGGAGTGCATGAGGCGCACCATGGCGGCGGCCTCGAAGCCCGGCCCGTCGCGGTCCATGCCGCCGGGCAGGACGGTGGAGGCGAAGAAGCTCGCGGTCTCGTTGACCCGCTTGGCGGCTCGCTTGTCCGAGAGCGACCCGGTGAGCGCCATGGGCAGGGCCGCGTACTCGTTGATGAACGTGGCGAGGAACGCCCCCCGCACGGCGAAGGGGGAGACGAGGGCGGCGGTGACCCGCTCCCGGCGAGCGCCCCGCTCGACCAGGTCGAGGTCGATCCAGTCGGGGATGTGCTCCATCGCCTCGATGAACGCGACGAGCTCGGCCGGCGGGTCCTCCACGGCGTCGAGCCCGTCGCGACAGGCGGTGCGCACCATCTGGATCAACCCGTGCATGCCGTACTCGGGGAGGCGGGCCACGTAGGCGTCGCAGATCACGTCGCCGAGCATCGTCGCGGTGCTCATCAGGTCGATGAGGTCGGTGTCCGCGAACAGCTCGGCGCGGGTGATCTCCACGAACGACGGCAGGTCCGACTCGTCATCGGGGCCGAGCGCCAGCCGCTCGGGTACCAGGTCGAAGTCGATGTCGCCGTACACACCGGGCAGTTCGTCGCGCTGGTGGCGGACGCGATCTCGCAACGTCTCGATCGACATGGGGCTCCCGTCGGCCTCGGCGGATCGTGGATGACCGGGGCGCCGCCCGAGTCTGACAAGACTTGACCGGTCGGTCTAGTCCCGGCGTCGCCGCCGAGTCGGACCCGTCGAGGAGCACCCTGGTCGTGGCCGCGAGCCCTCGGCTCGGCAACGCCGCGCGACGGTGGTCGGGGCGGCCGACAACCCGGCGTCGTGGTGCCTCCTCGAGCCCCGTCCACCGACCGGCGAGCTGCCCGTCTCAGCCGGTGCGTGGACGCTGGGCGTGCAGGGTCGAGATGCGGCGATGCGCACGCTGCCCGGCTCGTGCCGGCTACGGCTGGCGCTCCACCGCCCCGATGTCGCAACCGCCGATGCCGTCCCCGTCGCCGTCCACCCCGCGGGGCTGGCCGTAGACGTCCACCGCGCCCGCGCCGCACGCCCCGTGACCCACCGGGATGGCGTCCACCAGCGGCGACGAGGCCGGGAGGCCGTGCACGTGCCCGATCTGCTGGTAGCCGAAGGTGCCGGTGACGCGGTACGTGTAGGTGGTGGTCGCCCTGGCGTCGCCGCTCCCGTCACCGGTCCCCGCCATCGGGCCGCACGGGACCTCCACGAACTGGTACGACGCCGAGACGGGCGCGGGCCCGGCACAGGTGGCCTGGCCGCCGGGGAAGCTGAGGCCGAACGGGATGAGGGTGGCGTGCGGGACGGCGACCACTGAGCCGGCCAGGTGCGAGGCACCGGTGGCCCCTGTGGTCAGGACGGTGGCGGCCGATCCTCCATCGGCCGACTCGAGGAGGCTCGAGCGGATCGCCACCAGGCGGCCGCGGGTGGTCAGGGCCGATTCGACGATCGAATCGGCCACCACCACGCCACCGCCGGCGGCGACGTCG